>NZ_CP118480.1:606500-909750 GCF_030450055.1 Gallaecimonas kandeliae
TGCCCTGTGTCACTTAGCCACATCAACTCTCCCCCCTTTTCCCCGAAATTGGCTCCAGTCAGCAGGATGTTGCCAAGACGCAAGGTCACGAAAGGGGTGACGCTGTAGTGCTCCAACTCCTTTACGGAATAATCGTAGGGAGGCATGTGGACTTGGGTGACTTGATAGCTGCCCGTTGCGGTATCTGTGATGTGAATTTCAACCCGCCTTATCCTGGCATCATCGCCGAACTTCGCCATAAAAGCGGTGTAACCGCTTTTGTCGTAGTGGAAATCAACTTTGGGCAGCTGATGTCTCTTGTTTGGCTCCATGCTGAGAGCCTGATTTGAGGCGCAGTCGATGGCCTCAAACAGCTCGGCATGGAGCGGGGTGCTGAGGGCGAGGGCCAGTATCGCTATTTTTTTCAGCATTTTATGACGTCCTTGTCTGGGGCCTTAGAACTGGCAGCTGGCGGCGGCTATTCGGCCTTCCGGGTGAGTACCAAACTCAGTACTTTGCTCTATGGCGACGGGCTTGTACTTGGCGGGGACCACCTTCTGATCGCCTGTGACGACGAAGAAATCGAAATCGAATTTCTTGTCATAGCCCCTTTCACGCTTGGGCTGGATATTGACCCTGTAGGTCTTGCCCTGCTCGGGTACGAACTTGAGGCCTGAGCTGTAGGTGTAGTTGTTCACCACATGGTTGAACAGCACATAGACTTCCTGGCCTTGCGGGATCTGGACGGATTTTTTCCAGTCAACCTTGGTCAGGTCGTCGCTGAACAGGTAGCCGTGCTTACGCTCGGCAAAGTCGGGGCAGGCTCCTTTCTCGGAAAAGAGATCCACGTGCATCTGGCGCACATAGAAGAGGGGCACTTCATGGTAATCGCGCATCCCTTCGGACATCAGTTCTAGTGTGGCGCCGTTGGCTATGGGGGTGGTCTTGGCGTAGTCCACGCGGTCCATGGCGCAGGCGCTCAGCAGCAGGCTGGCGAGGGGGAGAATTATTTTTTTCATTGTCGTTCCTTCAACTTCAAGGGTTTTGATGGCCGCCAAAAGACGGCGCCGTTCATGGTACCGAAGGGGCGGAGTGCTGGCCAGATTGCAAGGCGATTAGCATTCGCTCGCTAGGTATCCCTATCGACTCGGACCATCCATGGCCCTCGCCCTTCGGGTAATCGTCGCAAGCTCCGATATTCAAATTTGCTCCAGGCAAATTTGTCGCGTCAGCTAACGCTCCCGGCGGCTCGGCGTTGCGCTTAACGGGCACAATCGCAGGTAGCTTCGTTTTGCTTGAGCTGGAAGTCGACAGGGCTTGACCAGCTCTGGCCGCTGTTGCTTTATTGGGGCAGGCTTTTCAAGGAAGACCAGATGCTTAAGCAATACTCCTTCTTCTTGGGTGCTGTCTTGCTGGCGGCAGTTGCGTGGCCGTTGTCGGCTGCCGGATTGGATGATGCCCAGCAGGCCATGGCGCGGCAGGCGGATGCCATGACGGCGTCGCTGTTGGGGCGTTTGGAGAAGGCTAATACCGGTCGGAACCGGGAGCCCAAAATCGCGGAACTGGTGCCGGTCGATTATATGCCCTGTGCCTGCGACTTCTTGGTGTGGAGTGAACCCGAAGAGCCCCGTTACCCTGTTTCCTACAGCCTCCACTATCTTGGGCGTCTGGAGGAATGGACGCCGATCGCCGGACCGGCGGAGGTCCATGAGATTTGGGGTGTTGGGAAGGCGGAGTAGGTTGTCTTGGCGGACGGTAGTGATTTTTTTGTGCTGCTGGCGCAGAGTTCTTTTCGAGCCCGGAGTGTTTCCATAGTCCTTTTGAAGCCGGTTCCCGCACCGGCGGGCGTCCCACTTTTGTTTCGGCAAAAGTGGTCAAAACCATCGCCCTGCGCTTCGCTCGATCCTCGCCTCTGGTCGTTCCTGGGCACCGGTTCGTACGCGTGTCCGACCACGTACTCAGCTCTCTCGGCATCCCTGGTTACTCGGGCCATCCTTGGTCCTCACCCTGACGGGCCATCGTCGTAAACTCCGATGTTCAAATCTGTTCCAGACAGATTTGTCGAGTCCGCTCCCACTCCCTGCACCTCGGCGGCTTTAGGGGGGAGAGCGGGCAGCTTCGTTGTTGCTTGGGCTTCTAGCCGTGCCTAGTGCCGCTGTCCCTTGCTGTATAAGCTCTTGCTTGCCTTTTCGCCGAAGTCTTGCCAATACTAGTGCCTAGCAATCGTTTGCCAGGGACCGGCAGCAGTAATCACCCCCCTCCCTGGCCTGTATCCGAGAGATGCCATGGCCAAATTCCTCAATACCAGCGCGACCAACTACTTCCTGGAAGAACTGATCAAGACGGCCCGTGATCGCCTGATCCTGATCAGCCCCTACCTCAAGCTCAACGACCGCATCAAGGAACTGCTGGAAGACAAGAACCGGCTCAAGATCGATGTGCGTATCGTCTACGGCAAGGTGGAACTCCAGCCCGAAGAGATCAGCTGGCTCAACAAGCTGGACTTTGTGCGTACCAGCTTCTGCAAGAACCTGCACGCCAAGTGCTACCTCAACGAGCAGATGTGCATCGTCACCAGCCTCAACCTCTACGAGTTCAGCCAGATCAACAACAACGAAATGGGCATCCTTATCGAACGGGACGACGACGCCGAGTTGTTCAAGGACGCCTACGAAGAAGCCCAGCGCATCATCCGCATCAGCGACGAAGTGCGGATGTCATTGGAGAAGATAGTAGCCCAGGACCAGCCCAAGGCCGACAAGGTGGAAGAGGGCAGCGAAGAAGGTGAAGAGGAAGAGCACACCAAGCTCACCACCTCCAAGCTGGCCCAAAAGCACGGCCTGCGCACCGCCGAACTCCTCGACAAGCTGGTAACCGTCGGTTACCTCGAATTCAAAGCCGACAAGCACTACCTCACCGAAAAAGGCAAAGAAGCCGGCGGCGAATTCCGCATGAGTAAACGCTTTGGTGGCTACTTCCTGTGGCCAGAGGATGTTTCGTTAGGATGAAGAATGCAGTCTTGGTTGTTCATGGTGTGGAACAAAGCATAAATACCGTAAGATGCTGATAAGTAGAATGAAATGGCGAATCCAAATGTTTCTACTTGGTAGGTTAGTAGATGGGATTACGACGTTCGCTTACAATGCTCTGCTCAAGCTAGCGTGAGCTAGACTAGAAGTACATGCTAAGAATAATAACCATATGAGTTTACAGGGAATGTAAGGGATTAAGCGATGAGCAAAGTAAAAGTTCAACCAGAGCTTATAAAGTGGGCAAGAGTAAGGGCCGCACTTGATGAGCAGGAAGTTGCAGAGAAGGTTCCTGTGGACCTGGAAAGGTATCTAGGTTGGGAGCAGGGAGATAAGCAGCCAACGTTTAATCAGCTCTTAAAATTAAGTCATGTGCTTCATGTTCCGTTCGGTTATCTTTTTTTAGAGAATCCTCCCGAAGAGGAATTGCCTCTTCCTGATTTTAGAACAAAGGAAGATATGCCCCCAAGATCTATAAGTGTTGATCTGAGGGAGACAATTTATGATATCCAAAGAAAACATGACTGGTATAAACAGTTTAGGATAGACAACGGTATTGTACCGTCATTTTCTTCTCAGAAAATTCAAGCTGATGGGAGTGTTAGAGATATTGCAAAGTCTATCTCTGACTTTTTTGATATTGGTTTGAAGTTTAGAACCTCTTTTTCATATCAAGATGAATACCTAAATGGATTTTCTAGTAAACTAGAAACTGCGGGTGTTTGGATTGTCAAAAGTAGCTATGTTCGGAGTAATAATCGACGACCATTGGATGTTGATGAGTTTCGCGGATTTGCTATTAGTGATGAAATATTACCGACAATTTTTGTAAACTCTGCCGATGCCAAAGGGGCTCAGTTATTTACTCTCGCTCATGAGCTTGTTCATATCTGGATTGGAGAGTCCGGAATATCTAATCCTAGTTTAAACCCGGAATCATCCATGACGGATTCTAGATTAGAAAAGCTATGTAATGCAATAGCTGCTGAAATTCTTGTTCCCGAGGAGGAGCTGAGAGACTTATCAGGTAAAGTTGTTGACATATTCAGTACGGTAAATAATTTAAGAAGACACTTCCATGTGAGTCCCATCGTAATCGCACGTAGGCTGTTGGATTGTGGGTTGGTATCTAGGAATGAATTCTTTGTTTTCTACGCTTCTGAAAAAGAAAGATGGAAGCAGGCAAAGGACAAGTTGAAGGGAAATGATGGTGGACCTTCACCTTACAAAACTGTGCCGTCAAGGTATGGGAAGGTCTTCACTAAATGCATAGTAAATAGTGCTGTTAGCGGTGAAACATTGCTTCAGTCTGCATCTCGATTGTTAGGCTGTTCTGTGCCAACAATGATGCAACTGGCTTCTAGATTGTAAAGGATTACTTATGAGCTACCTTATAGACTCCAACGTTCTCATAACAGCGAAAAATTTTTACTATGATCCATCTATTTGCCCGGGTTTTTGGGAATGGATGGAGTACTCATTCAACTCGTCTAAAATAAAAAGTATTGATCTGGTAAAGCGAGAGTTAGAAAAGCAAAAGAAAGACACTTTGGCAGTATGGTTGAGGGAAAAAAAGCAAAACCATTGGTTTGCTGAGTCTGATGACTTTCATGTAATAGAAAAATTTAGAGAAGTGCAAGAGTATGTAATGTCACAGGGCTACATGCCTGCTGCCTTGGATGACTTTTTTCGTGAAGAAGTAGCTGACCCTTGGCTTATCGCTCACGGAATGGTAAGTGGTGATACAATAGTCACGCTTGAAAAGCCTAAACCAGCTAATACAAAAAAAAGCGTTCCAATGGCGAGTTTGTGTGAACATTTTGGGGTATCTTACATTGACACCTTCAACCTTTTACGACAATTCAATGCATCATTTCATTTGAAATGATGAGGTACATAAGCGTACTTTTCTTTGCGTCTTATAATTATAAATTCCCCTACCAACAAGCAATTTAAAAGGTGGTAAGTTATCATTTTTGCAGATAACTGCAGCATTAAACCTTAAAGACAGCCTTATCGAAGCTGCCAATTCCCCCCCTCCCTTAAAGCCGCCGAATTGCAGGGAGTGGGAGGTCAGCCGAGACAAGGATGGCAGGGGGCCGCCCAGGTGCAGGTGAATACGTGCCTGGAGCGCGTATGAGCCGGTGACCGGCAAGCGACTGGAAATGAGGGAACCGCGCAGCGGCGGTGTCCAGGGGGAATGGTTTTGAGTCCTTTTGCCGACAACATTGTCTGGAACAAGGTTGAACATCGGCGCTTGCGGCGATGGCCCACAGGGCGAAGGACAGGGATGGCCTGAGTAAACAAAAGGACTGCGCGTGCAGGGGCGCCCCCCTGCATTCAAAGCAACCTTCAGTTAAGAGCTGAAACCTTCTTAAAGCCCCCCCGCCTCGTCAAGGCGAAACCTTCAAAGCACGGCATTTACATTCCTCCAAGCTATGCGATAGTTGGCGTTACTGGACTGGGTTTTAGTTGTATGACAAGGAGTTAGGATGAAGTCTCTGGTTACGTTGCTGGTGTTGGCAATTCCCTGCCTGGGTTGGGCCGAGGGGAGCTTGCCAGATGGGCCTCATATCGTGGTGAGGGGCGAGGCGTCCGTTACCGCCAAGCCGGATATCGCCGAGGTGAGGCTGGAAGTGAAGAGCATCAAGCCCGATGCCTTGGCGGCCAAGAAGGAAGTGGATAAGGAGGTCAACGCCTTGCTGAAAGGGGTCTCTGACTATGGTGTCGGCGACCATGGGGTCATGGCGTCGAACCTGCTGACCGAGCCCAATGTCTTCGATAGCGACGGCAAAGATGTCAAAGACGGCTATGTGGCGACCCGCACCCTGACCGTCACCCTGAATGGCATCAGCCATCTGAACGACTTCATCAATTTCGCCTTGGGTGTCGGCATCAACGAGGTCAAGGACATCACCTTGCAGTCGTCCAAGGCGGACGAGATGCAGCACAAGGCGACCCTGTTGGCGGTGAAAGATGCCAAGGATCAGGGCCAGTCCCTGGCGGCGGCTTTCGGCGCCGATCTGGGCAAGGTCTACAGCATCAATTCCTCCTCCAGCTCCCGTCATTACGGGTTCCAGGGATACGGGTACCGGAGTGGAGGCATCGAACGGATCGAGGTAACAGGTTCGCGCATCGACCCCGACGACCTGGCCCCAGGCCGCTACCTGCAAGCCACAGTCACCTTCACCGCCACGGTCGACGCCGTCTTCACCTTGACGGTTAAATGAGCCTAGTGGACCCGCTCTTCAACGAGGGCCCTAACCCTATCGAAGCGGCCCGCTCTTCAGCCCGTTAAGCGCAGCGCCGAGCCGTCGGGAGGGCTAGCTGGCGCGACAAATTTGCCTGGAGCAAATTTGAATATCGGAGCTTGCGACGATTACCCGAAGGGCGAGGGCCACGGATGGTCCGAGTCGATAGGGATGTCGAGCGAGCGGAGGACGCGTCGGGAACCGTACGCAGCGGTCAGCGGCAAGCGACCAGAGGCGAGGATGGAGCGGAGCGCAGGGCGATGCTTTTGGTTACTTTGTGCGAAAACAAAGTAACCCGCCCGCCGGTGCGGGAACCGGCATTCAAACCAGCTTGATGCAATCACCCACCCCAAAAAGAACACCGCTCCCAGCTCCAGGCGACTGGCGCCAAACCAAGGGCCAAAACTCGCAGTCAAATCCTAGGTTTAGACAAACAAAATCAACAAGTTAAACAAACCCTGATAAACCCGTCAGAGGCCCTTGCGAGCCCCAACCATTGCAGTAAGATGAGCCATCTCATTGCGCGGGATCCCGCCCCATGTCCAGCCCCGACGGCGCCATCACCCTGGCAAAAACCCACAGCAGCAACCCTTCGGTCCAGGTCGGCGAAGCCATGGCCTCGACCAGGGGTGAGCGGATGCTGGAGTTCGAC
Source organism: Gallaecimonas kandeliae (assembly GCF_030450055.1). NCBI lineage: Bacteria > Pseudomonadati > Pseudomonadota > Gammaproteobacteria > Enterobacterales > Gallaecimonadaceae > Gallaecimonas > Gallaecimonas kandeliae. The sequence continues at coordinate 613,412 of NZ_CP118480.1, forward strand.
CACCTGCGGGGCGTCGCCATAGCCCTGATCCTGCTGGGCCATTCCATCGTCAACTCCAACGCCGGCTTCCCGCTCTGGCTGGAGAACCTGCTGCGGGGCGGCACCGGGGTCTTCGTGTTCATCTCCGGCTTCTTCTTCCACCGCATCTTCTACCGGAACTTCGACTTCAAGGCCTTCATGGGGAAGAAGCTGGCCAACGTCTTCCTGCCCTTCATTGTGGTGTCGGCGGTGGGGCTGGCCGTCAAGCTGCTGGGCTGGCGCCTTATCGACGGCGACGGCTGGGCCAAGGCCCTCGGCAACGGCTGGGAGCTGGTCAAGGGGGGCTATGTGCTCTTCCCCCACTGGTATATCCCCTTCATCATGCTGACCTTCCTCTGCTCGCCGCTGCACAGGGCCTATATCCGCCTGGGGCTCGGCAGCCAACTGGCGCTGCTGCTGGGCTCCTGCCTGGTGGCGGTGCTGATGCAAAGGCCCATGGGGGTCCAGGATCCGCTGCAATCCCTTATCTACTTCAGCCCTTTCTACCTGATGGGCATCCTCTACTCCCAGTACCTGCCCTGGCTGCGGGAACATTACAACGCCTTCTTCTGGCCGGCCCTGGTGGCCGTGGTGCTGACGGTGTGGTTGCAGTCCGAGGTCTTCGTCCATGTCGGCAACTACCACAAGCACCCCTTCCAGTGGGGCGGCATCGATCTGCAGTTCATCCAGAAGGTGGGGCTCTGCATAGTGCTGGTGGGGGCCTGCGGCCAGGCCGTGTGGCCGGCCCTGTCGCGGCAGCTGTGCATGCTGGCCGAGATCAGCTTCGGCCTCTTCTTCCTGCACCCCCTGGTGGGGATGATCTGGGGCAACACCAAGTATTTCCTGGCCCACCAGGGCCTGGTCCAGTTCGGCCACGGCCTCGGTGAGAGCCTGGCCCTGTCCCTCGGCCTCTTCCTCTTCCAGCTCTACGGCACAGTGCTGCTGATCCGCTGGCTTAAACCCCGCTTGGGTAAGAAAAGCCGCCTGCTGATCGGCTGTTAGGCTCAAGTCAAAACCCGAACGAAGCTGCCTGCTTTCCCCCCTTAAAGCCGCCGAGTGGAGAGCTGTGAGAGGGTAACCTCGGCAAGGATGCCGAGGTAGAGGAGTATTCGTCGGGACACACGTACGACTCGATGCCCGGTAAGCAGCTCGCAACGAGGGGACCGCGCAGCGGCGGCGTCCAGGGGGTGGCTTCTTTGCCTACTTTCTTGGCCATCAAGAAAGTAGGGCGCATGCAGGGGCGCCCCCCTGCATTTAAAAAAAGACGAAGCCTCGTTGAGATCCCTAGTCCCTGGTGCATACAGTTCGCAGTCAAGCTGCTCTCGTTCGCCTGCTGAAAAGGGTCCACCGGACTCTTTCCTTGACGCGCTCACCATTACGGTTCGGCCGTCCTGGGTCTAGTGTTCGCCTGCGCTCAAAGCAGTGCTTCGGGCTGCGGGGCTCACCTTAGCGTCGAAACTAAAAGAATGAGCATGCAGGCGCCCCCTGCAAATATCCGTTTCCGCCGTCGAGAAACGGCTCCTGTATAGCCGCGGTCAATATCCCCCTTTGTCCGCCACCTTCGGCAACAAGGGAAAATAATTTTAATTTATCCGGTTTTGAGCCGTTGATCTTATCCGTATTCGAAAATGGAGTTTTATCTTCGCTGTTTTTTATCCCTGTCCGTTAAGTGCTGGCCGCTATCGGGCAAGGCGTTAAGCCGGCTGGATAATGTTCTTTCAAACTGGTCTAATGAGTTATTCGTAAAGACAACAAGAAAGGACGGGGTTGGTGTCAAAGCTTGAGATAGTGGACATGAACCAGGAAAAGGACTGGCTCTCCCCCGGGCTCCAGGCACAACTTGTCCGGGTTATAGCGGCGAGTTTCGGCGGCGTAGATGCAAGGGCCTACCTGACGAAATATTTTCTCGCCGACGGCCCCTTCGCACGCACGCTGAGGCTCTATTTTGCGGAGGGCAGTTGCGTCGGCTATTGCCTGCTGACCTTTACCCGAAGGGAGCTTGGCGGCAAAAGCCTGGTCGTGATTGGCGCCTCGGCAGCCTTTCTACCCGAATATCGCAAGGGCGGTCGCACCCTGGGTTTTTCGCTGACAAGGGCATTCGGCTACTGGCTTCGCCACCCGTTCGAAAGGCTCTATTACGCAGACACCATGTTGAGCCCGGCCATGTACCGCGCCATCGTAAAACACACGGCGATCGCCTACCCGTCACCGCACTCACCCGAACCGGACGCAGCTACCGCCGGACTGTTCGAGACGTTCAACCCGGACGGCCGCATCTCGCCGCACTATAAGGCGCTCTGTCTTGTGGATACCGGGCGTTTCACCGCCTATGACGAGACGGCATTGAACGCCCTTAAAAGCAGTGCCAAGCCGGAGATCGCCTGTTATTGCCGCCTCAACCCGGATTTCCACTCGGGCGTCGCCCTCTTTGTCATTATTCCCGTATCAATGAAACAACTGCTTAGAAGCGCGTGGAAATTCTGTCGGGCCTGGTTTTGATCCGTCACAGGGTTTTAGATTGGTTCGGTTCCGCAATGGCGTTTCGTGCATTTTCGCTCTGGATTTTAGCCGCTTCCAAATAGACGGCGACTTTCTCAACATTAGGCTTGAGCCTGCCCATTGCCCTTTTTCCTGACGCTTGTCGTTATCGTTGTCCATCAGGGTATCCATCTGGGCAACGGCAAAGGCTGAAGGCCGAGCGAAGAAAGCCGCAGCCAGGCTGGCGCGCTCAGTCCCTGAGCGCCTCCCTCAACCCCGAAGACCGCAGCACCCGCCGCTCCACGGCGGCGGCCAAGAGGCCGGGCACGGGCGCCACCAGGGTAAAGCGCTCGCGGGCGCGGGTGATGCCCGTATAGACCAGCTCCCGGGTCAGCACAGGATTCAGGGACTCGGGCAGCACCAGGGCGCAGTGGGCGAACTCCGAGCCCTGGGACTTGTGCACCGTCATGGCGTAGACGCTGTCCACGTCGGAAAGCCTTGAGGGCAGCACCCATTTGACGCTGCCGTCCGGCATCAGGAAAGCCACCCTCAGGGCCCCCTCCAGCTCCAGGCAGATGCCGATGTCGCCGTTCATCAGCCCCAGGTGGTAGTCGTTGCGGCTGACCAGCACTGGCCTGCCCTGGTACCAACCCTGGGTGGCGGGGATAAGGCCGGCGCCGTGCAACGCCTCGGCGGCCAGGGCGTTGAGCCCTTCCACCCCCCATGGGCCCTTGCGCAGGGCGCTCAGCAACTGGAAGCTGGCGAAGGCGGCCAGCACCGCCTTGGCCCAGGCGTCTTTGTCGTCCTTGGGGTGCTGGCGCAGCACCTCAAGGTAATGGCCATGGCCCTGGCCGCCGTTGTGGCCTGAGACCACCAGCCTTGCCAGGGCCTGGGGTTTGGTGAGGTCGAGGCGGGCCAGGTCGCCATAGCCGGCGGCCAGCACGGCGCGCACCTGATCGGGCTCGCCGGCGTTGACGGCCCTGGCCAGCTGGCCTATGCCGGAGTGCTCGCCGAAGCGGTGGCTCTGCCTGAGCATGGCCCTGTGCTGGGCCAGGGCCGTGCCGGCGCTGCCGAAGTCGCCCAGATCGGCGCCGGCCAGGGGCGCCAGCCAGGCCAGGGTCTCGGCGTCGTAGCCGCCGGCCTCGGCCCCTTCACAGAGATCGCCAAGCACGGCGCCGGCTTCCACCGAGGCCAGCTGGTCCTTGTCTCCCAGCAGGATCAGCCGAGCCTGGCCGGGCAGGGCGTCCAGCAGCTGGGCCATCAGCTCCAGGTCCACCATGGAGGCCTCGTCCACCACCAGCAGGTCCAGGTGCAGGGGGCTGGCGGCGTCGTGGCGGAAATGGCGGCTGCCGGGGATGCTGCCAAGGAGGCGGTGCACAGTGCTGACCTGGGTGGGGATGGCGGCGCGCACCGCCTGTGGCACCGCCAGCTGCGCCAGGGCGCCGCCGATGGATTCGGTGAGGCGGGCGGCGGCCTTGCCGGTGGGGGCGGCCAGCTGGATGCGCAGCTTCTGGCCGCCGTCCATGGCCAGCTGTTGCAGCAGGCCCAGCAGGCGCACCACTGTGGTGGTCTTGCCGGTGCCTGGGCCCCCCGTGATCACCGTGAAGTTGCCCCTCACCGCCAGGGCGCAGGCGATGCGCTGCCAGTCCGGCCCCTTGCCGGCCGGGAAGAGGGCGTCCAGGCGGGGGCCGAGATCTGAAGGTAAGGCCAGGCGCTGGGCCAGGCGGGCGCGGATCTGCCCGGCCAGCTGCTGCTCGTACTGCCAGTAGCGGCGCAGGTAGAGGCGGCCGCCGCCCAGCACCAGGGGCTGCTCCCCGGGGCCCTGGTCCACCAGGGGGGAGGCGGCCAGGGCCGCCAGCCAGGCGTCCAGGCTCAGGCCGGCCAGCAGCGCCGAGGGCAGGGCGGGCAGCTCCTCGCCAAAGTCCCCCTCCGGGGGCAGGCTGAGGGCGCCGTCGGGGTCGGCCAGGGTGGCGGCCAAGTCCAGGCAGATATGGCCCCTGCCCAGTTGGTGGGAGCAGAGGCAGGCGGCCAGCAGCACCCGGGGATCGGCGCCTGGCAGCAGCTCGCCGAGGAAGCGGCCAAGGGCCCTGTCCAGGCGGCGCAGCCAGCCCCTTTCCACCCAGGCGTCCAGCAGGGGTTCCAGGTTATCGAGCGGCATCGCCGGCCTCCTTGGCGAAGAGGGCGTCCAGGCGCTCCAGCAGTGCCCTGGAGGGCCTGTCGGTGAAGCAGCCTTGGCCGCGCAGGAAGAGGTAGAGGGCGCCGCCGAAGTGGCGCTCGTGGTCATAGCCTTGGCCCAGGCGGGCCTTCAGCAGCCGGTGCAGGGCCAGGCAGTAGAGCAGGTACTGGAGGTCGTAGCGCTTTTCCAGCACCACCTGCTCCATGGCCTCGCGGCTGTAGGCGCCGTCGTTCTCCCCCAGCCAGTTGGACTTGTAGTCGGCCAGGTAGAAGCGGCCCTGGTGCTCGAACACCAGGTCGATAAAGCCCTTGAGCATGCCGTTGAGCAGCCCAGGGGTCAGGGCCGGCCGAGGCCGGCCGGGCAGCACGGCGCCGGCGACCAGGTGGTCCAGCGCGCCAAGGGGCACCTGGTGGGCGTCGAACCAGAACTCCATCTCCGCCTGGTGGCCGTCCAGGGCGCTGAGCGCCACAGGCTCGCCCACCGGCAGGGTCAGGGGGGCGGCCAGCAGTTCCTGCAGCCACAGGCCCAGCCTGGGGGCCCAGTCGCCCCAGCCACGCAGGTTGCAGCGGCGGGCCAGCAGCTCGGCCAGCTCAGCTGGGTCCGGCTTGAAGCCCTGGCCGGCGGCCCACTCCAGCAGGCCGTGCAGGAAGGTGCCGGGCTCGGGTCCGCGGGGGAAGTGGTGCATGCCGGCGCCGGCCCTGGCGCTGGGGCGGCTCTGGGGCTCTTCCCTGTCCTCCTGCAGCTGGTCGCCCTGGGCCGTGTCGGCGGCGATGCGCTCCCCCTCCGCCAGCTTGAGGGCCGAGTAGGAGGAGATCCACCAGGCCTCGGCCACAGGGCCCTTGAAATGGCGGGCCTGGCCCAGGGGCTCTTCCTGGCCGGCCGGGCGGTAGCTGTCGTCCGTGGCCTCTGGCAACGGCAGTACCTCGAGGCCGGGGATGGCGGCCTGCCAGGCCTGCAGGCGCCCGGTCAGGGCCTCGGCACTCAGGGGCTCGCCGCCGCCAAGGAGCTGGCCTATGGCGCTGCGGTGCAGGTTGCTGTCCCTGGCGTTGCCCTTCTTGATGGCGGCCAGGCCCAGCCAGCAGGCGTGGCGGGGCCGGGTCAGGGCCACGTAGAGCAGGCGCAGATCCTCGGCCAGCCGTTCCCTGTCCGCCTTCTCGATGCTGCTGGGCTGCTTGTCGGGGTCCAGGCGGCGCTTGCCGTCTTGGTGGTAGCTGACGTACTCGCCCTTGCCCTCTTCGGGGCGGAAGCTGCAGATGAAGGGCAGGAACACCAGGGGGTATTCCAGGCCCTTGGACTTGTGGATGGTGACCACCTTGACCAGGTCGGCGTCGGATTCGAGGCGCAGTATCTGCTCCTCGCCGCCGTTGCCGCCCAGGTGCCCTTCCAGGTGGCGGATCAGCGCCTGCTCGCCGTCCAGGCCGGTGGCGGCCTGCTGCAGCAGCTCGGCCAGGTGCAGCAGGTTGGTCAGCGCCCGCTCACCGTTGACCCCGGCCAGCAGCCGGGCCGGCAGCCGGAAGTCCTTGAGCCAGGCCCTGACCAGGGGCAAAGGCCCCTGGCGGCGCCACAGCTGCTGGTAGCCCTTGAGCCGCTCCACTTCCGCTTCCAGGGCCAGCTCGTCATGGTTGAGCCTGTCCAGCTCAGCCCAGCCCAGGCTCAGGCTGGGGCTGGCCAGGGCGGCCCGCAGCAGCCGGTGGTTTTCCGGCTCGGCGCTGGCCCTCAGCCAGGCCAGCAGATCGGCCGCCTCGGCGCTGGCGTAGACAGATTCCTTGTCGGAGAGGTAGACAGACTGGACGCCGCGCCTGGCGAGGGCGGCGCGGATGGCGTCGGCCTCGGCCTTGGCGCGCACCAGCACCGCCATGTGTTCCGGCCGCAGTGCTTCCAGCTGGCCGTCCTTCTCGAAGCCGGCCTTGCCTTGCTGGCCGAGGTTCAGCAGCCGCACCATCTCGCTGGCGCAGGCCTCGGCCAGGGCGGCCCTGTAGCCGCCGGTCGAAACCGGCTTGTCGCTCTGCAGCTGCCAGCAGGTGAGCGGCGCCTGGGGCTGGCCGTCGATGCGCAGGACCTCTTTGCGGCCGTTGGCCTCCACCTCGATAAAGGGGATGGCGTCCTTGAACAGGAAGGCGCCCTCCGGCTGCTGCTCCCCTTGCAGGAAGAGGCCGTTGACGGCGGCCACCAGCTCCTTTGTGGAGCGGTAGTTCTTGCCGAGGGTGTAGTGGCGGCCGGCGGTGTCCTGCTTGGCCTGCAGATAGGTGTAGATGTCGGCGCCGCGGAAGGCGTAGATGGCCTGTTTGGGGTCGCCGATCAAAAAGACCCCAGTTCTGCCTGCTGCGCTCGCCGATACGGCGTTGGCCGCCGGCTCAGGTTGCTCCTGGCCCAGGCCGTAGACCTTGGCGAAGATGCCGTACTGGGTGGGGTCCGTGTCCTGGAATTCGTCGATCAGCGCCACCGGGTATTCGCCGCGGATCACCTGGGCCAGTGTTGGGCCCTGGTCGCCGTCGAGGGCGGCCTTGAGGCGGCCCAGCAGGTCGTCGAAGCCGAGGGTGGCGCTCTGGTGCTTCTCCTGCTCCAGGCGCTGCTGTATCCAAGTGGCGGCGTGGCGGATCAGCAGCTCCCTGTCCTGGGGCAGGGCCGCCAGTTGGGCGGGCAACTGGGCCAGGGCGGCGAAGGCCGGGTGCTGGGGCGGGGCCTTGCCCTTGGCGACGGCGCCGGCCAGGCCCTCTGGGGTGAAGCGGCTCCAGGCGCTGTCGGGGAGCTCCGGCGCCAGCTGCGGCTCGTCGGCCAGCCAGTCGCCGAGGCCGTTCAGGAACTTCTCCAGGGTGGGCCTTTTGACATAGGTGCCGGAGAGCACCTTGGCGTCCAGGGCCTGGGTCAGCAGTTCGGCCAGCTCCGGCAGCCACTGGCGCCACTGGGCCTTGAGCGGCGCCAGGGCCGCCAGGCGCTGGGCCTGCTGCTCGGCCAGCAACTGGCCCAGGTCGCCGCTTTGGGGCTCGGCCAGCTCCAGCCAGGGCTTGATCTTGGCCTTGAGGGCCTCGGGGCCGGGCCAATGGTCCAACACCCCCAGCAGCTGCCGGGAGGGCAACGGATAGTAATGGCGGCGCCAATAGTCCTTGACGGCCTGATCCAGCAGCGCCGAGAGATCCGTTTCCAGGCGGAGGTCGAAGAGGCTGCCGCTGGCGAAGGCGTGGGCCCTCAGCATGCGGTTGCACCAGCCGTGGATGGTGTGGATGGCGGCCTCGTCCATCCACTGGGCGGCCAGGGCCAGGCGATGGGCGCAGCCCGGCCAGTGCGGCTCGGCAAAGCCGGCCTTGAGGCTCTGCAGCAGGGCGTCGTCGGTGCCGGCGCCGGCGAAGACGGCGCCCGCCTCAGTGAGGCGGGCGCGGATGCGATCCTTGAGCTCCTGGGTGGCGGCCTCGGTGAAGGTCACCACCAGGATCTGCGGCGGTGTCAGGGGCGCCTCCTGGCCGTCGGGGGAGCCCAGCACCAGCCGCAGGTAGAGGGCGGCTATGGTGTAGGTCTTGCCGGTGCCGGCGCTGGCCTCGATGAGGCGGCTGCCGTGCAGGGGAAAAGCCAGGGGGTCGAGCTGCTGGAATTTCACTGCTGGGCCTCCATGGCGTCGAAAAGGGGTTGGTAAAGGGCCCGGGCCAGGGCCTGGAAGGCGCCTTGGTCCAGCTGCGCGAAGGTGGGGAAGGCCCTGGTCAGGTAAGGGTCCTGACCCTTTTCGCCGGCCTGGAAGTCGCTGCCGTCATAGCGGGCGGCGGCCTTGGTCAGGGCCTCTTCCTCGCCTTTGGGCAGGGCTTCGAGGAAGGCGAAGGCGGCGGCCTGGGGCAGGGGCAGGGGGGCGTTCAGGCCGTCCTGGTAGGCCTTGGCCAAGGCCTGGAGGTGGCCCAGGGCCAGGCCCTGGGCCAGGGGCTGGATGTTCAGCACAGTGTCGGCGCCGCTGACCAGGGTCGTCACCGGGTGGCCGGCGGCGCAGAGGGCCAGGTGGCGGACCCAGGGGCGGACCAGGTGGTGGTATTTTACCTTGCCCTTGGGGGCCAGCTCCCCTGGGCGCAGCAGCAGCTGGGCCAGCCGGCCGCTATTGTCTTTGCGCAGCTCCCCCTGCCAGTCCTCAAGCTTGAGGCCGTCGCCCAGCTCCAGGTCCAGCTCCAGGGCCGGCACCGCCTGGTCAAAGCGGGCCAGCAGGGCGCTGGCGTTGCCATGGGCCTCGGCGGCAGGTTCGGCCAGGGCCTCCATGGCCAGCTCGGCGAAGGCGGCGGCAGGCAGCTGGCCGCGGCGGCGCTGGCGGGCCAGGGTGGTGCCTATGGCCTCCTGGCCGGCGTCCAGGGCCTCGGCCAGCAACTCGTCCATCAGCTGGTAGCGGGCCAGGCCGTCCAGGGCGAAGGGCTCTTCGTCGCCGTGGCCCTGGTCCATGTCTTCGAACCAGATCTTCAGCCGCTCGTTGAAGAAGAGCCTGACCGGTTGGCGCAGGAAAGCGCCGAGGGCCTTGAGGGTCAGGGGCTCGGTCAGTGCCTGGGTGGTGAGTGCCTGGGCTGCCAGTCGCTCCTGGCCTTCAGCGGCCTGGGCCTCCAGCTGGGCCCGCCATTCGGCGGCATAGGTGAAGGGGCCAGAGCCGTCGAAGTAGCGGCGGCTGAAGGGCTGCAGAGGGTGCTCCTGGGTCAGCCTCGCCAGCACCCCTTCGGGATGCTGCCAGCCGGCCTGGACATGGTCGCGCAGCTGGCCCAGCAGCACAGAGGGCGGCCGTTCCGTGTTGTCCTGCTCGCTGCGGCCGAGCCAGGAGAGGTAGAGGCAGTCCCTGGCCGAGAGCAGGGCTTCCAGGAAGAGGTAGCGGTCGTCCTCGCGGCGGGATCTGTCCCCTGGCCTGTACTGGCCGGGCAGGTGCATCAGGTCGAAATCCACCGGCTGCTGGCTGCGGGGGTAGTCGCCGTCGTTGAGGCCCAGCAGGCAGACCACCTTGAAGGGGATGGCCCGCATCGGCATCAGGGTGGCGAAGTTGACGGCCCCGGCCAGGAAACGCTGGCTGAGGCCACTGTCGTCCAGGCCGGCCAGCCAGGCCTCGCGCACCACGTTCAACGGCAGGGCCTCGGTGAGTCCGGCCTGGTCGCAGTCGGCCTGCCAGTCTTCCAGCAGTTCCAGCAGCCTGGCGTGGGTATGGCGATCCTGGTCGGACTGGGGGACGAAGCAGTCGGCCAGCAGGGCCTTGAGCCGCTGGCACCAGTCCGCCACTGGAGCCGGTTCGGCCAGGGCCTGCCAGTGCCTTTGCAGCACGGCCAAGAGGTCGGAAAGCGAGCCCACCAGGGCGGCGTCCAGGCCGGCCACTTCGTCGTAGGGCTCTATGCCGGCCAGCGGGGCGCTGTCGCCCACGGCGTAGCCCAGCAGCATGCGCTTGAGGCCAAACAGCCAGCCGTTCTCCTCCCAGGCGGGCAGGGCCAGGGCCGCCCGCTGCTCGCCGCTGAGGCCCCAGCGGACCCCAGCCCCCTCCACCCATTGGCGCAGCAGCGGCAGCTGGCTCTCGGCCAGGTCGAAGCGGGCCCGCACCGCCGGCACGTCCAGCAAGTCGAGGATCTCCGAGACCCCGAAGCGCCAGCGGGGCAGCTCCATCAGCTTTTCCAGGGCCAGCAGCATGGGGTTGAAGCTGCGCTCGGTGCGGTCCGACAACGTATAGGGGATGAAGCGGGGATCGCGCCTGTCCAGTTGGCCGAAGACCGCCTCCACATGGGGCGCGTACTGGGCTATGTCCGGCACCATGACGATGACGTCCCGCGGCCGCAGCGGCTCGCCCCTGGCCTGGTAGGCCTCGAAGAGCGCCAGCAACTGGTCGTGCAGCACCTCCAGCTCCCGCTGGCGGCTGTGGGCGACGTGGAACTGCAGCGACCGGTCGTCGTCCGCCAAGGATCTGGGCGCGACCGGCAGTGGCTCCAGGTCGAGGATGTCCTGCTGCAGCTGGGCCAGCAGGTGCCGGCCCTGGTAGTCGTCGAAGAGATCGATCTTCTGGAAGTTGTCCTGGTAGGACTCGGGCTCGTCGTATTGGTAGAGCAGGCCTATGTAGTCCCGGCCCTGCTTGCCCCAGGAGGCCAGCAGCGGGTTGGTCTGGCTGTGCAGCGCTTCGCCCATCGGCAGGCCGGGCTTGTCCTGGTGGCGGCGCCTCTCGATGCGCAGCAGCTCGCGGCCGTCGATGATGTCGCCCCAGTAGTGGCGGCAGGGGTTGTTGACCAGCAGCAGCACCTGGCAGTGGCGGCTGATGGCGCTCAGCATCTCCAGCACCTGCTTGGGCAGGGAGGAGATCCCGAACACCAGCACCCGGCGGGGCAGGGCGGCGGGGCGCTCGGTTAGGGCGGCGCAGGCGTCCAGGAAGCCCTGGTGCAGGCCGGCCCTGCTGGTGCTGCGAAGCTGTGCCGGCAGGTCCGCTTCCAGGGTCCGCCACAGCTTGGCCTGCCAGCGCTGGTCGGCATCCAGGGGCCTGGCCTGGCCCCTGGCGCCGAGGATGACATCCTCCCCCCTGGCCCAGGCGTTCAGCCAGTCGGCCCTGTAGACCTGGTACTGGTCGAAGAGGTCGGCCAGCTTCTCGGCCAGCTGCCAGCGCTTGCGGCAATCGTCGTCCTCGGCCAGGAAGCGGCGCAGCGGGGCGAAATCGGGGTCGGCAAGGAGACCGGGCAGCAGCCGCAGCAGCCGCCAGCGCAGCCTGGGCTTGTCGTAGGCGGAGCTGGGCGGCACTGCATCGGCACCCAGCACGGCCCTGTAGGCCTGCCACAGGAAGCGGCCCGGCATCTGCATGTCCACGGCGGCGCAGACACCCAGCCCTTCGTCGTGGGCCAGGGCCAGCTTGAGCCACTGGGCCATGCCGTTGGACTGGACCAGGAAGGTCTCGTTTTCCAGCACCGGCAAGGGATTGGCCTTGAGAAACTGGAGCAGCAGGTCCCGCAGATCCTCGAGCTTGTTGGCATGAATAACGGAAAGGCCTTGCATGGTCGTCCTGACGAGGGGTTTTGCCCTATCTTAACGGCGAAGGGAGACTGGGCGAAGCCCTTGCCTGAAAAGCGAAAATGCCGTCAACTGGGCCCATCACCTCAAGGAGTGGCCTTTATGCCGGAATGGTTGCAGCAGCTTGGCACCCTTCTCGAACCCTACCTGCCGGCCATAGCCGTGGTCGGCGCCGTCATGGTGCTGGCCTCCATGCTGGTGATCCCCTGGCTTATCCTGCGCATGCCCGCCACTTACTTCGTGCGTGAGTACAGGCCCAGGCACTGGACGGCCTTCACCGCCAGTTGGTGGCTGCTGCGCAACCTGCTGGCCCTGGTGCTCTTCGCCGCCGGCTTCCTGATGCTGTTCCTGCCCGGCCAGGGGCTGCTGACCATCCTCATCTCCCTGGTGGTGTCGGACTTCCCCGGCAAGTACCAGCTGGAGAAAGCCGTGATCCGCCAGGACGCTGTGTTCAAGGCGGTGAACTGGATCCGCCACCGCTACGGCCGCGAGGCCATCATCCACCCCGATCACTGACCCCTTTTCAATTGGTTGGCAAATAAACAACAGCAAACTTCACTTTTGCTGTTGCCGATACTGGTCTGATGTGTAATTTTTGTTAACTGGACGGGCCAGTTGATAAGGCCCGCCAGCCAACTCACAGACAAGGGGGAGATATGAAACTCAACGCAATGGTATTGGGCCTGGCACTGCTGGGCACCGCAAGCGTCAGCCAGGAAGCCCAGGCCACGGGCAGCGGCTACACCCAGACCCAGTATCCCATAGTGCTGGTGCACGGCCTCTTCGGCTTCGATTCCCTGGCCGGGGTGGACTACTGGTACGGCATACCCTCGGCGCTCAGCAAAGACGGCGCCCAGGTCTATGTGGTCAATGTGTCCGCCGCCAACAGCACCGAAGTGCGGGGTGAGCAGCTGCTGGACCAGATCCAATCGATCCTGGCCCTGACCGGCGCCAAGAAGGTAAACCTCATCGGCCATTCCCACGGCGGCCCCACCGCCCGCTATGCCGCCTCCATGCGGCCGGATCTGGTGGCTTCCGTCACCTCCGTGGGGGGCGTCAACTGGGGCTCGCGCTTTGCCGACGCCGTGCGCGGCACCCTGCCTGAAGGCTCGCTGGCCGAAGACATAGTGGCCGGCGCCGCCAACGGCTTCTCGTCCATCATCGAGTTCCTGTCCGGCAGCCCGGCCGACCCCAGCGACTCGATAGCGGCCCTGAACTCCCTGACCACGGCCGACACTGTGCGCTTCAACGGCCTCTACCCCGAGGGCATGCCCGACCATTACTGCGGCCAGGGCCCCATGAAGGCCAGCAACGGCGTCTACTACTTCTCCTGGAGCGGCGCCAGCAAGGTCACCAACCTGCTGGACGTCAGCGACGCCGGCCTGCTGGCCACCTCCTTGGTCTTCAACGAGCCCAACGACGGCCTGGTCTCCAGCTGTTCCAGCCACCTGGGCATGGTGATCCGTGACAACTACGGCATGAACCACCTGGACGAAGTGAACCAGGCCTTCGGCTTGGTGAACCTCTTCGAGACCAACCCCAAGACCCTCTACCGGGCCCAGGCCAACCGCCTGAAAAACCTGGGGCTTTGATGAAGTTCCGCTACTGGCTGCCCCCCTTGCTGTTGGGGGCGGCCCTCGGCTACGGCTTCTGGCCAGCTCAGCATCAGGCGGTTACGTCGGTGGAAGCCAAGCCGGCGAGCCTGGCCAAGACCCAGGCCGACGGCGCCCTCGGCCAAGGCTTCGCCCTGGACCAGGCCCTGATGGAGCGCTTCGACTATTGGCTGAGCGCCAGGGGCGAGCTGCCGGACGAAGCCCTCAAGGCCAAGTTGGCGGACTCCCTCAAGGCCGACGGCTGGCGTGATGGCGACATCCAGGCGGCCCTGGCCGCCTTCGGCCGCTACCAGGGGTACCTCAAGGCCTTGGCCCAGGTCGCCAAGCCCGCCTCGGCCAAGGCCGCCGACCTCAAGGCCGCCTGGGCCGAGCGGGACGCGGTACGGGCCCGTTATTTTTCCGAGGCCGAGCGCCAGGCCCTCTGGGGCCAGGACAAGGCCCTGGAGGAATTCACCCTGAGGCGCCTGGAGATCAACGAGCTGGGCCTGAGCCCCGCCGAACGGGCCGACTGGCTGGACGACGAACTGGCCAAGGCGCCGCCCGAGGTGCAGAAGGCCTTTGCCCCCAGCCAGCAGCTGGACAGGCTGGATCAGATGGCCGGCGCCAGCCGCGACCAGTTGGCGGCCCGTTTCGGGGACGAAGCGGCGGACCGGTTGGAGGCGGCCAAGGCCAGGGAGCAGGGCTGGAAGGACAAGGTGGCGGCCTACCGCGCCGAGGCCAACCGCCTGGCGGAACTGCCCCCCGAGCAGCGGGACCAGGCCCTGGCTCAATACAGGGCCGGCCACTTCACGGCTCTGGAGGGGCGGCGCCTGGACGCCTGGCTGCGCAGCGGCCTGAAATGAAAAAAGCCGCCCTAGGGCGGCTTTTTCTTTGGCAGCGCTTAACCGGCCAGGCCGACGTAGATCTCCTGGACGTCGTCGACGGCGTCCAGCTTTTCCAGGAAGGCTTCCACTTCTTCGAGGGCCGTGCCGTCCAGGCTCACCGGGTTCTTGGGCTTGTAGCCCAGCTTGGCGGACTGCACCTCGAAGCCGAAGCCTGGCAGGGCGCGGCTGACGGCGTCGAGATCCTTGGGATCGGTGTAGAAGGTCACCAGGCCGTCCTCGCCCTCTTCGAGATCCTGGGCGCCGGCTTCGATGGCCGCTTCCTCGGCATTGGCGGTGCCCACCGCCTCGATAAAGCCCAGGTAGTCAAAATCCCAGGACACCGAACCGGAATTGCCCAGCTGGCCGCCGCGAAAGCCGACCCGCATCTCGGAGAAGGTGCGGTTCTTGTTGTCGGTCAGGCACTCGACGATGACGGGCACCTGGTGGGGGCCGAAGCCCTCGTAGGTCACCAGCTCGTAGTGGATCACCTCGTCCAGCAGGCCGGCGCCCTTCTTGATGGCCCGCTCCAGGGTGTCTTTGGGCATGGAGGCCTTCTTGGCCGCTTCGATGGCCAGGCGCAGCCGGGCATTCATGTCCGGATCGGCGCCGGCGCGGGCCGCCACCATGATCTCGCGGGTCAGTTTGGTGAAGATCTTACCCTTGGCATTGGCCGCCGCCGTCTTGTGCTTGGCCTTCCACTGTGCGCCCATGGCTCTGCTCGCTCTTATCTGTGTTGGGGCCCTAAGGGCCTGGATTGGGGCGATTATAGGTGCTGAGGTGGTGACCAGTCAGCTGCTATTCCCTTGCGGATAGTGGCTACGTTTTGATGCGTTCAGGCACTGAGTGTGATGCCAAGAATATGCGAGAGACCTTGTTCGGCATTAATCGAGGTGCCCCAGTCAGTTCATGACTAGGCATATTGCCAATCACCTTGCCTTGCAATGACTGGTCTGATATTTAAGCTACCCCCCTTTGTATGCCTTCGGTGCTGACGACGGTTGAGGGGCCCTCACTTCATTGGAATGAAAGGAAAAGGATTCCTATGCAATTCAAACTCAAGCCGCTGGCGTTGCTGGGACTCTGTGCCTGGCAAGCCACTGCTGCTACCCAGACACCAAATCAATTCGTTAAAAGCAATGCAGGCAATGTGATTGTCATGCAGGCCAGTCAAGGTAAAACGCTGACGCCGGTCCTGGACTTGTTTTCCATGGGAAACAATGTTGGGCGCTATGGTGCTTACAGCGGCGACTACAATGGCGACGGCAATAAAGAGCTGGTACTGGCACAATACAACAATGTCAGTATCGTACAAATCAAAGGCGGGAAATTTGAGCCTGTAAGCCAGTTCAACTTCAAGGTGGGGGTTTCATCTACGGCCTATTTTCATGATCTTAAGGCCGATGGTCATTACCTCTTTGTGGCGAGCTCAGACGGAAAAGTATCCCGCATTAACTTAATCACTCGTACTGTAGAGACCTTGACTGGGATCGACAGCGCCAGGACGCTTCTGGTTGCCCAGACCAGCGATGACAGTCAGCCGCAATTGTTGGTTGAGACCTCTGGCGGCTATATCCAAGTTTATGATGCCGTAACCGGAGCATTGCAAAGAACCTTCAGCGGTATTTCAAGCAATCATCTGCTTGCAGGCTCCTTTACCGAGAAAGGAGTCCATGAACTCCTGCTCGACAACGGCCAAATCTACCGATTTACCTCTGGATGGCTGACACTGCAGAAGACCATTGCCTCTCCCATTGGGACATATAGCCAAGTTGTCGATATGGATGGCGATGGGCTGGACGAAGTTGTCACGTCGAGCGGCTGGACAACCATCAGCATGATAAGCCCGGCAACGGATTCTATTCTTTGGTCACATACACCGGGTCAGAATATCAGCGCCCTGCAGGTTTTCGACCTGAACGGTGATGGAAAACTGGATGTCGTTTATGGCGATGGCCAATGGGGGGGAAGCCTCCATGGGCTGGCTCTGACCACAGGTGACGAATTCTGGAGTCTTGCCAGCTCAGGCTATGGGGTTAGCAGTCTGGTCGTGGCCGATCTGGACAGCGACGGCAAGCTGGACATCGGCTGGGGCGGCAGTTTTTCAGATAACGAAAATTACCACGTTTACGATGTTGCCAGTCAAACCGCCAAATGGGTCAGCAAGAATGTTGGCTTCCCCGTCAATGCGGTCGGATTGGCGGATATCAATGGCGATGGCAAGCTTGAAGCTTTGTACGCCAATGTCATCTCAAGCAGTACCGTGATCAAAGCCGTTGATCCTGAGAGCAAAGCGCAACTGTGGGAAGCCACGAATCCAGATAACTGGGGTGGGACAGTGATCTTGAAAACGGCTGATTTAGATAAGGATGGTCAGCCAGATATCATCGTAGGTGATACCAAGATTGACAAACCTCAGCTCAGGGTACTCAACGGTAAAGACGGTACAGAGCGTTACAGCACCCTGCTGGGAAATGGTGATGCCATTACCGATATATTGCCGGTTGACTTGGACGGCGACGGTTACCAAGAGCTGGTGGTTGGCAACAAAACGCTTTCTTCGATGTCAGCTGGGACCGTTTTCAAGGTGTTGAACGGCCGTACCGGCGAGGTGCTGAAAACATCCCCCAGCTTGGGGAGCGATTGGAATGGTCTCAAAGGGTTGACGGTTTTTGATCTGCCCGAGACTTCAGCCTTGGATATCTTTGGCTTGATGAACGGCAAAGTCTACAGCTATGACTATGCCAACAATATCGTCAAGAGCTACAGTTTCGGTACCTACTTTAGCGCCTTGACTGCCGCGACCATCAACGGCGAAAAGACGCTGCTTGCCGGGGACAACAGCGGCAACCTTTACCAGTTGGGGCTGGATGGTTCCGCGACTGCCTTGGGCAAGCTCTGCGACAGTAGTTTTGTGGATTTGAAATCAGCGTCTGGCGGCCGTCTGCTTTACAGCTGCGGCAGCGGCTTCGGTGAGTACGATCTGGATAGCCAGGCGCAACAGTTTTTTAAGGAGCTTAGTCATGTTACCAGCGCTCCTATTCTTTCGACTCTAGGCGGGGCCGATTTCTACATGGCGGGAGGAGACAAGGTCACCGTCTACTCCAGTGCCGCCGCCTCGCCCCTGCTGCAACCAGCCGCCCAGTCCTTCACGACCCATGTGCTGAAGCCGCTGACCGAAACGCTGCAACTGGATCAAGATGTGGACTATGTGGTGCTTGAAGGACAGCCACAGTATGGGCGTTTTAGTTTCACTGATCGCAAGACAGGCACCTTTACTTACCAGCCCAATGGCACAGTGGGTACCGAAAAGGTGCAGTTCTATGCTGTCAAAGGCGCATCTGTATCTCCCCTGACAGATCTGACCCTTGATGTGACCAACCAGGCCCCGGTTGCTGACAATCTTTCTGTGAGCACCCCCTGGAACACGCCTGTGGAGATCACCCTGCCGGCAACAGATGCGGACCAGGAGCCCTTGGCCTTTAAACTTTACAGCCAGCCTGCCCATGGTCATGTTACTTTGCTGGATGCGGCCACAGGTAAGGTGAGCTTTGTGCCAGGCGGTGACAGCATGGATGCGGTGTCTTTCAGCTTCAGCGCCAAAGACAGCCTGGATGAGACCGAGGTCAAGAACGTGACCATCACCTTGACCAACCAGGCTCCACTGGCCCAGGCGCTCAGCTACACCTCTTCCTATGAGACGCCGGTCAACGGCAGGCTGAAAGGTACCGATGCCGATGGCGACGCCATCAGTTATGAACTGGTCAGCCAGCCCTCTGCAGGCAAGGTGTCGCTGGAAAGCGATACTGGCCTCTTCACCTACCAGCCTGCTGGCGAAGGTGATCAGAAGATCAGCTTCAGCTATGTAGCCAAGGATAAGTTCGCCAGCTCGGCGCCCCAGACGGTATCCATAGACATCAAAGGCAAGTCCAAGTCCGGTGGCGGTAGCCTGGGCTTCGGCGCCCTGGCATTGCTGGCACTGGCGGGTCTGCGCCGTCGCCATTGAGCACGCCAACTGAATAACCAAGGCCTGGGATATCCAGGCCTTTTTTGTGCCTGTCTCGGGGCATTAAGACCTTGGTCGCAATGCCCAGCAGTGTGCAGGCTGGATATACTGGGGCATTGCCAATAAGGAGCCAGCCATGGCCAAGCGCATTCAGATTGAGAAGAACGGCGGACCCGAGGTCCTGCAGTGGGTGGAGGTGGCCAAGGCCGAGCCCGGCCCGGGCGAGGTGCGGGTCCACAACAAGGCCGTCGGCGTCAATTTCATCGACATCTACTTCCGGGACGGCCTCTACCCCGTGCCGGCCTTCCCCACCAGCCTGGGCACCGAAGGGGCAGGCCAGGTGGATGCGGTGGGGGAAGGGGTAACCGGCTTCAAGGTGGGGGACCGCGTCGCCTATGCCCAGGGGCCCCTGGGCGCCTACGGCGAGTACCATGTGCTGCCGGCCAGCAAGCTGGTGGCCCTGCCTGAGGCCATCGGCTTCGACACCGCCGCCGCCATGATGCTCAAGGGCTTGACGGTGCAGTACCTGCTTCGCCAGACGGCCCAGCTCAAGGCCAGGGATGTCATCCTCTTCCACGCCGCCGCCGGCGGCGTCGGCTCCATCGCCTGCCAGTGGGCCAAGGCCCTGGGGGTGAAACTGATCGGCACCGTCAGCACAGACGAAAAGGCGGCACTGGCCCGCGCCAATGGCGCCTGGGCCACCGTCAACTACAGCCATGAGAACGTGGTGGAAAGGGTCCGCGAGCTGACCGGCGGCAAGATGTGCGACGTCGTCTTCGATTCGGTGGGCAAGGACACCTGGGAGACGTCCCTGGACTGCCTCAAGCCCCGCGGCCTGATGGTGAGCTTCGGCAACGCCTCGGGCCCGGTGACAGGGGTCAACCTCGGCATCCTCAACCAGAAAGGCTCCCTGTTCGTGACCCGCCCCAGCCTCAACGGCTACGCCGACACCCCGGAACGGCTGCAGATGATGGCCACCGACCTCTTCGAGGTGGTGCAAAGCGGCCAGGTACGGATCAACATAGGCCAGCGCTTCGCCTTGAAGGACGCCGCCAAGGCCCACCAGGCCCTGGCCAGCCGCCAGACCACGGGCTCCACTGTCCTGATCCCCTGAACAAAAAAGCCGCCCCAAGGGCGGCTTTTTTCTCGCTGGTTTTCTTACTTCGCTTCGCGGGCTATGGCCCTGTAGGCGATGTCGGTGCGGTAGAAGGCGCCGTCCCAGGCGATGGCCTTGACCCCTTCATAAGCAGCCTTTTGGGCCTGGGAGACGGTCTCACCCAGCGCCGTGACGCAGAGCACCCGGCCGCCGGAGGTGACCACCTGGCCGTCCTTCTCCTTGGTGCCGGCGTGGAACACCTTGACCCCTTGGGGCACGGCGTCCAGGCCCTCGATGGCGTCACCCTTCTGGGGCGTACCGGGGTAGTTGGCGGCGGCCATCACCACGCCGACGGCGGGGCGGGGGTCCCACTTCGCTTCCACCTTGTCCAGCTCGCCACGGGTGGCGGCCAGGCAGAGGGCCACCAGGTCGGACTGCAGGCGCATCATGATCGGCTGGGTCTCGGGGTCGCCGAAACGGCAATTGAACTCGATGACCTTGGGGGCGCCGCTGCCGTCTATCATCAGGCCGGCGTAGAGGAAGCCGGTGTAGGGCACACCGTCGGCCTTCATGCCGTTGACCGTCGGGTAGATGACCTCGTCCATGATGCGCTGGTGGATCTCGCTCGTGACCACGGGAGCCGGGCTGTAGGCGCCCATGCCGCCGGTGTTGGGGCCAGTGTCGCCGTCGCCGACCCGCTTGTGGTCCTGGCTGGTGGCCATGGAGAGGACGTTGTTGCCGTCCACCATGACGATGAAGCTGGCCTCTTCCCCTTCCAGGAAGTCCTCGATGACGACGCGGGCGCCGGCGTCGCCGAAGGCGTTGCCGGACAGCATGTCGTTGACGGCGTCCTTGGCCTCTTTGAGCGTCATGGCGACTATGACGCCCTTGCCGGCGGCCAGGCCGTCGGCCTTGATGACGATAGGGGCGCCGCGCTCGTCGAGGTAGGCGAGGGCCTCGTCAACCTGTGAGAAGGTGCGGTACTGGGCCGTGGGGATGGCGTGGCGGGCCAGGAAGTCCTTGGCGAAGGCCTTGGAGCCTTCCAACTGGGCCGCTGCCGCCTTGGGGCCGAAGATGGGGAGGCCCGCTGCCTGGAAGGCGTCGACGACGCCCTCCACCAATGGCGCTTCCGGGCCCACTATGGTCAGCGCCACGCCCTTTTCCTTGGCGAAGGCCACCAGGGCCTCGTTGCCAGAAACGGCGACGTTCTCCAGCTTGGGTTCAAGGGCGGTGCCGGCGTTGCCGGGGGCCACGTAGACCAGTTCCACGTCGGGGCTCTGGGCGGCCTTCCAGGCCAGGGCATGTTCGCGGCCGCCGCCGCCGATAACCAGGACTTTCATGGCTGCTCCTTAGTGGCGGAAGTGACGCATGTTGGTGAAGACCATGGCGATGCCGGCTTCGTCGGCGGCCTTGATGACTTCGTCGTCGCGGATGGAACCACCGGGTTGGATGACGGCGGTGATGCCGGCCTTGGCTGCGGCGTCGATGCCGTCACGGAAGGGGAAGAAGGCGTCGGAGGCCATGACGGAGCCGGGCACTTCCAGGCCTTCGTCCTCGGCCTTGATGCCGGCTATCTTGGCGCTGTAGACGCGGCTCATCTGGCCGGCGCCGACGCCAATGGTCATCTCGTTCTTGACGTAGACGATGGCGTTGGACTTGACGAACTTGGCCACCTTCCAGGCGAACAGCAGATCCTTCATTTCCTCTGCTGTCGGGGCGCGCTGGGTGACCACCTTGAGGTCGCCCTCAGAAACCATGCCCTGGTCCTTGTCCTGGACCAGCAGGCCGCCGTTGACGCGCTTGTAGTCGAGAGCCGCGGGGCGCTCGGACCAGAAGCCGCATTCCAGCAGGCGCACATTGGCCTTGGCGCTACAGACTTCGCGGGCGCCCTGGGACACGCTGGGGGCGATGATCACTTCCACGAACTGGCGCTCTATGATGGCCTTGGCGGTGTCGCCGTCCAGCTCCTGGTTGAAGGCGATGATGCCGCCGAAGGCGCTGGTGGGGTCCGTCTTGAAGGCGCGGTCATAGGCTTCGAGGATGCTGGCGCCCACGGCCACGCCGCAGGGGTTGGCGTGCTTGACGATGACGCAGGCCGGCTCGCTGAATTCCTTGACGCACTCCAGGGCCGCATCGGTGTCGGCGATGTTGTTGTAGGACAGTTCCTTGCCCTGCAGCTGGGTGGCGGTGGCGATGGACGCTTCCTTGGGCTCGGCATCAATGTAGAAGGCGGCCTGCTGGTGGCTGTTCTCGCCGTAGCGCAGATCCTGCTTCTTCACAAACTGGGTGTTGAAGGTGCGGGGGAACTTGCTGTCGGCAAACATGGCGCCGAAGTGGTTGGCGATCATGCCGTCGTAGCCGGCGGTGTGCTCGAAGGCGCGGATGGCCAAGTCGAAGCGGGTCTCGAAGGTCAGGCCGCCTTGGTGCTTGTCCATTTCTTCGATAACGCGGCCATAGTCATGGGCGCTCACCACTATAGCCACGTCTTTGTGGTTCTTGGCGGCGGAGCGGACCATGGTGGGGCCGCCGATGTCGATGTTCTCGACGGCGTCTTCCATGCTGCAGTCGGGCTTGGCCACGGTCGCCGCGAAGGGGTAGAGGTTCACCACCACCATGTCGATGGGCTGGATGCCGTGCTCGCCCATGATGGCGTCGTCAGTGCCGCGGCGGCCGAGGATGCCACCGTGGACCTTGGGGTGCAGGGTCTTGACCCGGCCGTCCATCATCTCGGGGAAACCGGTGTAGTCGGACACTTCGGTGACGGGGATGCCGTTGTCTTTGAGCAGGCGGTAGGTACCGCCGGTGGACAGCAGCTCCACACCGCGCTGGGTGAGGGCCTGGGCGAAGTCGGTGATACCGGTCTTGTCGGACACGCTGATAAGGGCGCGGCGGATGGGGCGGGCAGCTTGCATCAGTTGGTCTCTATGGCTGGCAAGTGGATCGGAAAAAGCGGGCCGTATTCTACACGAAAACGTTTCCGAAGGGAGCGCGGGCACCCGATTTTGCGGCCCCCATCTTGACCCTGGATAGGGCTCCAGGGTTAGGCTTGGCCCAAAGTCCAGACGGAGTCCTGTTTTGAGCTTCTTGAGCCATTTTATCGTCCTCTTCATGGAAGCGGCCCCCTGGCTGCTGCTGGGCTACCTGGCGGCGGCGCTGATCAAGGTCTGGCTGCCGGCCGATTGGCTGGCCAGACATCTGGGCAGCGAAGGCCCTGGGGCCGTGGCCAAGGCGGCGCTGTTCGGGGCGCCGCTGCCGCTCTGTTCCTGCGGCGTGTTGCCGGCGGCCATGGGCCTGCGCAGGGCCGGAGCCTCCAAGGGCGCGACCATTTCCTTCCTGGTCTCCACTCCCGAGACGGGGGTGGACTCTGTGGCCGTGTCCTACGGCCTGCTGGGGCCGCTGATGGCCATAGTCCGGCCGGTGGCGGCCCTGGTCTCGGCCATGGCGGCGGGGCTGCTGGCGGGGCGCCAGGCGGGGCATCAGGCCGAGGCCGAAAGAGGTGTACTGGCGGCCAAAGCGGAGGCCGGCTGTTGCGGTAGTGAAACCGTCAAAGCCGAGAGTTCTTGCTGCGCCGCAGAAGCTGCGCCCAAGGTGGAGAGCTGCTGCGCCAGTGAAGCGCCTGTGGCGGCGTCCAGCTGCTGTGCCGGCGAGGTGAAAACGGCCCCTGCGACCAGTTGTTGTGGTAGCGAGGCCAAGGCACCGGAACCCCAAGGCGGTTGCGCTGAGGCGTCCTCCTGCTGCGCCCCGGCGCCAAAAGGCCGCAGCAAGTGGCGCCAGGGCTGGGACTTTGCGGTCAAGGATCTGGTGGACGACTCGGCCAAGTGGCTGCTGATCGGCCTCTTCTTCGCGGCCCTGGTGGCGGCCTATGTGCCGGCCGGCTTCCTGGCCCAGTGGGGCGGCGGCCTGGCGGCGATGCTGGTGATGATCCTTATCGGCATTCCCATGTACATCTGCGCCACCGCCAGCACCCCGATCGCGGCGGGGCTGCTGCTGGGTGGCGTGTCCCCCGGCGCCGTGCTGGTGTTCCTGTTGGCGGGCCCCGCCACCCACGCCGCCGCCCTGGGGCTGGTGCGCAAGGAACTGGGGGGCAGGGCGCTGCTGGCCTATCTCGCCGGCGTCATAGTGACGGCCATCGCCTTTGGCTACCTCACCAACTACTTGGCCGGGCTCTGGCCTGGCGGCATAGCGGCGGCCGGTGGCGCCCACGAGCTGCTGCCGTTGTGGCTGGAGCTGGTGTCGGCGCTGCTGCTGGCGGGGTTGATGTTGGCCAGTTTCTACCGAAGCTTGCGGCCGGTGCCGGTGCATGCTCATTAAAAAAGGCCCTCGGTTGAGGGCCTTTTCGCTTCAGGTTGCCAGGCTTATTGGCAGTGGACGCCGACCTTGGAGAAGGCGTTGGTCACGGCGGTGAAGTCGTAACCCAGGTCGTTGGCGGCCTGTTCTACACCGCAGGCGCCGCTGTTGAAGGTGGCGTCGGCGCTCCAGTAGAGGACGTTGGCGCGGTAGAAGGCTTCGAAGGCCTTGTGGGTGTCCCAGCCGGTGGTGGTGGCCAGCAGGTAGAAGGCCTTGTTATAGACGCCGGAGCTGTAGTGTACGTCCAGGCTGGAGCTGTAGTCGGCGGCGTTGGCGATGGAGCGACCGTCGCGGGTCGGGTCGTCCATGTAACGCAGGGCGCCGCTGGACTTGAAGATCTCCGCACCCACCTGCCAGTCGTTGTGGCCACGGCTGTAGAACTCGGCAGCCTCGCCGGCCATGTCGGAGAAGGCCTCGTTCATGCCACCGCTCATGCCTGAGTAGGTCAGGCCGGAGTTCTGCTCTGTCACCCCGTGGGAGACTTCGTGGGCGGACACGTCCAGGCTCACCAGCGGATAGAAGGTGCTGGCACCGTCGCCGAAGTTCATGGCAGAACCGTCCCAGAAGGCGTTCTCGTAGTTGCGGCCGTAGTGGACGCGCATCTCCAGCTTCTGGCTGATGGGATTGACCCCGAACCAGTTGCGGTACATGTCCACGATCACGCCACCGAAGAAATGGGCGTCGTTGATCGGGGAGTAGGCACCGTTGACGGGCTGGTCGGTGTTTTCCGGGCAGGTGAAGCTGTAGAGGGTGCCGCGGCGGGTGCTGCCACCCATGTCCAGGGTGCGGACGTCGGCGTTCTCCATGGAACAGGTGTTGGAGCTGGCGGTGACTTTCAGCGGACCGTAGTCGGTGCCGTAGTAGTAGATGCCGGTCTTCTGGTTACCGCCTGGGCCTGTAGCGTCGAAGGGGGTGCCGCCGGAGGAGCCGCCGCTGCCGGGCTTGCCTCTGAAGGCCAGGGCGTCCCAGCTCTTGAGCAGCTCGCCGGTGTGGGCGTCGACGAAGGCATTGGGGCGGCTGGCGCCCTTGTCACCTTCCACCAGGTAGTCCACCTGGTAGGCCAGGCGGTCGCCGAGGATCATCAGGCTGACGGCGCTGCGCTGCACGGCCTGGGCGTCTTTCATCACCAGGGCGTCACCGAAGTGGGCCTGGACCAGGGTCAGGGCCTGGGCGGCGCTGATGCCGGGAGTGGTGTCGATGTGCAGATCCTTGGCGATACGGCCTTGGGCATGCAGGCTGCGGCCCTGGGCGTCCTTCTCGACCACCAGGTGTTGGCCGAAGACGGGGATGCCCTGGTAGAGCTGCTGGGCGCGGACCTTGGTGGTGCCCTTGGCGGTCTTCATGGCCCGGCCTTCTTTGAAGCCGTAATCCTTGTTCAGGCCCAGGGCCTTGCCCAGGCCCTGGTTGTTCATGGCCTTGTCGACGTGTTGCAGGTTGGCGGCTTGTGTCCCCCCAACTGCCAGGCAGCCGCCCAGCAGCAGAGTCAAAGTGGATTTTTTCATTATGTGGTCCCGTTATTTTTAATAGGTCTATGGCTCTGAGGCCGGGGCCATTTTTACCTGAAAAATTTAAACAATGAATTAACAATTGTTTTTCATTTCTATCCTTTGTGACGGGGCGCACAAGCTGGGAAATGGCTCTTCGGCAGGGGTTGCCAGACGTAAAAAAGGCCCCTGACGGGGCCTCTTGTTCAATTGCCGGTCTTCTTCTTGAAGAGGTCGCCCAGCTTGTTCTTCAGCTTGTCTTTGAGCTTGTCCTTCTCCTTGTCCAGCTTCTCCTGGGCCTTGCCCTTGAGCAGGGCGTCCATGTCCGGACGTACCTTGGGATCGCTGAAGGGGCCGCTGATCTTGATGGGCAGGGTGACGCCGTTCAGCTGGTCCATGGGCTTGCCGTCCTGGCCGGTGAGGGAACCCACCACCTTGGCGGCCACCTTGTAGTCCAGCTCCTTCTTGGCCAGGTTGATATCCCCTTCCCCCGTGACTCGCAGCAGTGGCGAGGCCAGCAGCAGGTCGGGGTTGTGCATCAGGCCGTCCTTGAAGGTGGCGGAGCCGGAGAGCTCGGCGAAGTCGGTCTTCTTGACGTCCTCGGCCGGGGCGCTCTCGCCCTTGAGGATGGCGCCGGCCTTGCGCAGTTCGTGGGCGATGTTGACGCCGTAGACGGCGCCGTCACGGAACTGGAAGTTGGCGGTGCCATTGAGGCTGTCGGTGAGGCTGGTGGGGGTCAGGCCTGTGGCGGTGATGTCCGCCTTGGCGCTGGTGGTACCGGCCAGCAGCGGCTTGTCGGACTGCATGAAGTCCTTGAGCAGCGGCTCTATCTGCACCCCTGCCATGTCTTCCTGAACCGCCAATCGGGCCGGCTGCTTGCGGGCGTCGACCTGGGCGTTGAGCTTGACGTTGCCCTGGTAGAGGTTGGCGCTGAAGGGGGCCAGGGCGATCTGGCCGCGATCGTTGCTGGCCTTGACGGCTATCTTCTCCATCACCAGGTGGCTGAGGCGCAGCCAGCCGAGGCTGAGGTCCGCCTTGGCCCTGAAGCCCTTGAGGGCGGAGAGATCCGGCTCCAGCTCAGGGCCGGCGGCCTGCTCGTCGGCGGCGGCCTGGGGCTTGTCGCTCTTGGGCGGCAGGTAGCGGTCGGCGTCGAACTTGTCCAGCGCCAGGGTCAGGTCCAGATCCGGCACCGCCCCCAGGGCCAGGGCGGCGCTGCCGCTCAGCTGGGTGTCGTCCAGCTTGCCTTTGAGGTTGGTGAGGCTGGCCTTGTTGTCGCCGTACTGCCAGTCAAAGCCCAGCTCGAAGGCGGCCAGGGTGTTCTGGTCGGCCCGTGCCGGCAGTACCATGCCAAGGCGGTCGGCCAGGCCGCGCAGATCGGTCTTCTCGATGCTGAGCTGGCCGCTGGCGGTAGGGGCCGTGAACAGCTGTTTGGCGGCCAGTTGGCCCTTGAGCACCATGTTGGCGATGTCCAGCTGCAGGCTGTCCAGATCCAGGGTGGCGGCCTTGAGGTCGGTGTTGCCCTTGGCGGCCAGCTCCAGTTCCATGGGTTTGGCGAAACCCTGGCCTTGCAGCTTGGCGGTGACGGCCAGGCGGGGCAGGTCGATATGGGCCAGCTGATCGTCAAACTTGAGCTGGGCGTCCAGGGTGGCCACCGCCTGCTGGGCGCCGGTGCTGTGCAGCCGGCTGTGCAGGGTGGAGGTCTTGCCGGCGCCGAAGCCGTCCAATGTCAGCTCGTCCAGCACCAGTTGCTGGCTGGTCTTGCCGGCCTTGTCCAGGAGGTTGACCTGGATGTTGTTGAGGCTGATGCTGCCGAGATCCAGCTTCTGCAGGCCGCTGAGGTCGGGGGCGCCGGCTGGGGCACCTTCAGGCGCCTTCTGGCCGGCCGGCGGTTCGGCCCCCGGCTTGAGGTTGACCACCACGTTGCTCAAGGCGACGCCGTCCACCTCGGCTTTGCCGGAGAGCAGCGGCATCAGTTTCACCGACACCTTGGCGTCACCTATCTCGGCGGTGGTGCCGTTGGCGAAGCCCTTGGGTTCGGACAGGGCCGCCCGCTGGATGGACAGGCCGACCGAGGGGAAGAAGGTCCAGCCGAGGTCGCCGTCCAGGCGCAGTTCGCGGCCTGTGTTGTCGGCCACCACTTTCTGGATCTCGCCCTTGTAGCTGTTGGGGTCTATGGTGAGGACGAAGGCGACCAGCCCCGCTATCACCAGCACCACCAGGCCAAGGACTATGGCCAGGATTTTGCCTGCTTTCATGCTGTCTCCTTGTGCACCCGGCCGGGCCGGGTTAGGCAATCAACTCATTCTCAAAGTTAGCAACTCAGGCCGCCAAAAGCAGGCTGAATCAAGACCTTATTATCTTCTCATTAAAGCAAGGCCATTTCAGAGCCAGTTTGTCAGCATGATGCCTAAGCCCAGGCTCTGGGTGCTGTGGTTATAGTCGATGAGGGACTCGCCGTAGCCGTTGAAGTACTGCACATAGCCGCGCAGCTTGCCCCAGAGTGGGAAGGTAAAGCCCAGTTGCAAGGCGCCCTTGTTGCCGTTTGAGCGCAGGTTGTTCCTGAGCATGAAGTCCAGGCTGGTGTTGCCCATGACGTAGACGCCGGTCAGCTCGCCGTAGCCCAGGTACTTCTCGATGTCGGGGTTGTTGTCGTCGCTTCTGGCTTCGGGAATGCGGTACCAGGGCTTGACCTGGAAGACGGCGTTGCCGGCCTCGAAGATGAGATCCAGGTAGGCCCTGTTCCAGGAACGGGAGTAGGGGTCGGAGCGGCCGTTGGACTGGTGGATCAGCCCCAGGGTCACGTACTTGGGCTTGATGCCGAACCAGTCGTGGCTGACGTCGAAGGCCATGAACACCTCCGGCTCGTAGTTGGTCTCCCTGAAGGGGGAGGAGAGCCCGGAGTTGTAGGCCTGCCAGAAGGATTGCTGGCTGTAGGCCATCCAGATGCTGTTCTTGCCGCCGAAGAGATTGAAGGCCAGGGGAAACTTGAGGCTGACCTGGAACTTCACTTCCACATGGTCGAGGGTCTCCCCCGGTTCGAGCTTGTCGGCATAGCTGGCGGCGTCCAGGTTGGAGCTGTAGTTGACCGGCAACACGTAGTTGGGCAGGTGCGGTGTGATGACGAAGGGGTTCTCGGTGGTGGACAGCTCCCGGTTCACCCGCTGCTCCACCAGGCCCTTGTCCTTGGCGGCGCGGCCCTCGATGCTCTGGGGCGCCGGCGGTTCGACGCTGGCCTCGCTCTGGGTGGGTTCGGTCTTTTTTTGCTCTGTTGGGTCGGCTGCCAGGGCCGGCAGGGCCAAAAACAGCAGTGTCAGACAGGCTCTTGTCATGGTTCTTCCGTGATCCTTCAGCTTATGAGACTTTAGCCCCATAATAGTGGGCCTTTATTTGAACCGATACTGACCTCATGGCGGAAAAGCGCAAAGCCAGCAAAGAAGGTGACAGCAAGGTCGCCGCCCTGAAAGTTCCCCCCCATTCCCTGGAAGCCGAGCAAAGCGTGCTGGGCGGCCTGCTGCTGGACAACCAGGCCTGGGACAGGGTGGCGGAAAAGGTGGTGGAGCAGGACTTCTACTCCCGTGCGCACCGGCTCATCTTCAAGGGCATGACCATACTGGCCGCCGCCAACAAGCCGCTGGACTTGATCACCGTCTCCGAGCAACTGGAGCGGGACAACCAGTTGGAAGAGGCCGGCGGCTTCGCCTACCTCGGCGAAATCGCCCGCAACACCCCCAGCGCCGCCAACATCCACGCCTACGCCGAGATAGTCCGCGAGCGGGCCGTGGTGCGGGAGCTGCTGGGCACCGCCAACGAGATAGCCGAGGCCTGCTTCGACCCTCAGGGCCGCAGCTCCGCCGAGCTGCTGGATATGGCCGAGAGCAAGGTCTTCAACATCGCCGAGAGCCGCTCCAGCGCCAACGAAGGCCCCCAGAACATCAAAAACGTGCTGGAAAAGACGGTGGACCGCATCGAGAAGCTGTTCGGCCAGCCCCATGACGGCGTCACGGGGGTGTCCACCGGCTTCAACGATCTCGACAAGATGACGGCCGGCCTGCAAGGCTCGGACCTCATCATAGTGGCGGCCCGTCCCTCCATGGGTAAGACGACCTTCGCCATGAACCTGGCCGAATACGCGGCCATGACCCAGGACAAGCCGGTGCTGATCTACAGCCTGGAGATGCCCTCGGAACAGATCATGATGCGTATGCTGGCCTCCCTGGGCCGCATCGACCAGACCAAGATCCGGACCGGCCAGCTGGACGACGACGATTGGGCCCGCCTGAGCTCCACCATGGGGCTGCTGATGGAAAAGGGCCAGATGTACATCGACGACGCCTCGGGCCTGACCCCCACCGAAGTGCGCTCCCGCGCCCGGCGTATCGCCCGTGAGCACGGCGGCATTTCCCTTATCATGGTGGACTACCTGCAGCTGATGACGGTGCCCGGCATGCAGGACAACAGGACCTTGGAGATCGCCGAGATCTCCCGCTCCCTCAAGGCCCTGGCCAAGGAGCTGCAATGTCCCGTCATCGCCCTGTCCCAGCTCAACCGTTCACTGGAACAGCGGGCCGACAAGAGGCCCGTCAACTCCGACCTTAGGGAATCGGGCTCCATCGAGCAGGACGCCGACCTCATCATGTTCATCTACCGGGACGAGGTCTATCACCCGGAGACGGCGGACAAGGGGGTGGCGGAGATCATCATCGGCAAGCAGCGTAACGGCCCCATAGGCAGGGTGCGGCTGACCTTCCAGGGCCATTTCTCCCGCTTCGACAACTACGCAGGCCCGGCCTACGACGACGAATACTAAGGCGCCATGAAAGTCGCAACCGCAGTAATAGACACCAAGGCCCTCAAGCACAACCTGGCGGTGGTACGCCGCCACGCCCCCGGCGCCCAGGTGATGGCCGTGCTCAAGGCCAACGCCTACGGCCACAACCAGGTGGAAGTGGCCAAGGCCCTGGCCGGGGCCGACGCCTTCGCCGTGGCCCGCCTCAACGAGGCCCTGGCCCTGCGCTCCGCCGGCATCACCCAGCCGCTGGTGATGCTGGAAGGTTGCTTCAACGCCTCCGACCTGGCGGTGATGGCCAGCTCTGGGGTGCAGGCCATCTTCCACACTCAGGAGCAGCTGGCCATGCTCCAGGCCGTGGCCATGCCCAAGCCCATCAAGGCCTGGGTGAAGGTGGACACCGGCATGCACCGCATCGGCCTGGCGCCGGCGGCGGTGCCTGACTACCTGGCCGCCCTCAAGGCCACCGGCAAGGTGGAGGAGGAGGTGGGTCTTATCAGCCATTTCGCCTGTGCCGACGAGCCTGGCCACCCCCTCAACCAGGCGCAGCTCGCGCGTTTCGCGCCCCTGGCGGCGGCCTGGCAGGGCCCCGTGTCCATGTCCAACTCCGCCGCCGTGCTGAGCCTGCCGGCGGCCCATTTCGACTGGGTGCGCCCCGGCCTGATGCTCTATGGCTCCTGCCCCATGGTCGGCCAGGTCGGTGCCGACTACGACCTCAAGCCCGCCATGCGCCTGGTCTCCAGCCTCATCTCGGTCAAGCAGGTCAAGCAGGGGGAGACGGTGGGCTACGGCGCCATCTGGCAGGCCCGGCAGGATACCCAGATCGGGGTGGTGGCCATGGGCTATGGTGACGGCTACCCCCGCCATGCCCGCGCCGGCACGCCGGTCTTCGTCAACGGCCGTATCGTGCCCCTGGTGGGCCGGGTGTCCATGGACATGGTGACGGTGGATCTGGGGCCGGACGCGACCGACCAGGTGGGGGACGAGGTGGAACTCTGGGGCACCCAGGTGCCGGTGGAGCAGGTGGCACAATGCGCCGACACCATCTCTTACGAGCTGCTGTGCAATATCGCCCAGCGGGTCAGGTACGAATTCATCTGAAGAAAAGGCCGCATCAAGCGGCCTTTTTTCTGGTTCAGGCGTCGGGCGGCCCCTTCAGCTCCACCACATTGCCTTCTGGGTCTGTGACGTAGACGGAGGGGCCTTCCCCTTCGGCGCCGTAGCGGGATTCCACCTGGCTGGGCTCACAGCCCTTGGCCTTGAGGTAGGCGATGAGGGCGTCGCCGTCGAAAGGCTCTATGCGCAGGCAGAGGTGGTCCAGGTTGCGGCCCTCCCTGCCTGGCGCGGCGCCGCCTGCCTTACCCAGCTTGCCGTCCACCGGCACCAGGTCGATGAGGGAGCTGCCGGCCCTCAGCTGGTAGAGGCCTATCCCTTCCTGGACCTTTTCCAGGCCGCAACCCAGCACCTGCTGATAGAAGGCCATCATGGCCTGGACGTCGACCACCCTCAGCACCAGGTGATCGATCTGGCGGATCTTGAACATAGAGACTCCTGTCATAGAAAGGGCGAAAGGCATTCAAGCTAATGGGAAAGGCCGGCAGGTGCAACAGGAAGGGGACTTAGTCGCGGCGCTCCAGCAGCGCCAGCAGTTCCTTGAAGGCCATGGGCTTGCCGAACAGCCAGCCCTGGGCCAGCCGCACCCCCTTGGCCTTGAGGAAGTCCGCCTGGGCCTGGCTCTCCACCCCTTCGGCCACCATCTCCAGCTTGAGGGCCTTGGCCATGTCGATGATATGGGTCACCACCTGGCTGGTGGGGGCTTCTGTGCCTATGGTCTCGACGAAGGACTTGTCTATCTTGAGGCTGTCGATGTCGAAGCGCTCCAGGTAGGCCAGGCTCGAATAGCCGGTGCCGAAGTCGTCGATGGCCACCTGTATGCCCTGCTCACGGATCTGCTGCACCAGCTGACGGACCTGGTCGGCGTTGAGGAAGCCGCTCTCCGTGGCTTCCACCACCAGATTGCCGGGGCTGGCCCCTGTGGCTTCCACCAGCTCCTTGAGCCTTTCCAGGGTTTCAGGCCGGTGCAGATCCTGGGAAGAGAGGTTGATGGCCAGGTGGAAGTCGGGATGGCCCCTGAAGAGCCCCTCGGCGTCTTCGGCCACCTGCTCCATCACCTGCGCCGTGATCCTGTGGATCAGGCCCATGGCCTCCGCCGCCGGTATGAAGATATGGGGTGCCATGAAGTCGCCGTTGGGCCGGCGCCAGCGCACCAGGGCCTCGGCGCCCACCACCCGGCCCGTCTCCAGTTCCACCACCGGCTGGTATTGCAGGAAGAATTCCCTGCGTTTCAGCGCTGCCCGCAGCAGCCCTTGCAGCGACAGCTGCTGGCGGGCCAGGTAGAGGGTGGCCATCACCAGCAGGAAACCGGCCACCAGGCTGATGGGCAGCAGCATCTTCATGAAATCCCGGCTCCGTGCCTGGGCATAGGACAGGGGCAAGGCGGCCAGGGCGACGGTGGCGTAGCGGGGCGAGCGGACCAGGGCCACCAGATAACCCTGGTCGATGAAGCTCTGTTGCGGCGCCAGGGTCAGCCGTTCCGGCCAGCCTGGGCTGACCTGGCCACGGGAGGTCCGCAGCCTGTGGTCGTCCGGGGTGAAGATGGCCAGGGCCAGGCCGGGTTCGTCGTCGTCGGTGTCGATGGCGATGTCGCTGTGGACCAGGGCCGCATAGAGGCCCCGCTGCACCACCGTAAAGCGGGTGCCTGGCGCCTGGGGTAGCAGCACATGGTAACGGATGGCCGATCCTGTGGAGGTGACCACGGCCGCCGGCCCCAGGGGCAGGGCCATCTCCTGGCCACCCAGGGAGGAGCATTTGAGCTGGTCGTCGGCCACAAAGCCCAGGGCCTGGATATAGCTGGCGGCGAGATCCAGTTTGCGCATCAGGGCCAGGTTGGCGGCGGAGCAGGGCTCGGTTGCCCCCGCGGCCTCCAGTTTGTCGGTGGCCTGGTAGATCTGGTCGGCGATGGCGTCGGAGCGGCGCAGCGCTTCCCGGGCGTAGTGCAGCACCTGGTCACGCTCCGCTTCCAGGCCCTGCTGGTTGGCGAAGTAGAAGGCGCTCAGGGTGGGGGCGGCCGCCAGCACCAGCACCGCCAGCAGCAACAGCAGCCGGTGGTGGCGCCGGACCAGGCGGACGCCGTTGCCGAGCTGCATCAGCCGCCCGCCTGGAGTGGCAGGCCGCGTTTTTCCTGTTGGAGGGCCTCGTCGGGCTGGAAGGGGGTCACCCTGTTGCGGCCTTGCTGCTTGGCCTGGTAGAGGGCGAAGTCGGCGGCCTCGAAGAGATCTTCAGGGCATTCGAAGTTGCCGCTTTCCAGGGTGGCATGGCCCAGGCTGACGGTCAGCTTGAAGGTGGCGGCCGTGTCCTTGGCGACCTTGGCGCGGATCCGCTCGGCCAGCACGGCGGCGGCGGCCTGGTCGGTACCGGGCAAGACCAGCACGAACTCTTCACCGCCGTAGCGGCAGGGGTAATTGGGCCTGCGCACCGTGGCGCTCAGGATATTGGCCACTGCCTTGAGGGCGTTATCGCCCTTGGCATGGCCGTGCTGGTCGTTGAAGGCCTTGAACAGATCCACGTCTATCACCACCAGGGACAGGGGCAGGCCCTGGACCTTGGCCTTGTGGAATTCCACCACCATGCGCTCGTCGAAGAAACGCCTGTTGTAGAGACGGGTCAGGGCGTCGGCGTAGGAGCTCCTCTTCAGCTCGGCCAGGCGGCTGGCCACGGCCAGGCTCAGCAGCACCATCTCGATCAACGAGCCTATCTGGAAGGCGTTCTGGGTATAGAAGTTGTGGGGCAGTATCCCGAAGCTTTTCAGCATGTAGACCACCACTCCCAGCAGCAGCGTCGAGAAGGCCACCATGTAGTAGCGGGCCGAGCCGGAGCCGCGCAGCAGCGCCAGTACCGCCATCACCATGAAATGGGAGCAGATCACCAGGGTCAGTACCGCCAGCGGCAGTATCAACTGGTGGTAGGCCATGAAGGGGGACAGCACCAGGCAGGCCAGCATCAGCCATTCCAGCCACTGGGCCACCTTGTCGGCCCTGGGGGAAACGGTGGCGCTGGAGAGGATGGTGCGGGTAAAGCGCAGCGCCCAGTAGAGGGAAGAGGCCAGCAGCACCAGCAGGCTCTGGTTGGCCAGCCAGGGGTTGTCGGGCCAGAGGTACTGGAAGCTCAGGCCGTTGTGCACCGACATGTAGAGGCCGTAGGAGAGCAGGTACAGCAGGTAATAGGCGAAGGTCTTTTCCCGCACCGACAGGAACATGATGAAGTTGTAGACCAGCAGCACCATGAAGCCGCCGTAGTAGATGCCGAGCGCCAGGTATTCCTCGCTGGCCAGCTCCATCATGTTGCTGGTGCCGTGGGCGAAGAGGCCTATGTTGAGCGCACCCTGGGTCTGGAAGCGGAAGTAGAAGCTCTGCTGGCTGTCCGGCGGCAACTGGACGGGGAAGAGGAACAACCTGTGGTTCAGGGGGCGGCTATGGAAGGGGGTCCTGTCGCCCGTGGCGATATGCTGCCAGCCGCCTTTGCCGTCCGGTGACCAGAAGTCCAGGTGATCGATAAGGGGATAGTCCTGGCGCAGCACCAGGTGGGCCGGTTTGTCGGTGCTGTTGCCCAAGGTCACCTTGACCCACCAGGCCGAGGTGGTGAAACCGAAGTTGGGGGAGCCCCCCAAAGGCTCGAAGCGGGAATTGAAGGCCGGTTTGAGGATCTGCTGGAAGCTCTGGCTGGCGTCCTTGTCGTCCAACAGTTCCAGGTAGGGAACCAGGTTGAGTTCCCCTGTCTGGTTGCTTACCTGGGCAACAGGCGCAGCGGCCTGGGCTCTGGGGGCGAGCAGGCAGAGCAGGCAAACGAAGATGGCAAGGGAGGCTCGGGTTATCTGCAAGGCCGTTTCTCTAGTTATTGTTGGCGTTCCGTGGCCCCGTCCCTGTGCCACTCTGACAGCCTAGCAGCATAACGTAACAACAGCGTTACATCCACGGCCTTTCGGCGACTTTAGTCGAATTCCAGCGCAATATCGGTGCAACCTTTTTTACAGCGGATCCCGGGGGGCTGGCCTGAGCCCGGCAGGTGCAGCTGCAACGGCTGGCCGCAGTGGGGGCAGGGCACGGTGCGGCCCTGCATCAGCTTCTTGATCAGCGCCTTCTGGTCGTTGAAGGACTTGGCGCTCGCCTTGTTGAGCCTGGAAAAATCCATCATTCCCCCATCAACGTCAGCACCAGGCGGCGGCTGCCGCCCTGGTCACGGTGTTCCCCGAGCCAGATCCCCTGCCAGGTGCCAAGGGCCAGACGCCCATTGGTGACGGGGAGGCTCAGGCTGGCCCCCAGCAGGGACGCCTTGATATGGGCCGGCATGTCGTCGTCCCCCTCGTAGTCGTGCCGGTAGTAAGGGGCCCCTTGGGGCACGGCCATGTTGAAGTGCCTTTCCATGTCGCCGCGCACCGTAGGGTCGGCGTTCTCGTTGAGGGTGAGGCTGGCCGACGTGTGCTGGATGAAGACATGGAGCAGCCCGGTCTGCACCGCCTTGAGCTGGGGCAGGGCGGCCAGCACCTCGTCTGTTATCAGGTGGAAACCCCTTGGCCTTGGCGCCAGGGTCAGGGTGCTTTGCTGCCACATCAGTCTTTCCCCCGGCGCAACTTGAGGCTGGCCAACAGCTCGCTGTGGCGGCGGCCCCAGTCGTAGAGCATCTCTATGGGTTCGATCAGCAGGGCGCCGTTGTCGGTGAGCTGGTACTCCACCTTGGGGGGCACCTGGGGGTAGACGGTGCGCAGGATAAGGCCGTCCGCCTCCAGCTCGCGCAGGGTCTGGGTCAGCATCTTCTTGCTGATCCCCGGCAGGCAGCGCTGCAGCTCGCCGGTGCGCAGCCTGCCGCACTTGAGGGCGTAGAGCACCATGGAGGTCCACTTGGTGCTGAACAGTTCCAGCACCCGCCTGGGGGTGCAGGTCTCGATGAAGACGAAGGGTTTTTCCTGTGGCATGGGGCTATCCGGGGCGGCTCTTGGGCCTATTGAACTGCGAAAAGCCCCGCCGTGCAAATGCCTCAGCCGAAGGTCGAATGTCGGCCCTGTGATACAACTGCTACGCTGTTGTTAATCTTTGAAAGCTGTTCCTTTTCCCGTCCAGGGCTACCACCATTCATGAGGGTTCCACATGCTCAAGTTCACTGCCAAAGCGCTGCTCTGTGCCTTGTCCATCGGCCTTGCCGGCCTGGCCCAGGCGGCCGAGCCCATCGTCATCAAGTTTTCCCATGTGGTGGCGGACAGCACGCCCAAGGGTCAGGGCGCCCTGCTCTTCAAGAAGCTGGTGGATGAGCGCCTCAAGGGCAAGGTGGAGGTGCAGGTCTACTCCAACTCCTCCCTCTATGGTGACGGCAAGGAGATGGAGGCCCTGCTGCTGGGGGACGTGCAGATGATAGCCCCCTCCCTGGCCAAGTTCGGCCAGTACACCAAGAAGCTGCAGATCTTCGACCTGCCTTTCCTGTTCAAGGACATCAAGGCCGTGGACCGCTTCCAGCACAGCCCGGCCGGCAAAGGCCTGCTCAAAACCATGGAAAACAACAACATCACCGGCCTGGCCTACTGGCATAACGGCATGAAGCAGCTCTCCGCCAACAAGCCACTGCGCGAGCCCCGTGACGCCCGCGGCCTCAAGTTCAGGGTGCAGGCCTCGGACGTGCTGGAAGAGCAGTTCAAGGCCGTGCGGGCCAACCCCCGCAAGATGAGCTTCGCCGAGGTCTACCAGGGCCTGCAGACCGGCGTGGTCAACGGTGCCGAGAACCCCTGGTCCAACATTTATTCCCAGAAATTCAACGAGGTGCAGAAGTACATCACAGAGTCCAACCACGGCGTGCTGGACTACATGGTGATCACCAACACCAAGTTCTGGAACGGCCTGCCCCCCGACATCCGCAGCCAGCTCGAGTCCATCCTCGAGGAAGTGACCACCAAGGTGAACGAGCACGCCTGGGCCCTGAACCAGGAGGCCAAGCAGAAGGTGATCGACGCCAAGACCTCCGAGATCATCGAACTGACCCCGGCCCAGCGCGCCGACTGGGTCAAGGCCATGAAGCCGGTGTGGAGCAAGTTTGAGGCCCAGATAGGCCCCGACCTCATCAAAGCCGCCCTGGCCGCCAACGAAGCGCAATAAGGGCCCAGCATGGCAGTACTGATGCGGGTTTGGGCCAAGCTGGAGGAAGGCGTCATCGCCTTCCTTTTGGCCTTGATGACCCTGGTGACTTTCGTCTACGTGATGCTCAACAACCTCTACACCCCCTTCTACGACCTGTCGGACTGGCTGGCGGACAAGGGCTGGCAGGGCAGCAGCGATTTCTGCCTGAAGATAGGGGACTTCTTCATCGGCCTGGCCCAGGCCATGACCTGGAGCACGGCCCTGACCAAGGCGCTCTTCGCCTGGCTCATCTTCCTGGGCATGGCTTACGGGGTGCGCACCGCCGGTCATATCGGCGTTGATGTGGTGGTCAGGCTCTTCAACAAGCCGCTGCAGAAGGTGATCGGCATCATCGCCTGCCTGGCCTGCCTGCTCTACGGCCTGATGCTCTGCTACGCCAGCTACGACTGGGTGGCCACCCTCTACAGGGCCGGCGTCTATGCCGAAGATCTGGAGAAGGTGGGCATCAAGCTCTGGGCCATAGGCGCCGTGGTGCCTGTGGGCTTTGCCTTGCTGACCCTGCGC
Source organism: Gallaecimonas kandeliae (assembly GCF_030450055.1). NCBI lineage: Bacteria > Pseudomonadati > Pseudomonadota > Gammaproteobacteria > Enterobacterales > Gallaecimonadaceae > Gallaecimonas > Gallaecimonas kandeliae. The sequence goes on from NZ_CP118480.1 coordinate 650,993, forward strand.
TTCGTGGAGGTGTTCATCCGCATCATCCGCGGCCTGCAAACGGGCCTGGGCCTGGCCGACGAGGCCGGTGACGCCCTCAAGCACATGATGGACGGGGAGCACCACCAATGACCATCCTCTTCCTCTTCTTCATGCTGTTCCTGCTGATGCTGATCGGCGTGCCCATCGCCATCTCCCTGGGGCTGTCAGGGGCCTTGACCATTTTCTTCTTCAGCCAGGATTCGGTGCGCTCTTTGGTGATCAAGCTGTTCGAGACCTCGGAGCATTACACCCTGCTGGCCATCCCCTTCTTCCTGCTGTCCGGGGCCTTCATGACCAGCGGCGGCGTGGCGCGGCGCCTCATCGACTTCGCCAACGCCACCGTCGGCCATATACGAGGCGGCCTCGCCATAGCGGCGGTGCTGGCCTGTATGCTGTTCGCGGCCCTGTCCGGCTCCTCGCCGGCGACGGTGGCGGCGGTGGGCTCCATCGCCATCGCCGGCATGGTGCGCTCCGGCTACCCCAAGGAATTCGGCGCCGGTATCGTCTGCAACGCCGGCACCCTGGGCATCCTGATCCCGCCCTCCATCGTCATGGTGGTCTATGCCGCCGCCACCGACAGCTCGGTGGGCAAGCTGTTCATGGCCGGCGTGGTACCTGGGGCCTTGCTGGGCCTGCTGCTGATGGTGGCCATCTACCTGGTGGCCCGCAAGAAACAGCTGCCGGCCATGCCCAGGGCCACCCTGCGCCAATGGCTGGGGAGCGGCCGCCAGGCCATCTGGGGCCTGCTGCTGATGGTGATCATCCTCGGCGGCATCTATTCGGGCATGTTCACCCCCACCGAGGCGGCGGCGGTGGCGGCCGTCTACGCCGGCTTCGTGGCGCTCTTCGTCTACAAGGACATGAAGGTCAGGGAATGCCCCGAGGTGCTGCTGGAGGCGGGCAAGCTGACCATCATGCTGATGTTCATCATCGCCAACGCCATGGTCTTCGCCTTCGTGCTGACCACGGAGCAGATCCCCCAGACCATAGCCGCCTGGGTGGCGGGCCTGGGGCTGTCACCCTGGATGTTCCTGCTGATCGTCAACCTGGTGCTGCTGGTAGCGGGCAACTTCATGGAGCCCTCGGCCATCATCCTGATCCTGGCCCCCATCCTCTTCCCCATCGCCATCCAGATGGGCATAGATCCCATCCACCTGGGGGTGGTGATGGTGGTGAACATGGAGATAGGCCTCATCACCCCGCCTGTGGGCCTCAACCTCTTCGTCACTTCGGCGGTGACCGGCATGCCCCTTGGCCAGACCATCAGGGCGGCCTTGCCCTGGCTGGTGCTGCTGCTGGGCTTCCTGATGATCGTCACCTATGTGCCGGCCGTGTCCCTCTGGCTGCCCAACTACCTGGGCATGCCCTGAGGCATAAAGTCGCCAAAGAAAGCCGCCTGCGGGCGGCTTTTGTTTTTGGCAAAAGTCACCTTTTGGTGCCCAGCTCCCCAAAGCGTGCCTACTGTTGCGGCGGCCCCCAGCGGCTTAGACTGGCGCCACTGAACAGGAGGCCTTATGTCGTTGCTCGCTGATACCCCCTTTTCGTTGCTGGAGCTGGCGCCGGTGCGCCAGGGCGGCACTGTCGGCGCCACCCTGGCCCACAGCCTGCGCTACGCCCAGGAGGCGGAACGCCTCGGCTTCAACCGCTTCTGGCTGGCCGAACACCACAACATGGAAGGCATCGCCAGCGCCGCCACCGCCGTGCTGATCGGCCATATCGCCGGCGGCACGGCGCGCATCCGGGTCGGCTCCGGCGGCATCATGCTGCCCAACCACCCGCCGCTGGTGGTGGCCGAGCAGTTCGGCACCCTGGACGCCCTCTACCCCGGCCGTATCGACCTGGGCCTGGGCCGGGCGCCGGGTTCGGACCCCTTGACCGCCCGCGCCCTGCGCCGGGACGAGCGGCGCGCCGAGCAGTTTCCCGAGGAAGTGGCCGAGTTGCAGCGGCTGCTGGGCCCGAGGGACCCGGCCAAGAAGGTCAGGGCCATACCGGGGGAGGGCAGCGGCCTGCCCATCTGGCTGCTGGGCTCCAGCCTCTTTTCCGCCCAGCTGGCGGCGGCCAGGGGCCTGCCCTACGCCTTTGCCGGCCACTTCGCCCCCCGTTTCGTCTATGACGCCGTCCGCCTCTACCGCAGCCAGTTCCAGCCCAGCGCCGCGTTGGCCAAGCCCTATGTGATGCTGGGGCTGCCCCTGGTCGCCGCCGAAACGGACGAAGAGGCGGCCTTCATCGGCACCAGTTCCTTGCAGCGGATCCTGGCGCTGATGCGCGGCGAGCCGCTTTGGCTCAAGCCGCCGGTGCAGAGCATGGACGGCCTTTGGAGCCCGGCCGAACAGGCCTCGGTCAACGCCTTCCTGGGGCTGAAAGTGGCGGGCGGCCCGGCCAGCCTCAAGGCCCGCCTGGAGGCCCTGGTCAGGGAGCTGGAGGTGGACGAGCTGATGTTCACCAATGACCTCTATGACGAAGGCCAGCGCCTGCGGGCCCTGGCGCTGCTGATGTCGGTGAAGGACTGAACAAAAAGCCGCCCTGGTGGGCGGCTTTGTTATCGGCCATGGGGCTCAGGTGTCGGCAAGTTGGGCCCAGCTCATGGTGATGCTGTTGGAGGCCTGGCCCAGGAAGGTCACCGTCTTGGCCTGGGCGTCGGTGGTGATCTTCCACTGGTAGCGGGCGCCGCTCATGTCCCAGCGTTTGACCTGCTGGCCCTTGGCGTCGTAGGCGACTATGGCCATGCCCACCCTGTTGTCGATGTAGGAGTAGGCCCAGTAGGTCAGCTCGTTGTACTTGATGACGTCGCAGCGGCTGGCGCTTTCCAGGTTGTCCGGGCCCACCAGGAAGCTGGCCTTGAGGTCGCTGGGCATGGCCGGGTGCTCGCTGACGTCCACCTGCACCACTTCCGGCTGGTCCCCGGCGTAGGCGGGCATCAGGATGAACACCGACTTGCTGGAGTAGGGCTGCAACTGCACCTGGCCGCCGCCGGGGCCGTAGGGCGCGTCCATGCCGCTGGTGATGGTGACGTAGTCGCCGGACGGTGCCCGCAAGGCGACCCTGCGGGTGTCGCTGACGTCGCAGACCTCCAGTTGGAAGAGCGTCGCCTCGGCCTGGGCGTGGACTGTGCCCACCTTGCCCGCCATCACCGTCAGGAAGGTGCCGGGAAACTGCACCGACTCCATCAGGTAGCTGGTGCCGCCGGCCTGGGGCAGGAACTGCCACCTTTCCCAGGGCCCCGCCTTGAATTGGCAATTGACGATATTGCCGTCCGTCCTCAGGTAGTTGTCGACAAACTGGGTGGATTCCAGGTTAAAGCCGTTTGGTGTCGTCATTTTCCTTTCCCCTTTGTGTTTCCCTGCTGGTGAGTCGTCCGGCTTTTGGGGGGAGCCGGGAACCCCGCTCGATAAGGCGGTCCCCGCTGAGGTGGCTGTTGCAAGCAGCCCGGCTCAGCAGGAGACCTTGATCCTGTCCCTGCCGTCGGTCTTGGCCCTATAGAGGGCGGTGTCGGCGGCGAACAAAAGGGCTTCGGCGGTGCGGAACTGGCCGCTGGCCTCGGTGGCGATGCCCTGGCTGACGCTGACTCGCACCTCAAAGGGCAGGCCTTCTCCCTGGAACTCCAGGTCGTTGATGTGGCGGCGTATCACCTCGGCCACGCTCCTGGCCATCTCGCCGTTGCAGCCGGGCAGCAGCACCGCGAACTCCTCGCCGCCGTAGCGGGCGGCCAGGCAATGGCCGCCGGGCAGGGCCGCCGCTATCTGCTGGGCCACCCTTTTCAGGCACTTGTCGCCCTGCATGTGGCCGTACTGGTCGTTGAAGAGCTTGAAGTAGTCCACGTCTATCACCAGCAGGCTGATGGGGCGGCGCTTGCTGGTGCATTGGGCCCACTGCTCGTCCAGGGCGGCGGCGAAGGTGCGGCGGTTGGCAAGGCCGGTCAGGCAGTCGGTGGCGGCCAGTTGCTGGAGCGCCTTGATCTCGGCCTTCTGGGCGCTGAGGTCCTGGATGCCGACCACCAGGCAGGGGGTGCCGGCCGGCATGTAGGACACCGAGACGTTGGCCGGCAGCAGGTGCTCCCCCCAGTGCTTTACCAGCATCTCGGTGGGGCCCTGGACCAAGGCCCTGGGGCCGGCCGCCAGGCGCTCATTGAAGTCGGCCTGCCAGGGCGGCGTCAGCCAGTCTTGCCAGGGCCTCTCCAGCAGCGCGTCCATGTCGCTGCCAAGCAAGGCCAGGGCGGCGCTGTTGGCGAAATTGACCTGGCCGGCCAGATCCAGGCGCAGCATGGGGTCTTGCATCTGCTCCAGCATCAGCGCCAGCAGATCGTCCTCGTTGGCGGCGCTGGAGGCGGGCGCGTCGAGGACGTCAGCCGGCAGGGCGGTACCGAGGGGAGGCCGGGTTGTCATTGTTATATCCGTCAGGCAGTTCCGTTGTTGGCAATAACCTTATAAGCCGGGCCTCTTTATTGCCTTCTGCTAACCTTTCGGTTCAATCCTTTGTTTTTAAAGGGTTATTCTTCTGCCTTCCGGGGCTTCGCCGCAGCCCTTTCGACGCTTCGCAGCGCCCTGGGCGGCCCCGCCGAGGCTGGGGTGCGACAATTTGCCGCATCCCAAGGACAGGCGCGCATCCCTATACTCGCGCCAGATTTTTGCCCTGAAGGAACCCCGGCCCATGCCTCTTTCCCCCAAGCCCCTGGCCCTGCTGATCGCCACCCTCCTGTCCACCGCCGCCTTCGCAGACGACGTCGAAATCATCGAAGTCCACGGCCAGCAGCCCGGCCAGCAGAGCGGCTCGACCTTTGACCAGCTGCTGGGGCAAGGGGTAGATTTTTCCGCCGCCGGCGGCGTCTCCGCCTTGCCGGTGCTGAACGGCCTGATGGGGGACAGGGTCAAGGTGCAGCTGGACGGCGCCGACATCAGCAGCGCCTGCGCCAACCAGATGAACCCGCCGCTTTCCTATGTGTCCGGCAACCAGATCGGCAGCGCCCAGGTGCTGGCCGGGGTCTCGCCGGTGAGCCTGGGGGGCGACAACATCGCCGGTGTCATCAATGTCACCACCCTCGACCCCCATTTCGGCGGTGGCGACAGCCTCGGCTGGCGGCAGGGCTATCTGAGCGGCGGCTTCAAGAGTGTGAGCAGCACCAAGACCCTGGGCCTGGGTGCCGAGCTTGCCAGCCAGGACCTCAGCCTCAAGTACGACGGCGCCTTCGAAGACGCCGACAGCTACCATGACGGCAAAGGCGACAAGGTGCTGGACACCCTCTACCGGGCCCAGAACCATGCCCTGACCGCCGCCTACAGAGGCGAAAAGCAGCTGCTGGCCCTCAAGCTCAGCCACCAATATATCCCCTTCCAGGGCTTCCCCAACCAGTACATGGACATGACCAAGAACCGCAGCTTCGGGGCCAACGCCCTCTACCGGCGCCGCTTCGCGGCGGGGGAGCTGGAGGCGCGCCTCAACTGGCACGGGGTCAAGCACGAGATGGGCTTCTTCACAGCGGAAAAACCCGGCACCATGCCCATGGAGACCAAAGGCATTGATCGCGGCTACCAGCTGCACTGGACCCAGCCCCTGGCCGGCGGCGGCACCCTGAAGCTGGGCCAGGAGTACTTTGATTTTCGCCTCGACGACGGCTGGCCGGCCGTGCCGGGCTCGATGATGATGGGCCCCAACGACTACCTCAACATCAACGGCGGCAAGCGCCAGCGCATCGCCGCCTTCGCCGAGCAGGAACTGGCCCTTGCCGCCTGGCAGCTCAACTACGGTCTGCGCTTCGAACAGGTGCATACCGACACAGGGCCAGTGCAGGGTTACGGCTCCATGATGATGGCCATGGACAGCGCCGCCGCCCAAGCCTTCAACGGCCGCGACCGCAGCAAGACGGACAACCTATTGGACGCTAGCCTGCTGGCAAGCGTTCAGCTGGACGGCGAGCAGCAGCTGCAACTGGGCCTGGCCCGCAAGAACCGCGCCCCCAACCTCTACGAGCGCTATTCCTGGGGCCGCAGCCCCATGGCCAGCACCATGATCGGCTGGTTCGGCGACGGCAACGGCTATGTGGGCGACATAAACCTCAAGCCGGAAACGGCCTACACCGCCAGCCTCAAGTACCAGTACCAGGGGGCCGACTGGCAGGCGAGCCTGAGCCCTTACTACACCCGGGTTCAGGACTTTATCGACGCCGACGTCATAGGCACCCTGGGTAGCGGCGCCGCCACCCGTCACCAGTTGCAGTTCACCAATGTCGATGCCCGCCTCTACGGCCTGGACGCCGCCGCCGCCCTGACCCTGGCCAGCAGCCAGGCCCTTGGCCAGTGGCAGCTGCCCGCCAAGGCCGGCTACCGCCACGGCGAGCGCGACGGCGGCGGCGCCCTCTACCAGTTGGCCCCTATCCAGGGCAGCCTGGCCCTGAGCCAGCAGTTTGGGAGTTGGACCAACAAGCTCGAGTGGGCCTGGTCCGGCCGCAAGCATAGGGTGGACGCCCGGCGCCTGGAAAACGAGACGGCCGGCTACGGCCTGCTGAACCTCTCCAGCCAGTGGCAGGCCAAGGCCCTGACCCTGAGCCTCGCCGTCACCAACCTGCTGGACCGGGACTACCAACTGCCGCTCGGCGGCGTCAACATCGCCCAGTACAAGCAGGACAAGAGCCAGGGCTTTAGCCAGCTTAAAGGCCAAGGCCGCTCCGTGGACCTGGGGCTGAGGTATGCGTTTTAAGGACGGCTAGTGGAAAGAAAAAAGGCGCCTAAGGGCGCCTTTTTTTAGGCAAGGATATTAACCAGGAAGAGTTGCCTCGTCGTCATTGATGACCTGCGGATCGGCACTCAATAGCAACAGGTTCTTGGCCTTGCTGCCGCCAGGGGCGTTTTTAAAGCTGAAGCCGAACTGGAAGCCGACGCTGTATTGGTCAGAAGTGGCCTTGCTGACGTCATAGGGGTTGGTCAGCACCAGGGTCTGGCCGCCGTTAATGATCTGGGCCTCGGTGATCACGTTGTTGAAGGGGTTGCTGAAGGCGACGCCGTTAAAGGCAAAGCCGTAGTCCCGCTGGGTGGCGTTGTCTACGATGGTATATTCCAGGTAGCAAGGGCCAGTTGCGATCACGCATTCGCAGCTTTGGCCTTCGGCCTCGTAAATAAAATTAAAGCCGTTCTGCTCGTCACCGCTGATAATGACGTTGATCTGCTTGGTCGGGTAATTGGGGTTGGTTTCTGATATTGACATTGCTATTTCCTTGTCATGGTGTAAAAGTTGGCTGGTATGTTCTCTTGCTTAAGTAAGAGTAAGAGCGCTTGTTCATTTGATAACTTTCCAACGCAGTCCAATGCTCTTGCGTAGGGAGTGATAATGCTTGGTGATTTATTATTTGCCACTAAAGGATATAGAAGAGACAAAGCCTTTTTGCAGTCGTGACTAGACAGCAGCTTTTCGCCTAAATTGAGGTGGATGGAACTCCTTGTTAAGTAGCTTTCTGCTAATCCGAGCGATACTGCTACTTTTTTGTTTTCTGCTTTATAACGTTTTTCATAAAGCTCAATAGCCATACTTATGTTATTATCAGCAAGCTCTGGATGATTATTGAGACTATAGAGCGCGATCGTCTTATAAAAAATTGAAAGCAATTCTGTTGAGCGTTGTTCGTTTGAATCTTTTGCGAAATCTAAAATTGATCTATGTAATGATTGTGGTGTGTCGTAATTGCTGCTACATGAACTGATAGTGCAAAAATTAAATAAGTAAAGGCGAGCCAATAGCTCTTGTGTTTTCCATGTTTTATTTTTTTTGTCTTGCGACAGAGCTGCATGTGTTGCTTTTAACGCTTCTTTTATCACACTTATTGCTTCAGCATTGTTTCCTGAACCAGAAAGCAGCAATGCTTGTTGTCTTAATGTTGCTTCCAATCGATGCAGCATGTAACCATTTGTCAAAAAATGTTCAGTGCTAAATTCCTGCCGATTTTTTTCATAGATGATCAGGGCTTCTTTGACCCTACCTTCAGCGCTATTTGCGCTGGCCAGCCAGGAGCGGGTATCGACCACATCGGCCATCCGCTGGACATTGGTGGGGTCCTGCTTCAGGGCCTGCTCCTTAAGGGCCAGGGAACGTTCGAAGTGTTGGCGCGCCTCGCCGAAGTTCTGCTCCTTCATCTGCACCGAGCCCAGGCTGTTAAGGGCGTAGGACAGCTCCATCAGGGCGTTGCCGTCCTGGGGGGCCTGGTCGAACATGGCCTGGCTGTAGGTCAGGTACTGGCTGAACCAGCCGGCGGCCCCCGGCCAGTCGGCCTGATCGTAGCGGAGCTGGCCCAGCCAGTAGGCATTGGCCCCCAGGGACTTCAGCAGTTCCAGGTTATGGGGCTGGCTTTTTTGTAGCGGTAGCAGTTCTTTCTGGGCGGCCAGCAGGGCGCTCTTGGCTTCCTCCGTCTTGCCCCGGGAATAGGCCACTTCGGCCATGGCCTCCAGGGTCTGGCCGTGCTGGAAGCGGCCGTCGAAGCCGAGGTTGTCGTCGTCACTACCGGTACTGGTGAAGTATTCCAGGGCCTTGCTGGAGATGCCGTCCAGCAGATCCATGCGGCCTATGCCCCTCAGTTTGTCGGCGAAATCCCCCACCATGAAACCCAGCAGCTTTTCCGCCGCCAGCCGCCGCTCCGTGGCCTGCTTCTCGGCCTGGACGCTGCGCAGGCTCATCAGGCTGGCCACCAGGGCCAGGCAGCCCAGCAGCAGCACTGTGCCCGTCTTGAGGGCGCGGCGGCCCCTGGCCTTCTTGGCAGAAGCTGCGATCAGCGCCTTTTCCGACTCCTCGAGGCTGAACAGGGGGTTGGTTGCCAGGGCCTGGGCCTGGGCCAGGGGTTTGCCCTCGGGCAGCAGGTAGGCGGGGGCCTTGGCTTCCTGCTGCCAGCGCCTGGCCTGGTGCCCCAGGCGGGCCTGCTGGGCCAGGCTGTCCTTGTGGTCGGCTATCCATTGGCTGGCCCTGGGCCAGCGGCGCAGCAGGGCCTCGTGGGCTATGCCGAAGCTGGGCTCCCCCTGTTGCAGATGGGAGACGAAGAGCCTTTTCTCCACCATGGCCTGTACCAGGGCCCTTTCCTCGGCGCTGCCGAGCTGGGAGAGGCGGGCGCTGCGGCTGGTGATGGACTGCTCGTCCTCCCGCAGGGTGACCAACAAGGAGAGCACCCTGGGCAGGGCGTCGCGCTGGCCCTGGCTGAGCTGGCCAAGGGCTTCTTCGGCGGCCCGGCCTATGGCCCCTTCGATGCCGCCAAGGCCGCGGTAGACGGCGACCTTCAGCAGGCCCGCTTCGCTCCGGGCCAGGTAGAGCTGCTGCAACATGTATTGCAGCATGGGCAGCACGTCGGGGTTGGCGGCGGCGTCGAAGCAGAGCAGCTCGTCCAGGGGCTGGGCGCTGTCTGGGTCCTGCTCGAACGTCAGGCCAGCGGCCTGGGCCGGCAGCCGGATCATCTGCAGCAGCTCGCTGCGCCCAGGGGGCTCCAGGTCGAAATGGGCGCCACTCTGCTTGCCGGCCATCAGGCTGGGGTGGCTCACCAACTGGGGGTAGAAGTCGTTGCGGCAGGCCGCCAGCACCAGTACGGCGTTGCTGCGGGCAAAGGCGTCCAGCAAGGCGATAAAGCCCTGGCGCTCGGCCTCGCCAAAGAGCGGCGAGGACAGCAGCACTTCCAGGCGGTCGATAAAGAGGCAGTAGCGGGGCAGGGCATAAGGGCCCTGGGGCAGGGCGGCCTTGAGCCCGGCCAGCAGGGCGTCGGGCTCGGCCGCCAGCTTGGCGGCGAGGCTCTCGGCGCTCTCGTTCTCGAAGAGCGGCTGGCCACCCAGCTCCCAATCCAGCAAGGCGCTGGCCAGGGATGGCAGCAGCAGGCCCTGGCTGACGTCGGCCAAGTCCAGGCTGGTGTCGCTGACCAGGCCCAGGCCGTTGTAGCCCTGGGGCGTGGTGAGGTTGGGGATGATGCCGGCCTGGATAAGGGAGGACTTGCCGCAGCCGCTGGGGCCCAGCACCAGGCAGAAGTCGCGGCCGAATTTCACCTGGTGGTGGATGCGCTCCAGCAGGGTATGGATCTGGTTGCCGCGGCCATAGAAGACGCCGGCATGCTTGGCGTCGTAGGGCTGCAGGCCGGGGAAGGGGGAGCCGCCCTGCCAGTTCGCCACCTCGGCAGCCTTCTCGTCGCCCAGGGGGAAGCGCACGTCGGCCAGGGTACGGTAACCGCGCTTGCGGATGGTCTCGATATAGCGGGGGGCCGTGGCCTTGTCGCCCAGGGCGGCGCGCAACTGGGTGATGGTCTTGTGCAGGGGGTTGTCGCCGGTCTCTATGTTCGGCCAGCACTTGGCCAGCAGCTCCTCGCTGCCCACCACCTGGCCGGGGTGGCGGCAGAGGTAGAGCAGCACGTCCATGGCCTTGGGCTCCAGCTGCTTGACGCGCTGGCCTTGGCGCAGGCTGTTGGCCTTGGGGGTAACCTGCCAGTCCCCGAAGAAAAAGTGGTTGTTGCCCATGATCCTGGAGCGCTTGTTGTTTTCCGTCTTGGTTTCCAGCCTACCTTAGCCTTGTTACGGCGTTGTTGATCAAATCAGAGCCTGGAAAGCCTGCTCCTAAAGGGCTTGCTGCCCTTAACTGACCTGGCGAACAGGCATGCCGAGGCCCAGCATTTTGTTCATCACCTTCACCCCAGCCAAAGCCTCTGCCACTTGGCCGTTGTAGTCGCGCAGACTCAGCTTCGGGCTGATGAGCTGCTTGTATCGCGACATAGCCGTTTCCGCTTTTGAGCGTTGGTGATAGCCGCTTTCCCTTTTCCACTCGGCCAGTTGCCCGGCTTTCAGCGCCGCCACTGCCTCGTTCCTTGGGTGACCTTGCTCCCAGTACCCCGCTGTCTTGCGAGGCGGGATGCTGGCTTTGGCGCCTTTTCTTTGCAGTAGCCGGTGGCAGGCTCTGCTGTCGTAAGCCCCGTCGGCGCTGACTTGGTCGATACGGCGGCGCAGAGGATTGAGCAGGCCGGGCAGTACCTCGCTATCACCGACGTTTTCCAGGCTGACTTCGGCGGCGATAGCCTCATGGGTCTGCGCATCGACGGCCAGGTGTAGCTTGCGCCAGACACGGCGCTTCTCCTTGCCGTACTTGCGTTGCTTCCACTCGCCTTCGCCATAGACCTTGAGCCCGGTGGCGTCGATAACCAGGTGGGCAACTGGGCCCTTGCTGGGCAGGCGGTAGCGGATGTTGACCGTCTTGGCGCGCTTGCTGATGCAGCTGTAACTGGGCGAGGTCAACGGCAGTTCCATCAACTGGAATAGCGAGTTGATAAAGCCTTCCAAGGCACGCAGCGGCAGGTCGAACAGGCCCTTGAGCATCAGCGCTGTCTCGATGGCGGTGTCGCTGTATTCGAAACCACGACCCCGACCGCCGTGATGCTGTTGGCAATGCCAATGGCGGGTAGCCGCTTCATCCATCCAGAAGGTTAATGAGCCTCGGTTAACCAAGGCGCGGTTGTAGTCTGCCCAATTGGTGATAGTGCGTTTAGCCTGACCCATCTGCTGTTCCCCATCGATACGTCGGGGATCGGATCACAGTCAGGCGGATTGGTTCACCGGATTTGGGAAACAACGCCGGTTTCCAGCCTACCTTAGCCTTGTTACTAGGCAACCATTTATTTGTGTGAAATGTAAAAGCCCAGTTGAACGGCTGCAGCCCAGCTTATCAAGAGGCTTGCTCTTGCTGTTGCTGCCCGAGAGGTGAACAATGGTTGCGCGCTGGCCTTCAAGGCCGGTGAAGCTGGCTGTCGCCCCGGCAGGACAAGGGGATAAAGGCTAGGCCACAGATCGCCATCCACCTTTCAAGGAGTGAGAAAGATGCGCATCGCTACCTTCTTCGCCAGCATGCTGCTGGCTTCCGTCAACGCCGGTGCCGGCGCCGCAGGCCCCGCTGATATGGCCGCCGTCAGCCACTTCAAGCTGACCGGTGATTTCCTCAAGAAATGGGAAAGCTACCAGGAGCTGGCGGCCGAAAAGCCTTGCCAGCTCTCGCCCATGGTGCTGCTCAAGGACCAGGACGAGGCCCAAAGCCTGGACCAGGCCATCGGCGCTTTCGACGCCAAGCCCGGCGTCCATGCGGCCTTGTCCAAAGTCGGCCTGACGGCCCGCGAGGCCATCCTCGGCATGTCGGCCCTGATGGGGGCGGCTATGAAGGACATGGCAGCCCAGCATCCCGGCATGATGGAGACCGATGACGACGGTCCCGCCGTCAGCCCCCAGAACCTGGCTTTTTACCGCCAGCACAAGGATGAGCTGCACAGCCACCAGATGAAGCTGGCCCGTGAGCAGCTCAAGAGGAATGGCGGCAAACTGCCGGCATGCCTGATGGGGGGCTGAGCACTCAGCCCGAACTGGCTTCCCAGGCCGGTTCAACCTCGGCCAGCTCCCGCCACCAGGCGGAGCCGCGGTGGGGGCTGGCCAGCTCCAGCCGCTCCGACATGGCCGGGGTACTCACCGGCACCCCCTTGGCCAATCCCAGGGCCTGGATCTGCTCGAAAGGGTCGTACCAGGCGTGCATGGCCAGGTCGAAAGTGCCGTTGTGGATGGGCAGCAGCCAGTGGCCCTGGAGATCCAAGTGGGCCTGCAGGCTCTCCCTGGGCTGCATATGCACGCCGGGCCAGTTGGCGTCGTAGGCGCCGGTCTCCATCAGGGTCAGGTCGAAGGGGCCGTACTGCTCCCCTATGGCCTTGAAGCCGTCGAAATAGCCCGAGTCGCCGCTGAAGAAGAGCCGTTGCCGGCCGCTGTCGATGACCCAGGAACACCAGAGCCGGCTGTTGCCGTCACCAAGGCCCCGGCCCGAGAAATGCTGGCTGGGGGTGGCCACCAGGCTGACGTCCCCCACCTGGGTCTGCTGCCACCAGTCCAACTGCCGGATCTTCCCCGCCGGCAGCCCCCATGCCACCAGCAGGTCACCGACTCCGGTCGGGGTCAGGAAGTGCTTGGTCTTGGCTTCCAGGGCCAGCACCGCGGCCTTGTCCAGGTGATCGTAATGATCGTGGGAGAGGATCACCGCCTCGATGGGCGGCAGCTCGTTGATGCCGATGGGCACCTGGTGGAAGCGCTTGGGCCCCAGCCATTGCACCGGCGAGGCCCGTTCGGAAAAGACCGGATCGGTGAGCCAGAACAGACCGTGCAATTTCAGCAGCACCGTGGAGTGGCCCAGGCGCCAGAGGCTGTGATCCGGCGCCGCCAGCAGCTGCGCCTGGCTCAGCTTTTCCACCTCGAAACCCCTGGCCGGCTGGGTATGGCGGGGTTTGTTGAAGAAGAAGTCCCAGAAGATCTTGAGGGTCTTGCCGAGGCCGGCCTTGGGCATGGGGGCGGCGTTGCGGTACTGCTTGCCCTGGCGGCGGTAGCGGGGCAGGTCATCTGGCAAGGGGGCATTGTGGGACATGGACGGCTCCTCCATAAATTACACTGCACAGTGTAGTTTTCGATTTGTGGAAAGTAAACTGGTGAGTGTAAAATTTACTTATCTAGCCCGGAGCCCCCATGACCAAGACCCGCCTCACCGACCTCAAACGCCATGCCATCATCCAGGCCGCCATCGACGAATTCCGCGAGAACGGCTTCGATGCCACCAGCATGGACGCCGTCGCGGCCAGGGCCGGGGTCTCCAAACGTACCTTATACAACCACTTTGCCGGTAAGGATCTGCTGTTCGCCGAGATCCTCGACCAGCTCTGGCAAAGCTGCCAGCCCAGTGAGGAGCGGGGCTACCGCCGGGACCAGCCGCTGCGCCCCCAGCTCAAGGCGCTGCTGGCGGCCAAGATGACCATGCTGGCCGACCCCAATTTCCTGAGCCTGGCCAGGGTGCTGCTGGCCGAAACCATCCACTCGCCGCAAAGGGCCAGGGACATGGTGGCGCGCCTGGGGGAAAAGGAGCAGGGCCTGGGTCAATGGCTGGCCGCCGCCAAAGCCGACGGCCGCCTCAAGGAAGTAGAGCCGGAATTCGCCGCCCAACAGCTGATGGGCATGATCAAGGCCTTCGCCTTCTGGCCGCAGCTGACCTTGGGCCAGGGGGTTTTAAGCCCGGCCGAAGCCGACAAGGTGGTGGATGGCGCCTTGGATATGTTTTTGGCGTGCTATGAAAGTTGACGAATATCGACTTGGCCCTCGTCTGTTTTCCCTATAGTTTGGTAGATGTCGCCGGCGGCGCTGTAGTATCCGAACTGGTGCCATTCAGCGACAGGTACACCATTATCAGTTCTGAGGTGTCCCCATCACCATCATGGTGGAACACCGGAAGTTCAGACGCAGGATGCGGTAAGGACAGCAAAGCAAGGAGGCGGCAAAGTGAAAAAGGCTTTTACCTACTGCAATGCCCGCGGGCATATCGGTGCCTACGAGCTTGGCAACTTCTCCGAGACGGAAGCCCACTACCAAGGCTTTCTAGCCAGCGGTGGCGGCATTCGCACTTTCCGCAAGGACAGGGTGATCCAATACTTCGACACCTTGGCCGATGCCGAGGCCAATATTCCCACCCACTTCATACTCCCGGAAGACGCAGCAGCACCGAAAGCCACTGGTGTTCCCTGGGAAGAGCGAAGCCCCACCATCTGCTTCACCGGCTTTAAGAAGGATATCAAAGCAGAACTCTCAGACCTGGCAGAAGGCAATGGCTTGGCGTTGCGGACGGGCGTTTCTGGCCAGCTCAGTTTCCTGTGCTGCGGTGTCAATGCCGGGCCGGTCAAGCTGGAGAAATCTCGGCTGGCCGGGGTGCTGATCCTAAGCGAAAGCCAGTTCCGTGCCATGCTGGAGACCGGCGAGATCCCCGAGCATGATGATGAGTTCCACTACACCGCTGAGACCCTTTCGGCTTAGACGTAACGACAAAACAAGGAGGCTAAAAAATGGCCCTGACCACTTGCAAAGAGTGTGGCAATTAGGTCTCTACCAGCGCCGATAAGTGTCCGCACTGTGGTGTTAAAAATCCCGGTGTGTCCTTGATTGGACTGGTGGTTGGTTTGTTGGCAATCGCTGCTCTGGTTTACGGGATGTTGTCTGGTGCTTGGGACTGGCTCCTCGCTGCTTTGGGGCTGTGAAGTGTTCCGCCAGTCTTGGGCTTCATGCTGGACAATTATCCCGAGTACAAGAAGCTTTTACCTATTGCTGGATATAAAAAAGGCCCGGATGGAATTTTTAATGCGCTGAGCTTTGTCACCCCGATTTCTTCGGGAAAAGGTTCTTGGTGATAACCAGGATAACGCCGAATACCTCCGCGAGCGTTCCGCCCATATAGAGGTTGAGTGACCACTCTGAAAATTTTAGCTTTCCCAATCCAACGCAGAAAAAAGTGATATTCATCATGATTAACTGGCAAATCAAAATGCCGATGAACCAGTTGGCGTAGCTCTTCTTTAATTTACGGTCTGCTTCAGCATCTAGCACTTGCTGATTTAGCATGGGATGAGTTGGTGACGTTAAGCTTTTGTCTTGAAGATTAGCTTTAATCTTCTTTAGCTCTTCATCTAAAAGCTTGGTAGCGTTTCCCTTAAATAAAGTGGTTCTATCTTCCATTAAGCCAGGCCCAAGCTTCTCAACCTATTCTTCAACGCTTCATTAGATACGCCAAAAAATCTCGAAATCTGGAAAATTGGCATGTCACTTTCAACCAAATCCATGACAGCAAATTGAGGCATCAGCAGACTGGCTGCAAAAGCATTTGCAAAGCGTTCTTCAGGGTCAGTTCCCATAGA
Source organism: Gallaecimonas kandeliae (assembly GCF_030450055.1). Taxonomy (NCBI): domain Bacteria; kingdom Pseudomonadati; phylum Pseudomonadota; class Gammaproteobacteria; order Enterobacterales; family Gallaecimonadaceae; genus Gallaecimonas; species Gallaecimonas kandeliae. Next base: position 666,699 of record NZ_CP118480.1, read on the forward strand.
CGCAGAAGGCCCGCGCAGATCCACATACTCATATTCCTGGTCTGGGTCCATAGACTCGACTCTAGAAACGTAGTGGCCCAGCTCATGAGCGCACGAGAAACGCTTGCGGTTGGGGTGGTCAGCGTGATGCAGCGCGATTATCGGATCTTTCCCCGCTTCCTTGATCAGGGCCCCAGATATCATCTCTGGCAATTCGGTGTCGAGCACCTGAAGGCCCAAAGCTTTGGCAATGGTGACAGGATCGACCGGAAACCCCCGGTTTTGCCACACGTTTGCCAGGACTTTTCCTGCTTCTGCTTCTGGATTGAGTTGCATTATGCCCCCCCTGAAAAAGTGCGCGGAGCTTATACCTAAGTAAAGCCCCGCTGCAACGCCAGTGTGTCTTATAACATAGTGTAAAGGCAACACTGCCGTGTAAACTCCTAAACGTTTACTTCCAGTTCCACCTGGTTGGTGTAGCTGCCGTCGGTGATGCTGTGTACCACGCGGGCAGCGTCCTTTTTGCCTCGTCTATCTCCATCTTGAACACCTCCACCTTGGTCGGCAGGTCCGGGCTGATCACCGCGGGCAGCTATGCATACAGCACTGCTTGGGAAAGCTGGAGGTTGCAGTATCTTGTGGCTGAAGCGGTGTTTTTATTTCCTGATTTTCTTTCAGGCTACTTTATTCGCCGGGTCCCGGCCCGGCAGCCGGGTTACTTTGTTTTCGCACAAAGTAACCAAAAGCACCGCCCCGACGTTTCGCGATGTCCTTACCTCTGGTCGCTTGCCGCTGACCGCTGCGTACGGTTCCCGACGCGTCCTCCGCTCGCTCGACATCCCTGTCTCGCGCCAGCTCAGGCTCCCGGCGGTAAGGCGCTCCACTTAAAGGGGCTCCCAAAACGGGCAGCTTCGATTGGATCCTGTGTGATCAGCTTTTCTCTGGGCTCTTGAAAGTTGCGGATTATCAGTTGGGAAGCTGGAGTCGGAGCAGAGCTGCTCTGTTGCCCCCTTAAAGCCGCCGGGAGGGAAACTGCGTGAGAGAAGTCGAGGCAGGGATGCCGAGACAGGTGAGTACGTGTCTGGACACGCGTACGAACCGGTTCTCGGTAAGCAGTTGGACGAGCGGGAACCCCGCAGGGGCGGCGTCCAGGGGGTGCACTCTTTGGTTACTTTCTCTTGCGTAGAGAGAAAGTGACCCGGTGCCCGTTAGGGCGTCGGAAGGCTCTTAAATCCAGGGCAAGCTTTTCACTTGCCGGGTCCCGTCCCGGCAGCCGGGTTACTTTTTTTTACTTGGACCTTTCCTGGTCCTCGCCCTCCGGGTCATCGTCGCTATGCTCCGATGTTCAAAACCGTTCCAGACGATTTTGTCGGCAAAAGTAACCAAAAGAATCGCCCCGACGTTACGCGATGTCCTTACCTCTGGTCGTTCCGTGCAATAGGTAGACGAGGGCCTTTGGAACCCTCCCTGGTGGTTGTGACCGGCTCGCACATCCTGTGCTCGCGCCCAGCAGCATCAAAGCAGTGCTTTGATGCGCAAGCTTCGCCCCGACGCGTCCTCCGCTCGCTACCTAACCGGTCGCCGACATCCCTGTCGACTCGGGCCATCCATGGCCCTCGCCCTAACGGGTGATCTTCGCACACTCCGATATTCAAATTTGCTCCAGGCAAATTTGCCGCGCCAGCTCAGGCTCCCGGAGGCGCTCCACTTACAGGGGCTCCAAAAACGGGCAGCTTCGATAAGCTCCGTTGTTATATGCCGAAACAGGAGGGTGACGGTGCCGTAGCGCCATTGCCGACTACAAGCCTAAGGTTTGCCGCTGGGGCGGCCATTGAGTAAACTTTGCGCCCCCTAGATGTAAGAGCGCCCCATGCTGGACCGTACCTTCTCCGTTGCCCCCATGCTCGATTGGACTGACCGCCACTACCGGGTCTTTGCCCGGCAGCTGAGCCGCCATGCCCTGCTCTATACCGAGATGGTGACCACGGGCGCCATCATCCACGGCAAGGGTGACTACCTGGCCTTCAGCGAGGAGGAGCACCCGGTGGCGCTGCAGCTGGGGGGCGCCAACCCGGCCGATCTGGCCCACTGCGCGAAACTGGCCGAGGAACGGGGCTACGACGAGGTGAACATCAACGTCGGCTGCCCCTCGGACCGGGTGCAGAACGGCCGCTTCGGCGCCTGCCTGATGGCCGAGCCGGCCCTGGTGGCGGATTGCGTCAAGGCCATGAAGGATGTGGTCTCCATACCGGTGACGGTCAAGACCCGCATCGGTATCGACGACCAGGACAGCTACGGCTTCCTGGTGGATTTCGTGGAAAAGGTCAGCGCCGCTGGCTGCGACACCTTCGTGATCCACGCCCGCAAGGCCTGGCTCAACGGCCTGAGCCCCAAGGAAAACCGTGAGATCCCGCCCCTGGACTACCCCCGTGTCTACCAGCTCAAGCAGGACTTCCCGGCGCTGCACATAGGTATCAACGGCGGCATCAAGACCTTGGACGAGATGAAGGGCCACCTGGCGCACATCGACTCCGTGATGGTGGGGCGCGAGGCCTACCAAAACCCTTACCTGCTGGCCGAAGTGGACGCCGCCCTCTACGACGCCAGCCACCAGGCCCCCAGCCGCCGCCAGGTTGTGGAATCCCTCTTCCCCTATATAGAGCGGGAGCTGGCCGCCGGCGCCCGCCTTGGCCATATCAGCCGCCACATGCTGGGGCTCTTCAACGGCCAGACCGGCGGCCGCCGTTGGCGCCGTTACCTGTCGGAGAATGCCCATAAGCCCGGTGCCGGCTTGGAGGTGGTGGAAGCCGCCCTGGCCCTGACCGAGCGCGTCGAAGAGGAGTGGTGAAATTCGCCACAAGGGGTGGCGCATTTGCTCACCCCTGTCCCCATATCAGGCCACCTTCAGGGTGGTCTTTTTGTTTAAATCATTAAAAATCAATGAGATAAAAATATCTGTCGGGTTGGCACGGGCCTTGTAATAACCCAGGTGTATTCGATGACCCCAACAAGGAGTTGGCCATGAAAACCCTGAGTATCGTTGTTCTGGCCGGTGTTGTTACGTTGTCTACACCTGTTGCCGCCCAAGAAGATCTGACCAATACCGTCACCAACATGGTGGTGGAGCAAAGTGCCAAGGCCCTGGATACCATCCAGGCCAAGTTGAGCGATGAGCTGTCCAAGAAACTGGATGCCGCCATGGCCAACATGAGCTTCAGCATGGATGTCGCTGAAGACGCGCCTCAGGCCCCTGCCAAGGTCGATGCCCCTGCCACGCAGGACAAGGACCAGCACTGATGTTGAGCATGAGCGTACTGCTGCTGTACTGGTTGTTGCCGCCCTTGGTGGTAGTCCTGGGCGGCGCCGTTATCACCCTGATAGGAGGCGACCATGCGTGAGCGCTGGTATAGGGATACTACCCAGAAATTGCTGTTCGGCGTCTGTGCCGGCCTGGCACCTGTAATTGGCCTGGACAAGGCCTGGGTCAGGCTGGCCGCCCTGGTGGCGCTGCTGATCTCCCCTCTGACCACGGTCGTCATCTACGGCGTTGCCGTCTGGCTGCTGCCGGTCAAACCCTACCTGGAGGGCGAATGGCAAAGAAAATCCTGACAGCCGGCCTGGTGCTGCTGGTCATCGCCTGGTGCCTCTTCGCCTTCACCGGCCATTGGCACCACCAGGTGGTGATGCTGAGCGGTGACGACTGGGCCTGGCATTCGAATTCCCATCTGGGCGCCTTGGTCGTAGTAGGCCTGGTGCTGGCGGTGGCGCTGTTGACGGTAGGGGGTACCCTGCTGGGCGTCCTGGTCCTGCTGGCATTGATAGGCGGGAGCCTCTTCCTTGGACTGGCCTTCGTGTCCGTGCCGGTCTGGCTCCCGATCCTGGTGCTTTGGCTGCTGGTGCGGCCGGGCAGGCCTAGCGCCGGCTGAAGAAGGCGCGGATGGCGCCCTTGCACTCATCCCCTTGCAGCAGGCGCACGAATTCACGGGCCTCGTCGAAGATGGCCTTTTCCGCCTCGGCCTGGAAAGGGGCGCGGATCAACGCCTTGGTGGTGACCAGGGCGTCGCTGGGCAGCTGGGCCAGCTGCTTGGCCATGGCAAGGCCGGTAGCGCAGACGTCCTTTTCCACTACCTGGTTGATAAGGCCCTGGGCCAGGGCCTCTTCGCTGCTGTAGGCCTTGCCGGTCAGCAGCCACTCGTTGGCCTTGGCCTGGCCGACACGCTGGGCCAGCAGCACACTGGAGCCGGCTTCGGCGCAGAGCCCCAGGGCCACGAAGGGCAGCTGGAAGCGGGCGCCCTGCTGGGCCACGACCAGATCGCAGTGCAGCAGCACTGTGGTGCCTATGCCGACGGCAGGGCCTGCGACGGCGGCCAGCAGCGGTTTCTTGAAGCGCACCAGGGTGGTCAGGAAACGCAGTATGGGGCTGTCCTGCCCCAGATCCTTGAGGCTCAGGAAATCTTCCAGATCGTTGCCGGCGCAGAACACCTGATCGTTACCCTGCAGCAGCACGGCTTTGACAGCCAGGTCGGACTCGGCTTGGCTTAGGGCGTCGGTCAGGGCACTGTACATGGCCTGGGTCAGGGCGTTTTTCTTGTCGGCCCTGGCCAGTTTGACCACCAGGACGCCGTCTTCCAGCGCAGTAGTGACGAATTCAGTCATCTGGATTTCCTGTATCTTGTAATGGCTTCGGTACGTTAGACTGGTACAACCAGTAAAGCAAGGAGGGGTGGGTGAAATACGCAATCTCGACGCTGCTGTGGCTGGCCTTGGCGACGGCCTCGGTGACAGCCTCTACGGCCCTCTGGGCTGGCGAGCTGGAAGTGGAAAACCCCTGGGTACGGCTGATGCCTCCCGGCGTGGCCACGACCGCGGCCTACATGAAACTGCGCAACCAGGGCAGCAAAGCGGTTACCATCCAGAAAGTGGAAAGCACGGATGCCGGCAAGGTGATGCTGCACGGTTACCGCAACGACGGTGACAAGCTGCACATGGTGCCCATGGACAGCCTGACCCTGGCCCCTGGCGAGGTGGTCAGCCTGGAACCCGGCGCCCTGCACCTGATGCTGATGGGCCTCACCCACGGCCTGAGTGAAGGTCAGCCCCTGACCCTCACCCTGTATTATTCGGACGGGCAGAGCCAGCAGATCCTGGCCGAGCCCCGTGCACCTCAATAAGGAGTCGTTATGGCGAGAGGAAGAATCGTCACCTGGAGTATCGTCGGCCTGCTGTTGGTGGGTTACCTGCTGGGGGTTTACTGGTCCATGGAGCCTGACCGTTTCGACGTCAAGGCGGTGACCAGCCAGGCCCTGGCCAAGGATAACCTGCCCGACCAGACCGGCAGCACCCTTACCACCACCGTCATCACCATAGCCCAGACCTTGCTGGACAAGCCCGGTGGCTTCATCTCCAACGACGTCCTGCCCCCTTACGTCTTCCTGGACAACATGCCGGCCTGGGAATTTGGCAACTTGGAGTTGCTGCGCGACACCACCCTGGTGATGCGTAACGAGCTGTCCCGCTCCCAGTCCCAGTCCAGCGAGGACAAGGATCTCAAGGAAGCCCAGCCGCTGTTCAACGTGGACCGCCGCTCCTGGGTCATGCCGAGGGCCGAAAGCGCCTACCAGAACGGCATCAACCACCTGGTGGCCTACCGCGCCCGCCTCGGCAAGCAGGGCCCCGACAAGGCCGAGTTCTACGCCCGCGCCGACAACCTCAAGGAACTGCTGCGCCTGGTGGAAAAACGCCTGGGTAGCTACAGCCAGCGCCTGGCCGCCTCCGTGGGCCAGGAAAGCCTGGACGTGCCGGAAGGCAGCGACCCCAAGGGCGCCGACAGGGTGCGGACTTCCTGGTGGCAGCTGGACGACGTCTTTTACGAGGCCCGCGGTTACAGCTGGGGCCTGCTACATATCCTCAAGGCCGCCGAGGTGGATTTCGCGCCCATCCTCGAGAACAAGCATGCCGAGGTGAGCCTGCGCCAGATCATCCGTGAGCTGGAATCCACCCAGCAGACGGTGTGGAGCCCTATTATCCTCAACGGTTCCGGCTTCGGCCTGCTGGCCAACCATTCCCTGGTGATGGCCAACTACATCTCCAGGGCCAACGCCGCCGTGGTGGACCTGGAACAGCTGCTGGACAACGGCTAAAAGCGAGGTCGCCTTGGGCGGCCTTTTCTTTGCCTGACTCCCGGCCAAAAAAGCGGCGGCCGCGGCCGGGAATCAAGGAATCATCATGACATGTCTTGCCCGCCATCCTGGCCAGAGGCTACCCTCAGGGAACTCAGTTTCCGAGGAGAGAGACAACAATGAAAAAAATACTGCTTGCAACGGCCCTGCTGGGCAGCCTTTCCGTGCCCGCCTTCGCCGACAACGTCGGCATCTACGCCGGCATCGGCCAGTGGCAGAACAACTTCTCCGGCAACCTGCTGTCCGAGCAGGTCAGCGTCAAGGATGAGCTTGGCCTCAAGAGCGCCGACCTCACCCAGTGGTACGTCAACATCGAACACCCAGTGCCGGTGCTGCCCAACCTGCGCCTGGCCTACAGCAACATTTCCGAGAGCGGCAACGGCCAGCTGACCCAGAACGTCGATTTCGACGGCAACACCTATCCCGCCGGCACCCAGATCGGCAGCGATCTGCAGATCAAGATGACCGACGCCACCTTCTACTACGAGCTCTGGGACACAGGCGGCGACCTGGACCTGGGCCTGACCGCCCGTCGCATGAACGGCCACGCCAGGCTGTCCAACGACCTGGTGGGCAGCGGTGAAGAGAAGGTGGACCAATGGGTGCCCCTGGTCTACGTCAACGCCCGTATCGACCTGCCCATGACCGGCTTCTACGCCGGCGCCCAGGGCAACGGCATCACCTACAGCGGCAACCGCCTGACCGACTTCAGCGCCTTCGTCGGCTATGACTTCGACATCACAGGCCCAGTGGATGTGGGCGTGCAGCTGGGCTACCGCGCCCTTGAACTGAAACTCAAGGACATCGGCGACTTCGACGCCGACGTCAAGCTGGATGGCGCCTTCGCCAACGTCACCATGCACTTCTAAGCCTTTTCAGGCATGAAAAAACCGGCCAACTGGCCGGTTTTTTGTTTTGGGGTTGTGCCTCAGCCAACCTGGGTTGCCGTCCACAGCGCCAGGCCCACGAAGACGCCGAGCTTCTCGTCGTCGAAGTAGTGGGGGCTGAAGGCCTCGGCGTCCAGGATGCCGATGGTGTTACCCGCCTCGTCATAGAGGGGGATGCAGAGCTCGGCCTGCACCTTGGGATCGCAGGTGTAGTACTCGCCACCTTCTTTCAGGTAGGCGGCCACGTCCTGGATCAGGCGGCCCTTGCCACTCAGGCCGACGGTGGCGTTGTTGGAGATGGCGGCGAACTCGGGCGTCAGGGGAAATTCAGGGCGGGAAGGGGCGCCGCGGTAGGCGAACTTGACCAGCACCTTTTCACCGGCCGGATTGACCTTGGCGGGGTAGAGACCCAGCCAGTCGACCTGGGTCTGGCCGGTGATGGCCTCGACGGCGGCGTTGAGGCGGGCCAGCAGGGCGTCATTGGCGTCAGTCTGGCCGCCGAGGATGGGGCGCAGGTCGTAAGGTTCCTCGGCCAGTTGGCCGAACAGGGAGCAGGCACCGCCTTCCCCCAGCTCGGGAATCTGGTAGCGGTAATGGCCCAGGGGCTCGGCCGGGGCCAGGGGCGCCAAGATGTCCAGGGCGGCGGCGGTCGCCTCGGCGGCGGCCAGGCCGGCGGCACCCAGGCTCAGGCCGGACAGTTCGGCATAACGGGCGGCATTCATGGCACGCTCCTCGAAGATGGCAGAGGCAGGCATTCTACTGCGCCGCTTTCACACATCACAACGAACCGCTTATTCCGTAATGGCATACAAAAGCCAATTTTAATCTTTCGGTTTGGACGTCCAGCCGCCTACTATGCGGCCATCATCATAGTCCAGCATTGTGTGCCCATGACCCAAACACTGACCTTGCTGAGCCAGGCGCTCAGGGAACAATTGACCCAGCTCGGCAGCGACGATCTGCGCTGGCTGAGCGGCTACCTGGCCGGCCTGGCCGACGCCAAGGCCCCCGCCGGCCAAGTGGCCCAAGTCGCAGCCCCGGCCGCCTCCCGCCGCCCGCTGCTGGTGCTCTACGGCTCCCAGACCGGCAACGCCGAAGGCATAGCCCAGGCCCTGGCCGCCGCCGCAGAAGCGGCCGGCATCGAGGTGACCCTGGCTTCCATGGCCGGCTTCAAGGCCAAGAAACTGGCCGGTGCCCAGGACATGGCCCTGGTGGTGTCCACCCACGGCGACGGCGAGGCGCCGGACGACGCCCATGAGCTGCACCAACTGCTGGGCTCCAAGCGGGCTCCGGACCTGAGCCAGGCGCGCTTCGCCGTGCTGGCCCTGGGGGACAGCTCCTACCCGCTGTTCTGCCAGACCGGCAAGGACTTCGACGAGCGTCTGGCCGCCGCCGGTGGCCAGCGCCTCTTCGCTCGCATCGACGCCGATGTGGAGTTCGCCGCTTCTGCCCAGGCCTTCCAGGAAGCCCTGCTCAGCAAGCTGCTGGCGGCTCCCGCCCAGGCTGCTGCCGTGACCGCCGCCCCTGCCGTGCAGGCCGCCGCCCAGCCGACGAGGTCCAATCCGCTGCTGGCCGAGGTGTTGGCCGTGCATCCCCTGACCCTGGACGCCGGCCACGAGGTCTTCCACCTGGAGCTGGACGCTCCCGGCCTGCAATACCAGCCCGGCGACGCCTTGGGTATCTGGCCCGAGCAGAGCGAGGCCCTGGTGGAAGCGGTGCTGGCCGCCACCCAGCTCGGCGCCGACGAGCCGGTCAGCCTGGACGGCAAACAGCTGCGCCTCTTCGACGCCCTCAAGCTCAAGGAGCTGACCGAGCTGCATCCCCAGACCGTCAAGGCCCTGGGGCTCAGCGAAGGGCAGGGCCAGCTGCCGGAGCGTATCCGCACCCGCAGCGAGTCCCTGAGCGCCCAGCAACTCATCGACGCCTTGAAGCCCCTGGTGCCGCGCCTCTATTCCATCGCCTCCGCCCAGCGCGAAGTGGGTGAGGAAGTGCACCTGACCGTGGCCCTGGTGGCCTTCGACGCCGATGGCCAGAGCCGCTTCGGCGCCGCCTCCGGTTTCGTCTCCCGCCTGCAGCCTGGCGATGTGGTGCGGGTCTATGTGCAGGCCAACAACCGATTCCGCCTGCCGGCCGCCGATAAAGACGTGATCATGATAGGGCCCGGCACCGGCGTGGCCCCCTTCCGCGCCTTCCTGCAGGAGCGGGAAGCGGCTGAGGCCACAGGCCGTAACTGGCTCTTCTTCGGCAGCCGCTACCTGCGCAAGGACTTCCTCTACCAGACCGAGTGGCAGCGCTGGCTGGCAGAGGGGCAGCTGAGCCGCCTGAGCCTGGCCTTCAGCCGCGACCAGGCCGAGAAGATCTATGTCCAGCAGCGCCTCAAGGAAGAGGGAAGCGAGCTCTGGCAATGGCTGGAGCAGGGAGCCCACCTCTACGTGTGCGGCAGCGCCGACCCCATGGCCAAGGACGTGCACAAGGCCCTGGCCGAACTCATCGAGACCCACGGCAAGACCGATGGCGAAACCTATTTGAATGAACTGCGCGCCCAGGGCCGCTACCTGAGGGATGTTTACTGATGGCCTCTCCCAACGAACGTATCAAGAAAGACAGCCAGCACCTGCGTGGCACCCTGGCCGAGAGCCTGGGTGACGGCCACACCGGCGCCCTGCGCGCTAACGACACCCAGCTGTCCAAGTTCCACGGCTTCTACCAGCAGGACGACCGCGACGTCCGCGCCGAGCGGGCCAAGCGCAAGCTCGAGCCCCTCTACAGCTTCATGCTGCGTGCAAGGGTGCCGGGCGGCGTGGTCACCCCACAGCAGTGGCTTGTCATCGACCGCCTCGGCCGGGAGCTCAGTGGCGGCAGCGTGCGCCTGACCACCCGCCAGACCTTCCAGTACCACGGCATTTTGAAGGAAGGCCTCAAGCCCTTGATCCAGGGGCTGCACAGCGCCTTGCTGGACTCCATCGCCGCCTGCGGCGACGTCAACCGCAACGTGCTCTGCAACACCAACCCCGTGGACTCCAGCCTGCACGCCGAGGTCTACCGCCAGACTGTTTTGCTGTCCGAGCACCTGCTGCCGGGCACCCGCGCCTACCATGAGATCTGGCTGGACGAGGAGAAGGTGGCCCATTCGGAAGAGCCCATCTACGGCGATACCTACCTGCCCCGCAAGTTCAAGACGGCCGTGGCCATACCGCCCCACAACGACGTGGACGTCTATGCCAACGATCTGGGCTTCGTGGCCATCGCCGAGAACGGCAAGCTGCGCGGCTACAACGTGCTGGTGGGCGGCGGCATGGGCACCACCCATGGCGACACCGCCACTTACCCCCGTGCCGCCAGCGCCCTGGGCTTCATCAGCCCGGAGCAGATGAACGTAGTGGCCGAAGCCGTGCTCACCACCCAGCGCGATTTCGGCAACCGTGACGACCGCAAGAACGCCCGCCTCAAGTACACCTTGGACCGCCTGGGCGTCGATGCCTTCAGGGCCGAGGTGGAAAAGCGCAGCGGCGTCACCTTCCTGCCGGAGGTGCCTGTTGTCTTCACCCAGCAGGGTGACAGGTTCGGCTGGGTGCAGGGCATAGACGGCAAGGAACACCTGACCCTCTTCGTGCCCGAAGGCCGTCTCATCGACAAGGGCGAGCAGCGCTGGCTGGAAGGGCTGAGGGCCATAGCCCAGGTGCACCAGGGCGATTTCCGCATGACCGCCAACCAGAACCTCATCATCGCCGGCGTCCCCCAGGCGCAAAAAGCCCAGATTGACGCCCTGGTGGCCGAATATGGCCTCAAGGTGCCCACCAGCCGCCTGCGTGAAAACGCCATGGCCTGTGTGGCCCTGCCCACCTGCGGCCTGGCCATGGCCGAGGCCGAGCGTTACCTTGAGGACTTCGTGGCCAAGGTGCAGACACTGCTGGACGAAGTGGGGCTGGGGGACCAGGACATCGTCACCCGCATCACCGGCTGCCCCAACGGCTGCGCCAGGCCCTTCCTGGCCGAAATAGGCCTGGTGGGCAAGGCCCCCGGCCGCTACAACCTGTACCTGGGCGCCGATGGCCGCGGCCTGAGGGTCAACAAGCTGTACCGCGAGAACCAGACCGAGGCCGAGATCCTGGCCGAACTCAAACCGGTGCTGGCCCGTTACAAGGCAGAGGGCCTGGAGGCGGAGCGCTTCGGCGACTTCGTGGTCCGCGGCGGCATAGTCAAAGAGGTGAGAGATGCCCAAGTCGATTTTCACGCCTGACGACCAGGCGCTGCTCGAGTCCCTGGACGCCAGGGGCCGGGTGCGCTGGGCGCTGGACAACCTCGACGGCCACTTCGCCCTGAGCTCCAGCTTCGGCATCCAGAGCGCCGTCATGCTGCACCTGGTCAGCACAGAGGCGCCGGGGATACCGGTGATCTTCATCGACACCGGCTACCACTTTCCAGAGACCTACGGCTTCGTGGACCGGCTCACAGAGCGGCTCGGCCTCAACCTCAAGGTCTACGGCCCCAGGACCTCCGCCGCCTGGCAGGAGGTCCGTTTCGGCAAGCGCTGGGAGCAGGATCTCGCCGGCATCGAGGCTTACAACCAGGACAACAAGGTCGAGCCCATGCAGCGGGCCCTGGATGAACTGCAGGTGCAAAACTGGTTCGCCGGCCTGCGGCGCCAGCAGTCCGGCAGTCGCGCCGAGCGCGCCGTGCTGGAGGTACAGGACGGCCGCACCAAGGTCTATCCGCTCATCGACTGGAGCAACCGCGACGTGCACCAGTACCTGACGGCCAACGGCTTGCCCTACCACCCGCTCTGGGAACAGGGCTATGTGTCGGTGGGGGACTGGCACTCCACAGTGCCGCTGTCCGAAGGCATGCTGGAGGAAGACACCCGCTTCGGCGGCCTCAAGCGCGAATGCGGCCTGCACGGGTGAACGCCATGCACGATTTTCCGTTGTTTTTAGATCTGCACGGCAAGGCCGTACTGGTGGTGGGCGGTGGCCAGGTGGCCTGGCGAAAGGTCCAGGCCCTGCACAAGGCCGGCGCCGAGGTGCGGGTGGTTGCCCTCGAACTCTGCCCCGAGCTGGCGGCCAGCGGCGCCGCCCACCTCGCCGAGGCCTTCGATCCGGCCCAGCTGGACGATGTCTGGCTGGCCATAGCGGCCACCGACGACGGCGAACTGAACGCCACTGTGGCCCAGGCCGCCAACGAGCGGCGCCTCTGGGTCAACGTGGTGGACCAGCGCGAGCTCTGCTCGGCCATAGTGCCGGCCGTAGTGGACCGCAAGCCCGTGACCATCGCCATCTCCTCCGACGGCCAGGCCCCGGTGCTGGCCAGGCGCATCCGTGAACAGCTGGAGGCGCAAACGCCCCAGTGGACGGGCGCCCTGGCGGCCTTGCTGGGCCGGCTGCGCGACAAGGTGGCCCAGCGCTTCGTTTCCTTCGACGAGCGCCGCCGCTTCTATGAGGCCTTGCTGGACAGCGATGTCAGCCAGGATCTCGCCGCCAACGACGCCGGCAAGGCCGAAGCCAAGGCCTTGGTCCAGCTGGAACAGGGCGCCGTCCAGCCCGGTTGGCTGAAGCTGGTGGGGGCAGGCCCGGGGGACCCGGATCTCCTGACCCTCAAGGCCTTGCAGGCCCTGCAGGCCGCCGACGTGGTGGTCTATGACCGGCTGGTGTCCGAGGCGGTGCTGGATTTGGCCCGGCGCGACGCCCGCTTTATACCGGTGGGCAAGGAGAAGGGCTGCCATTCGGTGCCCCAATCCGAGATAGAGGCGATCCTGGTCCGCGAGGCCCTGGCCGGCCAGCGGGTAGTGCGCCTCAAGGGCGGTGACCCCTTCGTGTTCGGCCGCGGCGGCGAGGAAGTGCTGGCCGCCCGCGCCGCCGGCATCGGCGCCGAAGTGGTGCCCGGCATCACGGCGGCGGCGGCCTGTTCGGCCAGCAGCCAGGTGCCGCTGACCCACAGGGGCCTTGCCAACCAGATGACCCTGGTCACGGGCCACTGCCAGCCGGGCGGCGATGAGCCGGACTGGCGCGCCCTGGCCAGGGCGCAGAGCACCCTGGCCGTCTACATGGGCCTGACCCAGAGCAGCCATATCGCCGCCGAGCTGGTGGCGGGCGGCCTCTCCCCCCGCACCCCTGTGTTGGTGGTGGAGAACGGCACCAGGCCACAGGAGCGGCGCTTTCGCACCGATCTCCAGGGCTTGAGTGACACCATAGCGACAGCACAGGTACAGTCACCTGCACTGCTGATCGTCGGAGACACAGTGACCTTGTATCAGGAGGCATCATGACCCTCAGCCCCCATCTCCAGGCCCTGGAAGCCGAGTCCCTGCACATCATCAGGGAGACGGCCGCCGAGTTTGAAAGGCCGCTGATGCTCTATTCCATCGGCAAGGACTCGAGCGTGCTGCTGCACCTGATCCGCAAGGCCTTCCTGCCGGGGCCAGTGCCTTTCCCAGTGCTGCACATCGACACCGGCTGGAAGTTCCAGGCCATGTACGAGTTCCGCGACAAGCAGGCCCAGAAATTCGGCCTGGATCTGAAAGTGGTGCAGCACCCGGACAGGCTCAATCCCTTCGAGCACGGCAGCCGCTACACAGACGTGATGAAGACCGAGGCCCTGAAAGGGGAGCTGGCCCGCGGCAAGTACGACGCCGCCTTCGGCGGGGCCCGCCGCGACGAGGAGGCCTCCCGTGCCAAGGAGCGGGTCTTCTCCCACCGCGACGCCTTCCAGCGCTGGGAGCCGCGCCGTCAGCGGCCCGAGCTGTGGAGCCACGTCAACAGCGCCCTGGCCAAGGACGAAAGCATGAGGGTCTTCCCCCTGTCCAACTGGACGGAGCGGGACATCTGGGCCTACATCCAGGCCGAAGACATAGAGCTGGTGCCCCTCTACTTCGCCGCCGAGCGGCCCGTGGTAAAGCGGGACGGCCAGTTGTTCATGGTGGACGACGCCCGTTTCCGCCTCGAGCCCGGCGAGGTGATCGAAAGGCGCAAGGTGCGCTTCCGCACTTTGGGCTGCTACCCGCTGACCGCCGCCATCGAATCCGAGGCCGAAACCTTGGAGCAGGTACTGGAGGAGCTGGGCCAGCTGGGGGCCAGCGAGCGCTCCGGCCGCCTCATCGACAAAGACCAGGCCGCCGCCATGGAACGTAAGAAACGCCAGGGGTACTTCTGATGCAGCAGACTTTGAAACTCCTCACCTGCGGCTCGGTGGACGACGGCAAGTCCACCCTGATCGGCCGCTTCCTGTTCGAGACGGGCCAACTCTATGCCGATCAGCTCAAGGCCCTGGGCGAGCCCGATGAGAACGGCGAGCTGCCCTTCGCCAACCTGCTGGACGGCCTGGAGGCCGAGCGCAGCCAGGGCATCACCATAGACGTGGCCTGGCGCTTCGCCGAGGCGGGCCGCCGCCACCTCATCATCGCCGACACCCCGGGCCACGAGCAGTACACCCGCAACATGGTGACGGGGGCCTCCCACTGCGACCTGGCGATCATCCTGGTGGACGCCCGCAAGGGCATCATCCGCCAGACCCGGCGCCACAGCTTCCTCTGCCACCTGCTCGGCATCCGCCAGTTCGTGGTGGCGGTGAACAAGATGGACGCCGTGGGTTATGACGAGGCGGTGTTCAGGGATATCGAGACCCAGTACCGGGCCCTGGCCCAGCGCATGCCGGGGGCCAACATCCAGCTGCTGCCGGTGTCCGCCCTCAAGGGCGACAACCTGGCCCAGCATTCTGCCAAGATGCCCTGGTACCAGGGGCCGACCCTGCTTGCCGCCTTGGAGGAGGCCGAAGTGAGCCGCCCTGAAGCGGTCGGCACCCGGCTGCCGGTGCAGCTGGTGATCCGCCCCAACCAGGATCTGCGTGCCTTCGCCGGTACCCTCTTTGCCGGCAACATCACCCAGGGCGAGCACCTCTACCACTGGCCGTCCGGCAAGGAGGCCGTGGTCCAGCAGCTGTGGAGGAGCGGCGCCGCCGTGGACAAGGTCCAGGCCGGTGAGGCCGTCTCGGTGCAGCTGGACCGCGAGCTGGACATCAGCCGTGGCGACTGGCTGACCAATGGCCCCGTGACCAATAGCCGCCAGTGGAAAGGCTGGCTGGTGTGGCTGGACGATGCCGCCCACCAGCTGGGCAAGCGCTACAGAATCAAGGCGGCCAGCCGCTGGACCTGGGGCACTGTGGCCGAGGTTTCTGGCCAGCTCAACGTGGATGACCTTTCCATCAGTGGCGAGACGGCCCTGGACACCAACGCCATAGGCCAGGTGACGCTGCAGCTGGAGGAAGCCCAGGCCCTGGACCACTACAGCAACAGCCGCCACACCGGCAGCCTGTTGCTGGTGGACCCTGACACCCAGCAGACGGTGGCGGCTTTCATGGCCGAGGAAGCGGTCGAGGAGAGCGCTGCCAACAGGCCGGCCGTCAGCGCCGTAGAGAAGGAGCTGAACGCCTATATCCGCCGCCACTACCCCCATTGGCAGGCCCTGGACCTGAGCGACTGGTGATGACGAGCAACCTGACCTGGCACCACCACGCCGTGGATGCCCAAAGCCGCGCCAAGGCCCTCAAGCAGAAGCCGCTGGTGCTCTGGTTCACCGGCCTGTCCGGGGCCGGTAAGTCGACCCTGGCCAACGGCGTCGAGCAGGCCCTGGCGGAGCTGGGTAAGCACGCCTTTTTGCTGGACGGCGACAATGTCCGCCATGGCCTCTGCAAGGATCTCGGTTTCAGCGACGGCGATCGCACCGAGAACCTGCGCCGGGTCGGCGAGGTGGCGGCCCTGATGCTGGACGCCGGCCTCATCGTGCTGGCGGCCTTCGTTTCCCCCTTCAAGGCGGACCGCCAGTTGCTGCGGGACCGTCTTGGGGAGCGCTTTTTCGAGATCCATGTGGACGCGGATCTCTCCACCTGCGAGGCCCGGGATCCCAAGGGCCTCTACGCCAAGGCCCGTCGCGGCGAGATCAAGCGGATGACAGGGCTGGACTCCCCCTTCGAGGTGCCAGAGAATCCCGATCTGGTGATCAACACCCAGCAACTGTCGCCGGACGAGGCGGTGGCCAGGGTACTGATCTGGCTGGTGGACAAGGTGGGACTGGATGCAGCAACTGATTGAGGCGGTCAAGGCCGCAGGCCTTAAGGCCCTGAGTTACCAAGGAAAGGTAAGAAGCGAAGACAAGGCGGACGGCTCTCCTGTCACCCTGGCCGACCGCGCCGCCCACCAGATCCTGATGGCGGCCCTGGAGGCGCGGGACTACCCTGTGCTCTCCGAGGAAGGGGCCCATACCCCCTGGGCGGTGCGCCGGCACTGGGGCCGCTACTGGCTGGTGGATCCCCTGGACGGCACCAAGGAATTCCTGGCCGGCCGGGACGAGTTCACCGTCAATGTCGCCCTGATCGACAAGGGCAGGCCCGTGCTGGGGCTGGTCTATGTGCCGGCCACGGATCACCTCTACGTGGGCGAGCAAGGCAAGGGGGCTTACGTGGAAGTGGCGGGGCAGCGCCGCGCCATAGCGGTGCGCGAGGCGACGCCGCCCGTGGTGCTGGCCTCCCGCTCCCACCCTGTCCCTGAGCTGGTGCCCTGGCTGGCGGCGCTTGGCGAGCACCAGTTGGCCAACCGCGGCTCCAGCCTCAAGTTCTGCGCCATAGCCGAAGGCCAGGCCCAGCTTTATCCCCGCTTCAACCCCACCATGATGTGGGACACGGCGGCGGGCCAGGCGGTGCTGGAAGCGGCCGGTGGCCAGGTGCTGACCCTGGATGGCGAGCCTTTGAGCTACCACAGGGAAGCGCTGCGCAACCCGGCCTTTATCGCCAGCGCCGGGGCCCTGCCATTGCCCTGACGGCAACAAAAAGCCCGGCCGAGCGCCGGGCTTTTTTTTGGTAAAGAACGCCTTATTGCCAGCTCAGGCTCAGCTCCCCTTCGGCCAGCTTTTTCAGTTCGGTCTCGAATTTGTTGTCCGGCTCGGTGGCCACCAGCCGGGCCAGTTCGTCGCCGATGGCGCTGAAGCGGCTGGATGGGTGGCAGGCGTGAGTCGCACCGCCGCCGGGGACCTTTATTGCCAGCTCAGGCTCAGCTCCCCTTCGGCCAGCTTAGTGAGTTCGGTCTCGAATTTGTTGTCCGGCTCGGTGGCCACCAGCCGGGCCAGTTCGTCGCCGATGGCGCTGAAGCGGCTGGATGGGTGGCAGGCGTGAGTCGCACCGCCGCCGGGGACCTTTATTGCCAGCTTAGGCTCAGCTCCCCTTCGGCCAGCTTAGTGAGTTCGGTCTCGAATTTGTTGTCCGGCTCGGTGGCCACCAGCCGGGCCAGTTCGTCGCCGATGGCGCTGAAGCGGTAATAGGTGAGGTGCACCCGCCGCCGGGTGCCGGCCAAAAGGCCTCTGTGGCCGCCCATGCTGAAATGGACAGGGTGCTGGCGCAGGTCGGCGCTGACCAGCTCTGAGCTTTGCAGCAGGCCCACCTCCATCAGGCTGGCCAGGGCCGAGTAGGGCAGGCCGAACTGGCCCAGGGGCAGCAGGCGGGTCTGGCTGCCCCCCAGGGTGTGGCGTCGGTAGAGCCCTATCACCAGCCGGTATTCGCTGCCCACCTGCATGGCCATGTTCACCGCCTTGGCGAAGAGCATGGTTTCCTTCACCGACAGCTTTTCCAGGGTCTCCAGGGCCCGGCGCGAAAAGCTGCCCGGCTGTTCCAGTTCCTTGAGCAGAATGTTGGCCCAGAGGCCCTGCATGCGGTTGTTGCCGATGTTCTCAGAGAGGCGGCTGAAGTGATAGAACCAGTCGCCGTCCAGCTCATCCACCGCCGTGCTGTTATCGGACTGCAACAGGGCGCGCCTCAAGATGGCTTCCAGGTTCTTCTGGCGGCGGGTCACCCCTATGGCGGCGCGGCGGCGGGCCCTGTCCAGGGCGTCGCCTTTCTCCTCGCTGTAGAGGGATCCTTCCAGGCCCTGTTGCTGGGCCAACTGGCGCAGCCTGTCCTGGGGGCTGTAGCCGAGGCGTTCCAGGGGTTGGGTCTTGTCCATGTCCGTACTGCCTAGATAGAAGTTGGCACCAGCCTAGCCCAAATCCCTGTGACTGTCGCCGGCGTAGTAACCATACTAGGTAAGGGAGGTGCCTTGGCATGAGGTGGATGTTGCTGTTGTTGCTGCTGTGGGGCTCGCCGGCCAACGCCGACTGGCTGGCCCAGCAGCGCCAGGCCCTGACCCAGGCCGCCCAGCAGATGGAGATGCTGGCGCAGATGGGGCGCTGGCCGCAGCTCGACAGCGACACGTTGCGCCCGGGCGACAAGGCCCCGGCCGTGGCCGAGCTGCGGGAGATGCTGTGGCTGACCGGCGATCTCCCCGAACAAGGCCGGAGCGATGTCTTAGACCCTGCCCTGGTGGCGGCGGTGAAGCGCTTCCAGCAGCGCCTCGGCCTGGATGCCGACGGCGTGGTGGGCAAGGCCACCCGCGCCGCCCTCAACGTCAAACCTGCCCAGCGGCTCCAGCAGATCCAGGCCACCCTGGCGCGGATGGCCGACTTCAGCCCGGCCCCCGAGCAACTGGTGGTCAATATCCCCGCCTTCACCCTGACCTGGTTCGACGGCGACCAGGTACGGCTCAGCTCCAAGATAGTGGTGGGCAGGCCATCGAGGCCCACGCCCCAGTTCGAGAGCGAGCTGGTGGCCGTGGAGCTCAACCCTTACTGGAACGTGCCCTACAGCATCTTTCGCAAGGACTACCTGCCCAAGGTCAGGCGCCTGGGGGTGGAAGAGCTGCTGCGCCACCATATCGACATAGTGGAAGGCTACGGCAGCCAGACCCAGGTGATCCCCATGCCGGAGCAGCTGCCGTCCCCCTGGCCACCGACCTGGCG
Source organism: Gallaecimonas kandeliae (assembly GCF_030450055.1). Taxonomy (NCBI): domain Bacteria; kingdom Pseudomonadati; phylum Pseudomonadota; class Gammaproteobacteria; order Enterobacterales; family Gallaecimonadaceae; genus Gallaecimonas; species Gallaecimonas kandeliae. The sequence continues at coordinate 685,554 of NZ_CP118480.1, forward strand.
GTTGCGCCAGCGCGCCGGTGTATACAACGCCCTCGGCCGTATCAAGTTCATCTTGCCCAACAACCATGCCGTCTACCTGCACGACACCAACCAGCCGGAGCTCTTCCACAGGGCGAGAAGGGCTTACAGCTCGGGCTGCGTGCGGGTACAGATGGCCTACAACCTGGCCGACCAGTTGCTGATGGGTCACCCGGACTGGCAGCAACAGGTGGAAAGCGGCGAGCGCCAGAAGATCTTCCTCGACAAACCCCTGCCCATAGCCCTGGTGTACTGGACCGCCTGGGTGGACGACCAGGGCCAGCTGCAGCTGCGGGACGACCTCTACGGCCTGGATCTGGGGCCAGGTTCACAATTTGCGCTGCATAAGGATTGAACATTTTTTGCGCAGCCTGTAGTTTGGTGACCGTTTGACGACAAATACCCGAAACACCCAGCCGTAGGAGGTGAAATGCAGGGGAAAGTGCTCTCTCGTCGCCATTTTCTGTTTGGTGTCGGCGCCCTGGCAGCCGCCAGCGTCATTCCCGGTAAGGCCATGGCCAGCGTAGGCCACAAGCGGGCCCTGAGCCTGGTCAACCTCCATACCGGCGACCAGGCCGACGGCATTTACTGGCAAAACGGCCTTTACCAGCAGGATACGCTGCAAAGCTTCAACCAGGTTCTCAAAGACCACCGCAGCGGCGATGTCACCCACATGGATCCGGTGCTCTTCGATCAGCTGACCCACCTCACCGGCAAACTGGGTTTCGAGGGCACCATCCAGGTCATCTCCGGCTACCGTTCCCCCGCGTCCAACGCCGCCATGAAGAAGGCCGGCCACCATGTGGCGACCCATTCCTTCCACACCATGGGCCGGGCCATCGACATCCGCCTGCCCGGCATCAAGCTGGCCGACGCCCACAGGGCGGCCCTGTCCATGAAGGCCGGCGGCGTGGGCTACTATCCCCACGACAACTTCATCCATATCGACACCGGGCCGGTAAGGCGCTGGAACGGTTGAACGAAAAAGGCGCCCTGAGGCGCCTTTTTTGATTCGGTCATTCTTACTTTCAGGCGCTGGCCAGCAGCTGCTTTACCAGGGTCATCACCTGCTTGACCTCGTCGCTGCTCAGCTTGCCGTCTTTGGCGAAGCGGACCTTGCCGCTGGGGTCGACCACGACGATGGCGGAGCTCTTGGGCTGGAGATCCCAGGCCTTTTTCACCAGGCCATTCTCGTCCAGCACTATCTCGGACCAGGGGTAGTCTTTCTTGGCGTCCTTGGCGGAGCTGCGCACGAAGCCACCGGTACCCCAGATGGCGTCGTCGACGTTGATGATGGTCACCGTCTGGTACTTGTCTGCCGGCAGGTGGGCGGCCTTGATGGCGTCGATCAGCGGCTCGTTGATCTCCTTGGCGCTGGTGCGGCCGGCGAAGTGCTGGATCACCCTGACCTTGCCGGTGAGGCTGTCGGTGTTGAAAGGCTGGTAGCCGAACTTCTTGCCTTCCAGGGTGATGGCGCCGTCCTTCTGGATGGCGACTTCCGGTACCGGGGCATTGGTCTGGATATTGTGGGCCAGGGCCGGGAAGGCCAGCAGGGCGGCCAGAGCCAGGGTACGTACTTGCATGGTGCTGCTCCTCTTATGTGGTCCAACCATTGTGCAGTAACTTGTCGGACTTGTCAGGCGTTCAAGCTGATGCCGGTTGCAACAGGCTGTTAAAAAAGGCGCAATGATCACAGTTGCCGCTTTTTACAACAATGGAGTCTCAGCCCATGCGTTTCATCGCCTTGCTGGCCGTCCTATGGATGGGCCTGGCCCAGGCCGCCGTGGTGGACGGCCTGACCGCCCGCAAGGGGTTCTATACCCTTTACCCCGACCCCGCCAAGGGGGTGCTTTGGCTGGCGCCCCGCTTCGACGAGCCTTTCCTGCTCCATGCCAGCCTGCCCTGGGGCCTGGGGGCCAACGAGGTGGGGCTGGACCGCAACCAGGTGACCGAAGCCGTACTGGTGCACTTCTCCCGCCAGGGCAACCAGGTGCAGCTGGTCAGGGACAACCTCAACTTCCGGGCCCCTGAAGGCTCGGCCGACGAGCGCCGCTCCGTCGAGGAAGCCTTCGCCCGCTCGGTGATCTGGCAGGGGCAGCTCAAAGACGGCAAGTACCTGGACGTCAGCTCCCTGGTGCTGAGCGACCGCCAGGACCTTGCCCAGCGCATCAAGGGCGCAGGGCAGGGCAGCTACAGCCTGGACGGCGGCCTCTCGGCCATGGACTGGCAGAGCAACAAGAGCTTCCCGGACAACACCGAGTTGCAGGCCATCCTCACCTTCAGCGGTGAGCCGGCGGGTGACGCCATCCGCTGGGCCGTGCCGGATCCCAAGCACCTGACCCTGGTGCAGCGCATCTCCCTTATCCGCCTGCCGGACGACGGCTACCGGCCGCTGCCCTACCACCCCAGGAGCGGCGCCTTTTCCATCAGCTTCCAGGACTACGCCACCCCCCTGGACCAGCCCATCGAGAAGGCCTACCAGCTGCGCCACAGGGCAGGGCCTGACAAGCCCATCATCTATTACTTGGACAACGGCACCCCTGAGCCGGTGCGTTCGGCCTTGCTGGACGGTGCCCGCTGGTGGAGCGCCGCCTTCAAAGAAGTGGGTATCGACTTCGAGGTCAAGGTGCTGCCCGAAGACGCCGATCCCATGGACATCCGTTACAACGTCATCAACTGGGTGCACAGGGCGACAAGGGGCTGGTCCTACGGCGCCGCCGTGGCCGACCCGCGCACCGGCGAGATCTTGAAGGGCCAGGTGAGCCTGGGCTCCTTGCGGGTGCGCCAGGATCTGCGCATCGCCGAGGCCCTGGTGGGCAAGGCCCACAAGCAAGAGGCCTTGCAGATGGCCCTGGCCAGGCTGCGCCAGTTGGCCGCCCACGAGGTGGGCCATACCCTTGGCTTCCAGCACAACTTCGCCGCCAGCACCCAGGGGGACGCGTCCGTGATGGACTATCCCCATCCCAAGGTGCACCTCAAGGACGGCCAGGTGAGCCTGGCTGACGCCTATGCCGTCGGCGTCGGCCACTGGGACCACTATGTGGTGCACTACGCCTACGCCAAGGACGATGCCGAAAGGGCCAAACTCATCGAGGACAACCAGTCCCTGGCCTACATCTCCGACGAAGGGGCCCGCGGCTTTGCCAGCGCCGAAGGCAGTGCCAACCTCTGGGATTTCGGCAGCGATCCCCTGAAAGCCCTGGACCAGTTGCTGGCCGTGCGCAAGTTGGCCCTGGCCCACTTCGCCAAGGAGGCCGTCGGTGACGGCGAGCGCGGCGACGACTGGCAGCGCAAGCTCAGCCCCCTCTACCTGCTGCACCGCTACCAGGCCGAAGCCGTGGCCAGGTTACTTGGCGGCGTCAGTTACCGCTACGGCCGCCAGGGGGAGGCCGATCTCGGTGCCCAGCCCATCTCCGCCGAGCGTCAGCAGGCGGCCCTCAAGGCCCTGGACGGCTTGCTGGATGACGCCGTGCTGGACTTGCCCCAGAGCCTGGTGCGGGCCATGCCGCCATCCGGGCAGGACCTGGAGCTTAAAGCCGAATGGCTACCCAGCCGCCTTGGCCTCTTGTTCGACCCTCAGGCATCCGAGGAAGCGGCGGCGCAACTGGTGCTGGCCCCGGCCCTGGCGCCGGCGCGGCTGGAGCGCCTCTATCAGCAGGCCAAGGGCCCTGATATGCTGGAGGTCATCAATACGCTGGTGCTCAACCGCTGGCGCCAAGGCGAGCAGAGCCAAGCGCAGCAGGCGGTGGCCTGGCAGGGCCTGGCAGAAATCGCCAAGACCCTGCCCAAGCTCTCAGCCCCGGCCGGCGCCCTTTTGCGCAGCGAGCTGCGCCAGGCGGCGAGCTGGCTGCAGGGCCGCCGAGGGGATGCCAACTGGCCACGCCAGCAGCGTGAAGCCGGGCTCTGGTTGACGGCCTTCCTGGCCGATCCCAAGACGCCACTGCCGGCCCAGAGCACCATTCCGCCGGGTTCACCCATTTAAGGAGATGTCGGTGATAAGCGCCATACAAGCCAAACTGGGGGAGCTGCACGGCTGGCTCCTGCCCCATGACGACGACTACCTCAACGAATACCTGCCTGCCGCCAACGAGCGCCTGGCCCATGTGACCGGCTTCACCGGCTCGGCCGGTATCGCCCTGGTGACCCAAGAGGCCCTCCACATCTGGGTGGACGGCCGCTACAGGGTGCAGGTGCGCAGCCAGGTGCCGGCCGGCACCCAGATCCACCACCTGGTGGAGGAGCCTATCGGCGACTACTTCTCGGCCCTGCCGCAAGGGGCCCGCATCGGTTTCGACAGCTTCTGCGTCAGCGCCCGTCAACTGGCGGCCTGGCAGGAAGCGGCGCCCCAGGTCGAGTTCGTCCACCAGGCCAACCTGGTGGATGCCCTCTGGGAAGGCCGCCCGGCCTTGCCCCACAGCCCCGGCTTTGCCTTGCCCGTGGCCATCACAGGCCGGAGCTGCCAGGACAAGCGCCAAGCCCTGGGCCAGGCCTTTGCCGCCCGTGCCGACTGGGCCCTGCTGGCCCAGCCCGACAGCCTGGGCTGGCTCACCAACCTGCGCGGCGGCGACGTGCCGCGGCTGCCGGTACTGCTGATGCGTGGCCTGCTGCACAAGGATGGCCGCCTCAAGCTCTTCGTCGACCAGGCCCGGCTGCCCGCCGAGGCCGAACTGGGTGACGGCGTAGAAGTGCTGGCCCCCGATACCCTCCACTACGAGCTGGCGGCCCTCAAGGGCCAGAAGGTGCTGGTGGACGAGGCCCTGACCCCGGCCGCCCTGGCGCTGGCCCTCAAGGACGCGGGCGCCGTCATCGTCAAGGGCCTGGAGCCGACCCTGGTACCCAAGGCCTGCAAGAACGCCGAAGAACTGGCCGGCATGCGTGAGGCGCACCTGCGCGACGGCGCCGCCGTCAGCCAGTTCCTCTGTTGGCTGGACGCCATAGTCGCCAAAGGCCAGCGCCCGGACGAATCGACCCTGGCCGACAAGCTGGAGAGCTTCCGCCTGGCCCAGGCCGACTACCTGGAGCCGAGCTTCGACACCATCTCCGCCGCCGGCGCCAACGCCGCGTTGCCCCATTACAACTTCCGCAACGGCGCTCCGGCGCCGCTGCCGCAGGACGGCCTCTACCTGGTGGATTCCGGCGGCCAGTATCCGCTTGGCACCACGGACGTCACCCGGACGCTGGCCATAGGCCAGGTGACGGCGGAGCAGAAGCGGCTCTTCACCCTGGTGCTCAAGGGCCATATCGCCCTGGGGAGCGCCCGTTTCGTCAAAGGCACCTGCGGGCACCAGTTGGACCTGCTGGCTAGGGCACCGCTCTGGGCCCAGGGTTACGACTACGACCACGGCACCGGCCATGGCGTCGGCCAGTGCCTGAGCGTCCACGAAGGGCCACAGCGCATCGGCAAGGCGGCCAACAACCACCCGCTGCTGCCGGGCATGGTGCTGTCCAACGAGCCGGGCTACTACCGGGAAGGGGCCTTCGGGATCCGCGTCGAGAACCTGGTGGTGGTCAGCGAGCGCCAGGCAGAGGGTGACAGGCCCGTCTACGGCTTCGACAACCTCACCTTCATCCCCATGGACCGCCGCCTGCTGGATCTCAGCCTGCTGAGCGAAGAAGAGAAGGGATGGTGGAACCGCTACCACGGCGAGGTGCTGGAAAAGATAGGCCCCAGGCTGGAAGGGGAAAGCCTGGCCTGGCTGGAAACGGCCTGTGCGCCACTCTGACGCCTGTTGGCAAGAGGGAGGCGGCCGTCCAGGCTGCCTCTAACGACAAGATGTTAAGGAAAACTCGTGAGCATTAACGCCACCTTGATAGGGATGGGGGCCTTTGTCGCCCTGGTCCTTTTTGTGTTGTTGCCGGCCTTGCTGGTCCTCGTTTCCCGCCGCAGCCAAGGCACAGAAAAGGTCCTCTGGGTCCTGGCCTGCCTCTTCGCTTCCTGGCTGGGGTTCTTGGGTTTCATGGTGGTCACTGGCATCCGGGCCCGCAGGACGGCACAAGGCTGAAGCCCCAATAAAAAAGGCGCGGTTCCCCGCGCCTTTTTTCATTCCTGGGCCAGGTCGCCCCAGTCGTAACTGTCGCCTTGGGCCACGGACAACAGTTTGCGGCCTTCGCGCTTGCTGAGCCGCTGCCACTGGCGCCCTTGGGGGGCCGGGAAGTGGCTGGCCTCGTCCATGTCCGGCAGGGCCGGGGTGTTGATGTCATAGAGCAGCATGTCGATGACTTCGGCCATGCCCTGGTTGGCCTGGTCCATCAGCCACTGCTTTTGACCCTGCAGGAAGTCGGCGTACTGGCGGCTGATGCCGGCCTGGTCCTGCATGCTGGGGATATCCTGGAGCTTCTGTGCCTTTTCCTTGGTCAGCTGCAGCCGCTGGTAGCCATCGGTGGCCTGATCCATCAGCTTGTAATACTTCTCTTCCACCACCTTGCGTTCCGCGGCCAACTCGTCGGCGTTGCGCTCCAGGCGAGGGCTGAAGTCCAGCGCCGGGGACTGGTAGAAGAAGCTGTTGCGATAGAGCAGCTTGGGCTTGGCCCCTTTCTTGGCGGGCGGTGCGTAGTACTGGGCCTGCAGGCGCAGTTGCAGGTGGTGGCGGTCGCTGCTCAAAGTGTAGCTGGGGGTCAGCTTGAGCACCTGGTGCCCTTCGGTGCCGGGCACCGAGTAGAGGTCTTCCAGCTGGTGGCTGTCCTCCACTTCGATGATGCGGTTGCCCCGCAGCTGTTCATGGTCCCAGAAGGCCTGGCGCAGCTTGTGTTTGAAGCTGGTCTGGAACATGAAGTCCTTGAGGGCGCCTTGCACCGGGGCCAGGGTCTGGATGGCCGCTGTTTCTGTGGTGTCGCCGCCGTAGCGGGCTCCCAGCAGGTTGGCATCCTGGTCCTGGATGACGATGCTGTCCTTGAGGTTGGCGTTGTCTTGTGGCGCCAGGGCCTGGCGTTTGGTGGTCTGACAGCCGAGGATCAGCAGGCTTGCAAGCAATAACAGAGTCTTGTTTTTCATTTTCTTAGCTTTTTTTGAACAACTTGGGTCCCGGTGCGATTGTAGGGACGGGGATGGCCCACTGCAAGATGTCCCGCCATTACTGCTCAAGGCGGTGCCTCCAGGGATCCGGAGCAGGCTTGATTTGCGTCAAAATTAACCAACCCCTTTTTAAGGAAACTCCCCTGGTCTTTCTTGAGGGCAGGGAGCCTCATGCGCGTCAATCATCCGGTCACCCAGGCCGAAACCGAGTTGGAGCCGCAACAGCGGTTGATCTCCACCACCGATCTCAAGGGGCGGATCACCTACGTCAACCAGGAGTTCTGTCGCCTCTGCGGCTTCTCCGAGGAAGAGCTGCTGGGCAAGCCCCACAACCTGATCCGCCATCCTGACATGCCGCCGGCGCTCTTTGCCGATCTCTGGCAGCACCTCAAGGCGGGGCGTCCCTGGATGGGGCTGGTCAAAAACCGCCGCAAGGATGGCGGCTACTACTGGGTCAATGCCTTCGTGACGCCGATCCGCGAAGGGGGCCAGGTGGTGGAGTACCAGTCGGTGCGCACCATGGCCAACAGGGAGCAGATCGCCAGGGCCGAGTCCCTCTACCGGCAGCTGCTCGACGACCGACTGCCCAGGCGCTTTCGCCGTCAAGGTACGCCTGTGGCCGTCCGCCTCTTCACGCCGCTGCTGCTCAGCACCCTGGCCGCGACCGTGGTGTCGGCCTCGGCCGGGGTGGTGGTGGCCTGCCTGGGCATGGGCCTGGCCGCCTTCAGCCTGCACCGCAGGTTGCAGCCGCTGCGCCATGGGGAGCAGGTGCCCCTGCCGGCCCTGTCGCCTTACCTCTACCAGGCGGGCCGCGACGACCTGGCCATTCAGGCCACGGGGCGCCTCTACCGCCAGGCCGAGCTGGTGGCGGTGCTGGCCAGGGTCCAGGACTCGGCGAAGATCCTGATGACCCAGATCAACAGCGCCTTCAGCCTGCAACACCATGCCAACCAGGAGCTGAGCCGCCAGCGCCGGGAGCTGGACAGCCAGCGCCAGGGGCTGGACGAGGGTGAAGCCGCCAACCACCACGTCAGCCAGCAGTTGCAGCTGGCCGCGGAGCAGATGCAGGGGGTCAACGCCCAGATGCAGCACGCCATGATCCTGGTTACCGGCGGCATGGCCGCGCTGCGCGACCTGAACCAGGCCACAGTGGCACTGCACCAGGACATGGCGGGGCTGCACCGGCGTTGCGACCAGATCAATGAAGTGCTGGATTTCATCTCCAGCGTCGCCGAGCGCACCAACCTGCTGTCGCTGAACGCGGCCGTCGAGGCCGCCCGCGCCGGCGACAAGGGGCGGGGCTTTGCGGTGGTGGCCGAGGAGGTCAGGGCCCTGGCCAGCAGCACGGCCAGTTCGACCCAGCGGATCCAGGGCATCATCGGCGAGATCAACAAGGAAATGGCGCTGCTGCTGACCAAAACCGACAGCACCAGGGATACCAGCGACGCCCTTCGCCAGGTGATGGAGGAGGCCCTGCAATGCCTGGATACGGTGCGCCGGGGCATGGCCGACCTGAGCGGCGGCAGCGACGAGATGGCGGCCCTTTCCGAACAACAGGCCGTGGCCATGACGGCCATAGCCCAGGGCATGGCCCAGCTCCAGGCCAGCGCCGTGGTGCTGGAGGACAACATGCAGCGCGCCGGGGAGGCCACCGCCGAGCTGGAGCAACAGGGGCAGCGGCAGCTGCAGTTGATCGCCCAGTTCAGCGACGGTGGCTGAGCGGGGCGCCGCCGCTTTCTGTCCCTTGCCGCCCTGCTTTGGGTTATAGTCGGGGCCGGAATTTCTCTCGATACGGATGCCATGGTGGACAGCACCAAACGCGCCCTGGTGGTAGGGGACCACATCATACCGGCGGCGCCCGACCAGCCCATTCTCGACCAGCTGCTGCTGCGCGGTATTCCCGTGGAATATCAGTGCCGGGCCGGCTTCTGTGGCGCCTGCCGGATGAACCTCAAGAGCGGCGAGGTCCGCTACCTGGAAAGCCCCATCGCCTACTTGAGTGAAGGGGAGGTGCTGACCTGTTGCACAGTGCCGGCTAGCAGCATCGTCGAGCTGGAAGCCGATTACCTCAAGAAGGAGTGACCCTTGGACAGCTTTCCCCTCCACGCCCAATACCTGGGGGCCTTCGCCGGCTATTTCGCCCTGGCCATAGGGTTGTTGTGGCTGTTCTGCCTCATCTACACCTGGGTCACCCCTCATGACGAGCTGGCCCTTATCCGCCAGAACAATATCGCCGCCAGCTTGGCCTTCGGTGGTGCCCTGCTGGGTTTTGCCCTGCCCATGGCCAGCGCCGTGGCCAACTCCATGAACTGGCTGGATGCCGCTGCCTGGGGGCTGGTGGCGCTGCTGGTGCAGCTGCTGACCTTCAAGGCCCTGCAATGGCTGCTGGGGGAGCTCTCGGCGCGCATCACCAGGGACGAAATGGCTCCCGGCCTCTTCGTGGGCCTGGCGTCGGTGGCGGTGGGCCTGCTCAACGCCGCCTGTATGACTTATTAAGAAGGAAGATTGATGAAACGCAGCAGTAAGGTGGCTCTGACCCTGATGGCCCCCGTCAGCGTCCTCTTCGTGGCCGGTTGCAGTGAGCCGCCGGTGGACGCCGCCGTCTTCAAGAGCGTCGACCAATGCGCCGGTTACTACGACCGCAGCAACTGCGAACAGCAGTTCAAACAGGCCGAGAAGGTCAGTGAACAGACGGCACCCCGCTACACCAGCCTGGCCGCCTGCGAAGCCGATTTCGGCGCCGGCCATTGCGCCACCCCGGATCAGCAGCAACAGCAGCAGTACCACAGCGGCGGCTCCTTCATGCCGATGATGATGGGCTTCATGGCCGGCCAGATGCTGGGGGGGAGCCGTAACGTGCAGACCCAGCCCCTCTACCGCTCCAAGGACGACCCCAACACCTACCGCACCGCCCAGAACGTGCCGGTGAGCCGGGGCGAAGGCCTGGTCAAGGTTCGCCCCTCTGCCGTCAAGGTGGCACCGGTCGGCACTGTGCGCCGCGGCGGTTTCGGGGCAGCGGCGGCCCGCCGTTCGAGCTGGGGCGGCTGATGGAGAGGGTGCGTATCGAAGAGCGCCCCTGGTGGCGTGAGCAGGCCGAGGAGCTGGGCTTCCAGTTCCACACCATAGAGGGTGAGAAGTACTGGGACGAGTCCGCCTACTACAGTTTCAGCCTGGAAGAGGTCGAAACCCGGATCGAAGATCCCACGGCAGAGCTCCACGCCATGGCCCTGGATCTGGTGGACCAGGTGGTGGCCAGCGAGGAGAAGCTGGCCCTGCTGGACATTCCCGAGGCCTATTGGGATCTGGTCAGCCAGAGCTGGAAAAACAGGGAGCCCCATCTCTACGGCCGCCTGGACTTTTCCTACGGCGGCGCCGGGCCTGCCAAGCTGCTGGAGCTCAACTACGACACCCCCACCTCCCTTTACGAGTCCGGGTTCTTCCAGTGGCTCTGGCTGGAGGATGCCCTGCGGCACGACATGGTGCCGGCAGGGGCCGACCAGTACAACGGCATCCAGGAGCAGCTGGAGAGCCGTTTCAGGGCTTTGAACTTGGGTTCCAGGCTGCACTTTGCCAGCGTCTGGCACAGCGACGAGGATCTGGGCACAGTGCGCTACCTCCAAGACATCGCCGCCCAGGCGGGCCTGGAGACGGCCTATGTGCCCATGGAGCAGATAGGCTTCCTGGACGGCCAGTTCCTGGACAGGGACGACACCCCCATAGAGGCGCTCTTCAAGCTCTACCCCTGGGAGTTCATGTTGGAGGAAGAGTTTGCCCGCTTCATTCCCGGCAGCCCCACCCGTTGGCTGGAGCCGCCCTGGAAGCTGGTGTTGGCCAACAAGGGCATATTGCCGCTGCTGTGGCAGGCCCATCCCGGCCACCCCAACCTGCTGGAGGCCTGCTTCGACGATGGCAGCAGCCTCAAGCCTGGCTGGGCGCGCAAGCCATTGTTTTCAAGGGAAGGGGCCAATGTGGAGCTGGTGCTGCCGAACGGCAGTGCCCTGGTCGAGCCGGGCCCCTACGGCGGTGGCCGTTTCGTGCGCCAGGCCTTGGCGCCCTTACCGGTGTTCGACGGCAACCATGTCCTCGTCGGCAGCTGGGTGGTGGGGGATCAGGCCTGCGGCATGGGGATCCGCGAGGACAGCGGCCCCATCACCAAGGACAGCGCCCGCTTCTTGCCCCATATACTGCTGGATTGAAAAAGCGGGCCTGGGCCCGCTTTTTTATTTGATGACGACCACGTCCCCGACCAAGGCGACTCCAGCCATCACTGTGCCGGCGCCGCACTTGTAGCTGTCTTCACTGGTGCTCAGACTGTTCTGGTAGTTGGACCTGATGTTGATGACGGCATTGCCGCCTTCGGCTTCGGCCCTTTGGCGCAGGGATTTCATGGCGGACAGGAAGGCCCATTGGCAGGCGGCTTCGTCACTCTTGCCGAAAGCGTTGGTCTTCTGGTTGGTTCGGAAATTGCCGATATCCTTGGCGACCTTGCCGTGGGGCTGCTTGCCGAAGAAGAACTTGATGTCGTGGCCCAGCACCTGCTCTGCCTTGGGATGGGCCAGGGCATTCTTGATGGCGTGGTCGGCTATGGTATTGCGGGCCAGGGCCGGGGGGCTGAGCAGCACCAGGGCCAGGGTGGCGAAGCTGGCTTTCTTGAACATGTGTCTTCCTTGCTGATGTGGGCCGGTAGCCAGCGGCGGCTTGGCCAAAGATGCCCACTCTAAGTAACAAGGTATTGTTTCGCAAACCTTTACTCCCTCAATGCCCACCCTGCTTGCCACTGCCGTGGCGCAGATCCGGGCTTTCACCCAGGCGGTGCAGGGCTTCAATGACCTCCGCCAGTTGGCTCTCTGGGCCGCCGCCCATGTTCTCTTCCTCTGCCACCTCCAGCTCCCGGGCGTCGTATTCCCAGCGCCGCAATACCTGGATCTTCTGGGCCCGGCTCAGACCAGGCTCGGCCAGCACATCGTCAGGTTTCCTGAAGGCGCCGCTCGGGTTCTGAAGGGCTTGTTCGATATTCATGAAACCTCCTCGGCTTACCTTGAAAGTATAAGCAACAGCCCCACCAGACCCATGCCTGGCATGCCGGCAATAAAAAACCCGCCGGCCGGCGGGTTTTTTATGGCTCTCGAGGCGCCTTATTTTTGCTGGGCGCGCTCGAAGGAGCTTTGGATCTCGGCCTTGGCGGCGGCGGCGTCGGCCCAGCCTTCCACTTTCACCCATTTGCCGGGTTCGAGTTCTTTGTAACGCTCGAAGAAGTGGGTGATCTGGTTCTTCAGCAGCTCGGGCAGATCGGTCACGTCTTTGACGTCGTCGTAGATCTTGGTGAGCTTGGAAACGGGTACTGCAACAACCTTGGCGTCTTCACCGGACTCGTCGGTCATCTTCAGCACGCCTACGGGGCGGCAGCGGATCACGGCGCCGGGGATCAGCGGGTAGGGGGTGGGCACCAGTACGTCCACGGGGTCGCCGTCCAGGCTCAGGGTGTGGTTCACGTAGCCGTAGTTGCAGGGGTAGAACATGGGGGTGGACATGAAACGGTCCACGAAGATGGCCCCGCTGTCCTTGTCCACTTCGTATTTGATGGGGCTGGCGTTGGCCGGGATCTCGATGATGACGTTGATCTCTTCCGGCAGGTTCTTGCCAGCAGGTACCTGGTTCAGGCTCATTGGGACAGTCCTTTCAGCTCTAGGATTGGGTCAGGCGCCTATTATAGCGGCCTGACCCGCAGTGACTAGCGTCGCCTTAGCGTTGGTGGCGATAGTATTGCTCGACGGTGTCCACCTCGTTGGCGGCGCCCAGTACCACGGCCACCCGCTGGTGGATCTGTTCGGGCTGGATGTCGAGGATGCGCTCTGTGCCGGTGCTGGCCTTGCCGCCGGCCTGCTCGATCAGCAGGGCCATGGGGTTGGCCTCGTACATCAGCCGCAGCTTGCCCGCTTTTTCCGGGGCGCGCCTGTCCCAGGGGTAGGTGAAGATGCCGCCGCGGCAGAGGATGCGGTGCACGTCGGCCACCATGGCCGCCACCCAGCGCATGTTGAAGTTCTTGCCGCGGGGGCCTTCGGCGCCCTGGAGCAGGTCGTCGATGTAGTCCTGCATGGGCTTGGCCCAGTGCCTTTGGTTGGACATGTTGATGGCGAATTCCTGGGTGTCGCTGTTGATCTTGACGTGGGGCACCGTCAGCAGGTACTCGCCTATGGTCTGGTCCAGGGTGTACATCTTCACGCCTTGGCCCGTGGTCAGCACCATCAGGGTGGCGGGGCCGTAGACGACGTAGCCGGCGGCGACCTGCTCGCGGCCGGGGCGCAGGAAGCTCTGCTGGCTCACTTCACCGGCTTCTGCCTTGTAGATGGAGAAGATGGTGCCGACCATGGCGTTGATGTCGATGTTGGAAGAGCCGTCCAGGGGGTCGAAGGACACCAGGAACTGGCCACTCTCGGGGCCAGGGACTATGTCGTCTTCCTCTTCGGAGGCCAGGGCCCGGACCAGGCCGCTGTCCAGCAACAGATCCTTGAGCAGGGTGTTGGAGATGACGTCCAGCTTCTTCTGCACTTCCCCTTGGACGTTCTCGTCCTGGGTGGAGCCCAGCACCCCGGCCAGGGCGCCCTGGTGCAGGCGGAAGTTGATCTCTTTGCAGGCGGCACCCAGTACGTTGACCAGGTGGATGAGGTCTTTATCGACGCCGTCCTGGCGGAGGACGCTAACCAAACGTTGCATGGACAGATTCTCAGGCTGAATTGAGGCGCGGCCATGATAAACGATTTCGTTTGCCCCTCACAGGGTGGGCCTTGCGGTGGTGGTTCAGCTTCCCCCCAAGCCCCTTGCTGGTACACTAAGCGCCAGTCTTCCTTTGTCGAAAAGCAGCATGCACATACATATCCTCGGGATCTGCGGCACCTTCATGGGCGGCCTGGCGCAACTGGCCAGGGAGCTGGGCCACAAGGTCACAGGCTCTGACCAGAACGTCTATCCCCCCATGAGCACCCAACTGGAGGCGGCCGGCATCAGCCTCACCGAAGGTTATGACGTGGCCCAGCTCGAGCCGGCCCCGGACCTGGTGGTGATCGGCAACGCCATGAGCCGCGGCAACCCCTGTGTGGAGGCGGTGCTCAACAAGGGTATCCCCTATGTGTCAGGCCCCCAGTGGCTCTATGAGGCGGTGCTCAAGGACCGCTGGGTGCTGGCCGTGAGCGGCACCCACGGCAAGACCACCACCACCTCCATGCTGGCCTGGATACTGGAAGAAGCCGGCCTCAAGCCCGGCTTCCTGGTGGGCGGGGTGCCGGCCAACTTCGGCTTCTCTGCTCGCCTCGGCGACGCTCCCTTCTTCGTGGTGGAGGCGGACGAGTACGACACCGCCTTCTTCGACAAAAGATCCAAGTTCGTCCACTACAGGCCCCGCACCCTCATCATCAACAACCTGGAATTCGACCACGCCGACATATTCCCGGATTTGGCCGCCATCCAGCGCCAGTTCAACCACCTGCTGCGGATGGTGCCGGGCCAGGGCCTGGTGATAGGGCCGGCGGACGACGCCAACCTGGCCGACACCCTGGCCCAAGGCTGCTGGACCCCCTTCCTCAAGCTGGGGGAAGACCTCAAGGCCGAGCTGATCAAGGGCGACGGTAGCCAGTTCACAGTGCTGGGCGGCGAGGAGCGGGTGGAAGTGCAGTGGGAACTGGTGGGCATGCACAACGTCCATAACGCCCTGGCGGCCCTGGCCGCGGCCCGCCATGCCGGGGTGCCGCTCAAGGTGGCGGCCGAGAGCCTGGGGCGCTTTGAGAACGTGGCCCGGCGCCTGGAGCTGCGCGGCGAGCGGGCCGGGGTCAGCGTTTTTGATGATTTCGCCCACCACCCCACCGCCATCGCCACCACCCTCGATGGCCTGCGCCGCAAGGTGGGGGGCCAGCGCATTCTGGCGGTGCTGGAGCCGCGCTCCAACACCATGAAGGCCGGGGTCCATGCCGACCAGCTCAACGCCGCCGTCAAGGCCGCCGACAGGGTGTTCTGGTTCGAGCCCCAGGGCCTCAAATGGTCCATCAAGGATCTCTGCCGTGACTCCCAGGTGCCGGCCAGCTACAGCGACAGCGTCGACGAACTGGTGGCCATGCTGGTGCGGGAAGCCAGGGCAGGGGACCACATACTGGTGATGAGCAACGGCGGCTTCGGCGGCATCCACCAGAAACTGCTCGACGCCCTGGAGGCCGGCCATGACTAAGGCCCTGACGTTGGCCATCACCGGTGCCTCGGGGGCACCCTATGCGCTGCGCCTCATCGAGTGCGTGCTGGCCGCCGGCTGGCAGCTGCACCTCTTGATCTCGTCGGCGGCCAAGGTGGTGCTGGCCACCGAGACCGATCTCAAGATCCCGGCCAAGCCCGAAGGCGCTGAGGCCTTCCTGACCGAGCATTTCCAGGCCCGGCCCGGCCAGCTCAAGGTCTATGGCAAGGACGACTGGTTCTCCCCCGTGGCCTCGGGCTCGGCGGCGCCAAAACAGATGGTGGTGCTGCCCTGTTCCACCGGCACCCTCTCTGCCATAGCCCAGGGCGCTTCGGACAACCTCATCGAGCGGGCCGCCGACGTGGTGCTCAAGGAGCAGGGCAAGCTGATCCTGGTGCCGAGGGAAACGCCCCTGTCCGCCATCCACCTGGAGAACATGCTCAAACTGGCCAGGCTGGGGGTCTGCATCATGCCGGCGGCGCCCGGTTTCTACCATGAGCCCAAGGAGATCAAGGATCTGGTGGATTTCATGGTGGCCAGGATCCTCGATCACATCGGCATAGAACAGGGGCTGGTGCCCCGCTGGGGCTACGGCCACGGGCAATAGGGCTTTGGTGGCGGCCCGCATTGGCGTATCCTTGCCGCCCCCGAACCTTGGGAGACAGAGATGAAACACAGGTTGGAAAGGCTTATCAGCGAAGCGGACGTCAAGGCCCGCGTTGTGGCCATGGCCAGGGAAATTGAAGCCTGCTACGGCCCGGACGAAGAGATACTGCTGGTGGGGCTGCTGCGCGGCTCTGTGGTATTCCTGGCGGACTTGGCCCGCGAACTGAAGCTCCCCTGCGAATTCGATTTCATGACGGTGTCCAGCTACGGCAGTTCCATGGAGTCCAGCCGCGACGTCAAGATCAAGAAGGATCTGGACGAAGACATCGCCGGCCGCCATGTGCTGATCGTCGAGGACATCATCGACACCGGCAACACGTTGTCCAAGGTGGTCAAGGTGCTTCAGACCCGCGATCCCAAGAGCATCCGGCTCTGTACCCTGCTGGACAAACCTTCCCGCCGCGAGGTGGAAGTGCCGGTGGACTTCATCGGTTTCTCCATCCCCGACCAGTTCGTGGTGGGCTACGGCATCGACTGGGCCCAGAAATACCGGAACCTGCCCTATATCGGCATGGTTACCCTGCTGGAATGAAAAAAGGCCGCTCATCGAGCGGCCTTTTCTTATGGGGGCTTACTCGCTGAAGTAGCTGCCCAGCACCTTGTCGCGGGCCGGCACTATGTCGTCCTGGCTCTTGATGGTCAGGCCAAGCTCCGCCAGCTCGCCGTCTGCCACGCCATAGATCCAGCCGTGAACCGACAGCTTCTGGCCTTCGGACCAGGCCTTTTGCACCGCCGGTGAGCGGGCGACGCGGCACACCGCTTCCAGCACATTCAGCTCGCAGAGCCGGTTGGCCTGTTCGGCCAAGGTCAGGCCTTCCAGCAGGGCACTGTGGCGCTCGGCCACTTCCTTGAGATCCAGCAGCCACTGGCCGAGGCTACCTTCGGCGCCGCCTTGCAGGGCGGCCATGACGCCACCACAGCCGTAGTGGCCACAGACGATCACGTTGCTGACCTTGAGGGCGCCGACGGCAAAGTCGATCACCGCCTGGCAGTTGATGTCGGTGGTCAGCACCTGGTTGGCCACGTTGCGGTGCACGAAAAGCTCGCCCGGCAGCAGGCCGGTCAGCTGTTCGGCAGGCACGCGAGAGTCGGCGCAGCCTATCCACAGCAGATGGGGATTCTGACGTTCAGCCAGGCGTTCGAAGAAAGCGGGGTCGCTCTGGCGCATCTGGTGCGCCCATTCCCTGTTGTTGGCAAGCAGGGTTTGTGGATCTTTCATCGGGATCTCTCGTCAGCACGGTCGGGCCAGTGTACTGACAGGACGCCATCGAACAAAGCCGAGCAGTGCTATTTACAACAGTCGGGCGCCTAGGGCGCCCGAACAGGGATCATCAGAAACGGCGGGGGCGACTTTGTTGCTCGCGGGGCTTGGCTTCGTTGACCACCAGGCTGCGGCCTTCGAATTCCTGGCCGTTGAGGGCCTTGATGGCAGCTTCGCCCATGGCTTTGTCGGCCATTTCTACGAAACCGAAACCACGGGAGCGGCCGGTTTCCTTGTCTTTCACGATATGGGCACGCTGTACTTCACCGTACTGGCTGAAAAGTTGAGCCAGGGCGTCGGCTTCCACGCGGAAGGACAGGTTGGATACGAACAGGTTCATCGATCAATCTCACAAAGTCGCGCTATTGCATCTGTACCATCGCAGTCCCGACCAATAGCACGCCAATGTCCGGAAAGGATGAACACCGCCAAGGCCCTGGGGCGGCGGCGTCAGGCCTAATATAGCTCAAATATCAGGCCGTCAAAATGAATATTTGGGGTCCGGGCCGCGGCGCGCCAGGCCCCGTCCTGTGGGCATTCCCGGCGGCTTTTGGGGTAGATGCTATGCTTGGCTCAGCCGGTTGACAGGTACAGCCGTACCAGTTTCATTTCACCACGGAGGTAAGGCCATGGTAGGCACGCGGCTACAGCGGCAGACGAAAACCAGATTGGTATTGCCGTTGCTGCTGCTGGCCTTTGCCATTTCCCTGCTCACCGCCTGGCTACAGCACCACGCCGACCTCCGCTTGGAACAAAAGACCAGCCAGCGCCATGGCGAGCAGGTGGCCGACCTGGTCGCCTTGGCCGTAGATAAAGTCCTGGCACTGTCTCCAAGGCAATACCAGCAGGCCTTGAACGCGGCCGGCGGCACGGCCCGCCAGGCGTTGCTGGTCAAGAACGGCCTGGTGCTGGCCAGCCTGCAAGGCAACCTTCAAGGCCAGGCGCTGGACCAGTTGCCCGAGGGGCTGGGCCCACTGCCATCCTTGCCCCAGGCCGGTGCCAAGACCTTTCACCTGGATAACCAATCCCTCTTCGTGAGGCCCTTGGCGGCCGGCGTCAGCCTGCTGCTGTGGACGGATACGGCGCCCCTGGCCGAGCGCGGCACCGCCTCCTTACTGTCTATCGTCGCCGGCGTCAGCCTGCTGGCGGCGTTGGTCATGCTCATCAGCCTGCGCAGGACCTTGTTCCAACCCCTCGAAAAGCTGTTGGAGACCCTACACCGACGGGTGGCGGGGGACCATGATGCCAGGGTCGGTGCCCTGGAGGAGGGGGAGCTGGGCCTGCTGGGGTTGTGGCTGGACAAGGTGCTGGAAGAGGAGCAGGAGGTCGAGAACAGGTTGCAGCAGATCAGGCTGCAAAGCGAGGAACAGGAGATACTGTTCAGGCGCATTTTCAAGATCATGCCGGACTTGGTCTCCATCACCCGCCTTTCCGATGGCCGCCTTATCAACGTCAACGAGCGCTGGGAACAGGTGACAGGCTGGCGCCGGGAAGAGGCCTTGGGCCATACCACCCTGGCGCTGGGGCTCTGGCGGAGCCCGGCCGAGCGCCAGCAGCTGATGTTGCAGCTCAAGGACAAGCTCATGCAAAGCTGCAGGTTCAATTTCCTGAACCGCTGGGGGGACTTGGTCGAGGTGGAGGCCTCTGGCTGTGTCTTCGAGGAGCAGGGGGAGTCTTACCTGTTGTTGTCCTTTCGGGACATCGGCGAGCGGCTGCGCAAGGAGCGGGATCTGCGGCTCCTGGCCCAGGTGGTGGAGGTGAGCCTGGACGGGGTCATGATCACCGACGCCAACCAGCACATATTGGCGGTCAACAGCGCCTTCAGCTGCATCACCGGCTACGCCCCCGAGGAGGTCATAGGCCAACTGCCGAACATCCTCAATTCCGGCATCCAGGACCAGGCCTTTTACCAGACCATGTGGGAAAAGATTAACCTGGATGGGCTCTGGCAAGGGGAGATCTGGAACAAGCGCAAGTCGGGTGACGTCTATCCCCAATGGCTGAGCATCAGGGCCGTCAAGGACGACCAGGGCGAGGTGCTGCATTATGTGGGGGTCTTCTCGGATCTCAGCGATCGCAAGGCGGCCGAGGACCGCATCGCCTTCCTGGCCTTCCATGACCCCCTGACCGGCCTGCCCAACAGGACCCTGCTGGTGGACAGGTGCGAACAGGCCTTGCTGCAGGCCAAAAGGGACGGCCATTGCCTGGCCCTCATCTACCTGGATCTGGACAGGTTCAAGGCCGTCAACGACAGCCTGGGCCATGACATTGGGGACACCCTGTTGAATGAGGTGGTTGCGCGCATCCAGCCGTTGTGCCGGGACGGGGACACCCTCTCTCGCCAAGGGGGGGATGAGTTCCTGCTGTTGCTGCCGCGCATCAATGAAACCAGCCAGGTGGAACTGGTGGTGGAGCGGATCCTGGCGGCCATGAGCGAGCCTTTCCTCGTCGGTGGCCACCGGCTCTGGATCAGCACCTCCATCGGGGTCGCCGTCTACCCGGACGATGGGGACAACGTCTCGCAACTGCTGCGCAAGGCCGACACCGCCCTCTACCATGCCAAGGACAGCGGCCGCAGTACTTTCAGCTTCTTCACCCGGGACATGGACAAGGATCTTTCCGACCGGCTGCAGTTGGAGTCCGCCCTCAAGGACGCCATAGGCACCGACCAGCTGTGTCTCCACTACCAGCCGCAGATCCACATCGCCAGCGGCCAGATCATCGGCGTCGAGGCGCTGATGCGCTGGAACAGCCCCACCCTGGGCCAGGTATCCCCCGCCAAGTTCATCCCCCTTGCCGAAGACACCGGCCTCATCATGCCCCTGGGGGCCTGGTCGTTGCAGGAAGCCTGCCGGCAGCTGGCCACCTGGCGCTTGCAGGGCTTTGACGGCACCATGGCCGTCAACATCTCGGTGCGCCAGTTGATCCGTCCCGATTTCTTCGACCTGCTGGAGGCGGCCCTGGCCCAGAGTGGCCTCCCTGCCGACCGCCTGGAGCTGGAACTGACCGAGAGCCTGATGATGGACAACGTGGAGGCCAGCCTGGAGGTGGTGCGCCGGCTCAAGGCCCTGGATGTCACCCTCTCCATCGACGACTTCGGCACCGGTTATTCCAGCCTGAGCTACCTCAAGCGCTTTGCCGTGGACAACCTCAAGATCGACCAGAGTTTCATCAAGGGCCTCTCCGATGAGGGCCAGGCCCGTTCCCTGGTCAGGGCCATAGTCCAGATGGCCCACAGCCTGGACCTGCAAGTGGTGGCCGAAGGGGTGGAGACCAAGGAACAACTGGCTATTCTCAAAGCCGAGAAGGTCGATGTGGCCCAGGGCTACCTGCTGGGCAGGCCCATGGCGGCCGAGGCTCTCAGTGAACTACTTGCCAGCCAGTTGCTGCCCCTGCCGGCATTGCAATAGGGGCAAACTGGTATGGTGTACCTTGGGCCGGCCCTTGTCGGCGTCGCTTTCCCTTGCCTCCTTTCATCGATAGATATGCGTATAATGGCCGCATTCAATCGGGAGGAACCATGTCTTCAAGTCCCATTGCGCTGGATATCAGCGGCCTCAAAAAGACCTACAAGAGCGGCACCCAGGCCCTCAAGGGCATCGATCTCAAGGTGAACCAGGGGGACTTCTTCGCCCTGCTGGGCCCCAACGGTGCCGGCAAGTCCACCACCATCGGCATACTGGCATCCCTGGTCAACAAGACAGAGGGCCAGGTGCACATCTTCGGCCATGATCTGGTCCAGGACCCCGTCTCGGCCAAGAGCGCCCTGGGCCTGGTGCCCCAGGAATTCAACTTCAACCAGTTCGAGACGGTGCTGCAGGTGGTGGTCAACCAGGCCGGCTACTACGGTGTGCCCCGCGCTAAGGCGCTGGCCAAGGCCGAGCAGCTGCTCAAGGAGCTGGATCTCTGGGGCAAGAAGGACGCCCGCACCCGCGAACTGTCCGGCGGCATGAAGCGCCGGCTGATGATAGCCAGGGCCCTGGTCCACGAGCCCAAGCTGCTGATCCTCGACGAGCCCACCGCCGGCGTCGACATCGAGATCCGCCGCTCCATGTGGCGTTACCTGCGCCAGCTCAACGAGGAAGGGCTGACCATCATCCTCACCACCCATTACCTCGAAGAAGCCGAGATGCTGTGCCGCAACATCGCCATCATCGATCACGGCCGTATCATCGAGAACACCAGCATGAAAGGGCTCTTGTCCAAGCTCAACACCGAGACCTTCATCCTGGATCTGGCTCAGGTTGAAGCCGCGCCCAAGCTGGAAGGTTTCGAAGCCAAGCTGCTGGATGACCACACCCTGGAGGTGCAGGTGGAGAAGAGCGCCGGCCTCAACCCCCTCTTTGCGCAGCTCTCGGCCCAGGGGGTGGAAGTGCTTTCCATGCGTAACAAGGCCAATCGCCTCGAAGAACTCTTTGTCAGCCTGGTCGAGAACGGCCGCAGTGGAGGTCAGGCATGAACAGCCGCAACCGTATCGCCCTTACGTCCATCGTCTACAAGGAAATCAACCGCTTCATGCGCATCTGGGTGCAGACCCTGGTGCCGCCGGCCATCACCATGACCCTCTACTTCATCATCTTCGGCAGCCTGATCGGCAGCCGGGTGGGCAAGATGGGCGGTTATGACTACATGGAGTTCATAGTGCCCGGCCTCATCATGATGTCGGTGATCACCAACTCCTATTCCAATGTGGCGTCGAGCTTCTTCTCCGCCAAGTTCCAGCGCTTCATCGAGGAGATGCTGGTGGCACCTGTGCCCAACAGCATCATCATTCTCGGCTTCGTGGCCGGCGGCATGGCCCGTGGTTTGCTGGTGGGGGCCATAGTGACAATGGTGTCGCTGTTCTTCGCCCACATCCAGATCCAGCATCCGCTGGTGGTGGTGATCACCGTCATCCTCACCTCCTTGCTGTTCTCCCTGGGAGGGCTGCTCAACGCCGTCTTCGCCAAGAGCTTCGACGACATCTCCATAGTGCCCACCTTCATCCTGACGCCCCTGACCTACCTGGGCGGCGTCTTCTATTCCATCAGCCTGCTGCCGGCCTTCTGGCAGGGCCTGAGCCACATCAACCCCATCCTCTACATGGTCAACGCCTTCCGTTACGGCTTTCTCGGCACCGCCGATATCGCCCTCTGGCAGGCCTTCTCGGTGCTGGGGGTGATGATAGTGGCCATGTATGCCCTGGCCCACTACCTGATCAAGAACGGCGTCGGACTTCGTCACTGATGCCGGCCCGGGCGGTCACCAGCAACCAGCAGAGCCTGCATGAACGGCTGCTGGAGCTGGTGCGCCGCCACCTGGATACGCCCTTTCAAAAACCCTTTGCCCAGCACAGCCTGGCGGCCCTGGCGGCTTTCAGAGCCTGGCGGGATCCAACCCGGCCACTGGTGCTGGACAGCTGCTGCGGGGTAGGGGAGAGCACGGCCCTGCTGGCGGCTCGTCATCCAGGGGCACAGGTGCTGGGGGTGGACAAGTCCGCCCACCGCCTGGCCAAGCACCGCCATGGCGGGGATGAGGGCGACCTGTTGCTGCTGAGGGCCGATCTCAACGATCTCTGGCGGCTGCTGGCCGAGGAGGGCGTCAGGCCCTCCCACCACTACCTGCTCTATCCCAATCCCTGGCCCAAGGCCGCCCATTTGCAAAGGCGTTGGCATGGCGGCCCCGGCTTCCCGGCGTTGCTGGCCCTGGGTGGTCAGTTGCAGCTGCGCTCCAACTGGCTCCTCTACGTGGAGGAGTTCGCCGCCGCCCTCGAGCTGGCCGGCATCGCCAGCCGGCTGTCGGAGGTGCTGGAGGCACCCATCACTCCCTTCGAGCGCAAATACCTGGCGGCTGGCCAGCAGTGCTGGCGATTGGACGCCGACCTGTCCCGAGGCTAGCCTTGGGGTAAGAACAGGGGAGGCACTATGAAAGACTTGATAAAAGTGAAGATCCTGGTCCTGTTTTGGGGGATCTCGGTATTGCTGGCCTTGGAGGGGGTCTATCTCTGGGCCATGATGGAATAATAAAAAACGCCGGCAGGAAGCCGGCGTTTTTCATGGTCCAGGGCCCTTATCAGGCGACTTGGACGGGGATGTCCTTGCTGGTCCGCACTATGTTGTTCTGGGCGTCCAGGTAGACCAGGCTGGGCTTGTGCTTCAGCGCTTCGTCGGTGTCCAGGCGCACGTAGGCACAGATGATGACTCGGTCACCCTGCTTGGCCTTGTGGGCGGCGGCACCGTTGACGGAGATCACCTTGGAGCCACGCTCGCCGCTGATGGCGTAGGTGGTAAAGCGCTCACCGTTGTCGATGTTGTAGATCTGGATCTCTTCGTATTCCAGAATGCCGGCAGCGTCCAAAAAGTCCTGGTCGATGGCGCAGGACCCTTCGTATTCCAGTACCGAGTGGGTAACCCGGGCCTGGTGCAGCTTGCCTTGCAGCATCACTCTTTGCATGGCTTCAAAACCCTATTTCTCATCGCGCCCTTGGCTAAAACGTGACCATTTTACCACGCTTGCCAGAAAGTCGGCGCAATATAAACCAAATGCCTTATGCCTGCAAATCCACCAGCAGGTTGTCGATGAGACGGGCCTTGCCCAGATAGGCGGCCACCAGTATCACCAGTGTCTGGTCCTGCGTATCGGCAGGGGCCAGGGAGTCGGCATTGAGGATATGGAGGTAGTCCGGCTTGAGGCCGGCCTGCTCCAGCTTTTCACGGCCCTGGGCGACCAGGGCGGCAAAATCCTTGTTCCCGTCGGCCAGGCTGGCGCCAAGGCCTTCCAGGGTGGCGTAGAGGGCCGGAGCCTTGGCCAGCTCTTCGGCGGTCAGGTAACCGTTGCGGGAGCTCAGGGCCAGGCCGCTGTCGGCCCGTACCGTCGGCACACCCACTATGTCCACCGGCATGGCCAGGTCGTCCACCATGTGGCGGATGACGGCCAGCTGCTGGTAGTCCTTCATGCCGAAGCAGGCGATGTCGGGTTGGACCAGGTTGAGCAGCTTGCAGACGACGGTGGCCACGCCGCGGAAATGGCCGGGACGGGTCTGGCCACAGTACAGTTCGGAGATCCCGGGCACTTCCACCTTGGTGTGGCCGTCCATGCCATGGGGGTAGAGCACCTCGACACCGGGCATGAACAGCAGGTCGACCCCCTCTTCGAAGAGGGCGGCGCTGTCTTCCTCCGGGGTGCGGGGATAGGAGGACAGATCTTCACCGGCCCCAAACTGCAGGGGGTTGACGAAGATGGAGACCACCACCCGGTCGGCCTGGAGCTTGGCTTCCCTGACCAGGGTCAGGTGGCCTTCGTGGAGGTTGCCCATGGTGGGGACCAGGGCGACTCGCTCACCTTTCTGGCGCCAGGCCTTTACCTGGGCGCGCAGATCCTTAACGGAATGCACTGTGCGCATTCGACGGCTACCTCAATCAAACGAATGCTCGGCCGCAGGGAAACGCCCCTCGGCCACGTCGGTGACGAAACGGCTGACGGCGCTTTGCATGTCACCGGTTTCGATCAGGAAATTCTTGGAGAACTTGGGAATATGGCCGGCGCTGATGCCGAAGAGGTCGTGCATCACCAGCACCTGGCCGTCGGTATCGGGGCCGGCGCCTATGCCGATCACCGGGATCCGCAGGGCCTGGGTCACGGCCTTTGCCACCTTCTGGCTGACACACTCTATGACCAGCAGCTGGGCGCCGGCCGCTTCCAGGGCCTTGGCTTCACGCAATATGCGCTCGGCATCTTCCACCGTCTTGCCCTGCACCTTGTAGCCGCCCATCAGGTGTACGGACTGGGGCATCAGGCCGATATGGGCACAGACAGGGACGCTGCGCTCCACCAGGGTTTTGATGGTGTCACAGAGCCACTCGCCCCCTTCCAGCTTGACCATCTGGGCGCCGGCGCGCATCAGGGTGGCGGCGTTCTCGCAGGCCTGCTGAGGGGTGGCGTAGCTCATGAAGGGCATGTCGGTAACCAGCAGCGCGCTCTGGCTGGCGGCGCGCACGCAGCGGGTGTGGTAGGCCAGCTCCTCGATGGTGACGCCGAGGGTGTCGTCCTTGCCCTGGATGACGTTGCCCAGGGAGTCGCCGACCAGCAGCACCTGCACACCCTGTTCGTCGAAGAGTTTGGCGAAGCTGGCGTCGTAGGCGGTGAGGCTGGAGAACTTCTCCCCCTTCTCCTTCATCTTCAGGAGGCTGGCGGTGGAGATGCGCTTTCGCAGCGCGGCTTCGTTGACTTTGCTCATGACATGACCTTCAGAGCGAAATTAGGGCGATTACTCTAACCCAAGGCGTCCCCTTGTCAAAGGGGCTCGGCGACCTTGGCCAGGGCCTCGGCTTCGGGCACCAGGGCTGCCAAGGGTTGTCCATCTGGTAGTACCAGTTCGGGAGCCAGTTCCCAGAGCGGCAGCAGCACGAAGTCCCTGTCCTTGAGCCCATAGTGTGGCACTTGGAGCCTGGGCAGATCGAGCCGTTGGTCGCCGAAGAGCAGCAGGTCCAGATCCAGGGTGCGTTCCCCCCAGCGGCGCTGGCGCACCCGGCCTTGGCGCTCTTCTATGGCCTGCAGGGCGTCCAGCAGGGCCAGAGGCTCCAGCCCGGTTTCCAGGACTGCCACGGCGTTGACGTAATCGGGTTGGTCCTGGGGGCCCATGGGCTTGGAGGCATAGAAACTGGAGCATTGGAGCAGGCGGCTTTGTGGCAGGGCCGCCAGGTGGTGCAAGGCCTGCCAGAGCTGGCGGGCCGGGGCGTCCAAGTTGGCCCCCAGCCCGATAAAAGCGAGGCTACTCATGCCTGGGTCTGGGGAGCCCTGGGGCGGCGTTTGCGGGGCTTGCGGCGCTTGGGTCCCTTGGCCTCGAAGAGGCCGGATACCAGGTGGCGGCGGCCGGACTCATCCTCAAGCTGGTACTGCTGCCACCACTGGGCCAGGGCCTTGATCTCCTTGCCTTCCACCTCGCCGCGCATCTCCAGGAAGTCGAAGGCGGCGCGAAAGCGTGGGTGTTCGAAGAGCCGTTCGGCACGGCGGCCGGCGCGCTTGTCCAGGCGCAGCTGCAGTGTCCAGATCTCGCGGATGGTAGTGGTGAAGCGGCGCGGTATGGCGATGCGCCGGCACTGGTCGTCCAGCACCTCGTTCATGGCCAACTGGTAAGCGTCGTTACTGGGCAGGCCGGATTCCAGCAGTATGTCCTGGGCGCGGATGTCCAGCACAGGCCAGAGCAGGGCGGCAAAGAGGAAGGCCGGGGTGCTCTTCTGGTCGGTGCGGACCCGCTGATCGGTGTTGTCCAGGGCCAGTTCCATGAGGCGGCGGGCCTTGGCATCGTCCAGGTAGGGGGCCAGGCTCGGGAAGAGCCGTTGCAGCAGGCCGTAGTCGGCCAGCATGCGGAAGTTGTCCAGGCCATGGCCGGCCATGAACAGCTTGAGGCACTCCTCGAAGAGGCGGGCGGCGGGGATGTCGTCCAGCAGTGGCGCCAGCTCGCGGATGGGGTTGGCCGTATCCGGGGCTATGTCCATGTCCAGCTTGGTGGCGAAGCGCACGGCCCTCAGCATCCGCACCGGATCTTCACGGTAGCGGGTGGCCGGATCGCCGATCAGCTCGATACGGCGTTCTTCCAGGGCCTGCATGCCGCCGGCGAAATCGACGATGCTGTAGTCGGCGATGTTGTAGTAGAGGGCGTTGATGGAAAAGTCGCGGCGCAGGGCGTCTTCTTCCACCGAGTCGCTGTAGGCGTTGTCCCGCAGCAGCATGCCTTCTTCGGAGCGGGCGGCGTCCGGGTTGTCGGTGAGGCTGCCGCGGAAGGTGGCGACTTCGATGACGTCACGGCCGAAGAGGATATGGGCCAGGCGGAAGCGGCGGCCCACCAGGCGGCAGTTGCGGAACAGTTTCTTGATATCGTCGGGGTGGGCATTGGTGACGATGTCGAAATCTTTGGGGTGCAGCCCCAGCAGCAGGTCGCGCACACCGCCGCCCACCAGGTAGGCCTCGTAACCGGCCTTGTTGAGGCGGTAGAGCACCTTGAGGGCGTTGTCGCTGATGTCCTTGCGGCTGATGTTGTGCTCGTCGCGGGGAATGACGGCACTGGGCTCGCTTTCCTTGCCCCCGACCATACGGCGGCAAAAGTCTATCACTCGGGAAATAATGGCGTTCACCTAACGTGGAACCTGATATTCAGGCCGCAAATCATACCCGAGCCTGGGCCGGTTGAGAATCATCCAGGTGCGACCATTGTGTGACGGCGGCCTTGAGCAGGTCTTCGACGCTGTCGGCTTGCGGCACCTGTTGCCCCAAATGCCAAAGGGCCTGGCGCAGGGCCGGCAGGGGGTTGGCGTCGTCTATGGGGGCGGCGTGGTTCTGCTTGGAGAGCTTCTGGCCGTCTTCTCCCAGCACCAATGGCAGGTGCAGGTAGCTACAGGGGGCGGCCCCAAGGGCCCGATACAGTTGCAGCTGCCAGACGGAGGCTTCCACCAGATCGCTGCCCCGCACTATGTGGGTCATGCCCTGGTCGATGTCGTCCGCCACCACCGCCAACTGATAGGCATAAAGGCCGTCCTTGCGGTGGATGATGAAGTCCTCGGCGGCCAGTGCCTGTGGCACCGTCACCTGACCCTGGGCTCTGTCCCAGAAGCCGGTGATAGGGGCGTCGTTGCGAAAACGCAGGGCGGCGGGCGCGCCTTGAGCCGGTGGGTTGCAGGTGGCACGCAGGTGCAGGCCCTGCTCCTTGAGCTGTTTACGGGTGCAGGCGCAGCGGTAGAGGTGCCCCTGGCTGCCGAGCCTGGCCAAGAGGGCGTCGTAGTCCTGATGGTGGCGGCTCTGGTAGCGCACCTCGCCGTCCCAGTGCAGGCCGAAGGCCTCAAGGGTGCGGAGTATGGCGCTGCTGGCGCCGGGCATTTCGCGGGGAGGATCTATGTCTTCGATGCGGACCAGCCAGCGGCCGCCATGGGCGCGGGCATCCAGAAAAGAACCAAGGGCCGCGACCAGGGAACCCAGGTGCAGCGGCCCTGAGGGGCTGGGGGCGAAACGCCCCACATAGCCGGTCATCAACCGGCCATCTGTTTCTCGCGGATCTCCGCCAGGGTCTTGCAGTCGATGCACAGCTCGGCGGTGGGACGGGCTTCAAGGCGGCGGATGCCGATCTCGACGCCACAGGATTCGCAGAAGCCGTAGTCACCGTCTTCGATGATTTGCAGTGTCTTCTCGATCTTCTTGATCAGCTTGCGCTCGCGGTCGCGGGTGCGCAGCTCCAGGCTGAACTCTTCTTCCTGGGAGGCACGATCGGCCGGATCGGCGAAGTTGGCTGCTTCATCCTTCATGTGGGTCACGGTGCGATCCACTTCTTCCCTGAGCTGGCGACGCCATGCTTCGAGGATCTTGCGGAAATGCGCAAGTTGAGCCTCGCCCATGTACTCTTCGCCTGGCTTCTCTTGATAAGGCTCTACACCGGCGATCGACAGGACCCCCAGGGAGCTTTTCTTCTTGGTTTCAGCCATGCTGACTCTCCTAATCATCAGGATGATGTGAGCCTTCAGCTCGTTTAAGGCGGCTATCTATAACAGATAGTCACCGTCAGGACAACGCCTAGACGACGACTTTAACCGCTTTGTCAAGGTCCATGCCTTCGGTGGTGATCCTCGCCTTGTATGCCAGCACCTTAACGCCTCTCTGTATCACCTCCTTAAGCCTTTGAGCATAGACCGGATCGATATGTTCAGCCGCCCTGACCTGGGTAATACCGGTGTGCATCACCGTAAACAAAAGTGCCGCTTCTTCCCCTGCCTCTACCTTGGCGGCCAGGGCGTCCAGATGCTTGAGGGCGCGCTGGCTGACGGCGTCGGGAAAGGCGCCCATGCCGTCGCCCAGATGCAGGGTTACGCTTTTGACTTCCAGCCAGAGGCGCCGGCTTTGGCCTTCCAATAGAAAGTCGACCCGGCTGCCGGCGCCGTCGGGCTGTTCGGGCAGGATACGCTCGGCCCAGGCCAGCTCCTTGATGCGACCCGCCTGCAAGGCTTCTTTTACCAAGGCGTTGGCCCGGGCCGTGTTGATGCAAATCAGGTCGCCATCCTTTTCGGTCAGCTCCCAGCTGCCCGGCAGCTTCTTTCTGGGGCTGGGGTCATGGCGATACCAGATGGTGTCGCCCGTTTCGCCGCAGCCGGTCATGGCGCCGGTGTTGGCGCAGTGGATGGTGAGCTGGCCACGTTCGCCGTCGATGTCGGCCAGGAAGCGCTTGTAGCGCTTTTGCAGTGTGGCCCTTTCCAGGGGGGGCTGAAACTTCATGTGGCCTCTCTGGGTTCGTCTTTGCCGCTAGTGTATTATCTTTGCCCTTCCTATTTACCCCGTTCGCCGTCCAGAAGGAGTAACCCGATGAGTGACTGGTTGAAGGTTAACCTGACCAAAGATGCTGCCGAAGCCCACTGGGGCGACAAGGCGCTGCTGAGCTTTACCGGCAATACCGCCACTGTGCATGCCACCGAGCGCCGCCGCGTCCAGCAGGCCGGCCGCCGTCTGCGCAGCCAGGGCATCACCCAGGTACAGCTGGGGGAGGGCTTCGACCAGGAACTGCAGTGGGCCTTCGCCGAAGGCTTCATGTCCACCCTGGGTGGCGAGCAGATCCGCTGGGCCGGCGACGATGCCGAACTGGACGCCCGCCTCAAGGTGGCCCGCTGGGTAAGGGACATCACCAACAAGGGCCCTGAGCAGAAGTCTCCCCAGGTGCTGGCTTCCGAGGCCGCTTCCTTTATCAGCGCCCTGGGCGGCGACAAGGTCAGCTACAAGATGATCTCCGGCGAGGCCCTCAAGGACGCCGGCTGGACAGGCCTTTACAACGTGGGCCGCGGCTCTGTGCGCCCGCCGGTGATGCTGGTGCTGGATTACAATCCCGGCGGTGAAGAAGCTCCCGTGGCCGCCGCCCTGGTGGGTAAAGGCATCACCTTCGACTCCGGCGGCTACTCCATCAAGGCCTCCGAGGGCATGCTCAACATGAAGGCCGACATGGGCGGCGCCGCCATGGTCACCGGTGGCCTGGCCCTGTCGATCCTGCGCGGTCTGGACAAGCGGGTGCGGCTCATCCTCTGCTGCGCCGAGAACCTCATTTCCGGCCACGCCTACAAGCTGGGTGACATCTTCACCTACAAGAACGGCACCACTGTCGAGATAGTCAACACCGACGCAGAAGGCCGTTTGGTGCTGGCGGACGGCCTGCTGATGGCCGGCGAGTCCGGCGCGCCACTGATCATGGATGCCGCCACCCTGACCGGCGCCGCCATGACCGCCGTCGGCAGCAACTACAACGCCCTCTTTGCCCTGGACCAGGAGGTTGCCGGCAAGGTGCTGGCCATCGCCAGCGGCGAAGCCGAGCCGGCCTGGCCCCTGCCCCTGGAGCCCTTCCACCAGAACGAGTGCCCCAGCAACTACGCCGACACCGCCAACAGCCGCCCGGTCAAGGGGGGCGGCGCCGGTGGGGCCTCCAATGCCGCCGGCTTCCTGTCCCGCTTCGTACCCAATGGCGGCAAGGGCTGGGTGCACCTGGATCTGGCAGCTTGCTTCAACAACAACGAGAACGGCCTCTGGGCCGCCGGCGCCACCGCCCGGGGGATCAGGACAGTCGCCCGCAGCCTGCTGGATCTCGCTTGATTGAGTTGTTAAAAAACAAGGGATTGTTTCCCTTGTTTTTGTTAATTTCCCTGAGTTGTTGTTTTACAGGGAAAAATTCATGACAAGGATGCTGCTGTTTTTGGCGTTGCTGTGCCCTGCCGTATTGGCGGCGCCAGCAGCGCCGCCTCCCAGTTTGGGCGACTTTGCCCGTCAAGCCCGATTCCAGAACATCAAGATCTCCCCAGGGGGCCAATACCTGGCCGCCGCCATGGAGAAGGACGACGGTACCGTCGGCCTGGTGGTGCTGACCCGCAAGGAACCCAGGAAGGTGTTGTCTCGCCTGGACTTCAACGGCCGGGATTCCCTGGCCCATTTCTACTGGGCCAACGACGAACGCCTGGTGATGACCTTAACCCATGCGGACGGTTCCCTGGACAGGCCCTTGGAGACGGGTGAGATCTACGCCATGAATGCCGACGGCTCCCGGCGGCTGATGCTCTTTGGGGAACGCGCTCCCCGCCAACCGCTGAAGGCCTGGGCCGAGATCATCGACTGGTTGCCCAAGGATCCCGAACAGATACTGGTAGCAGCCCAGCCCTTCAAGACAGGGGATCTGTCCTATCCCACCGTCTACCGCCTCAACATCTATTCAGGACGCCAGATCCAGGTGACCCGGCCCCCGGTCAAGGGCACCCACCTGGTGGCCGACCACCAGGGCAACGTGCGCTTCGCCGTGGGGGCCGACCTGGCCCATGACAATGAAACCCTGGTGGCTTACCGGGACAAGAACGGCGATGAATGGCAGAGGCTGGTGTCCTTCAACGAGGCCGAAGGGGGCTTTATCCCCCTGCGCTTCATGGCCGATGACAAGCGGGTGCTGGGCTTGTCCGACAGGGGCGCCCAGACCCGGGGTCTGGTGATCTACGACCCCGCCACCGGCAAGGAGCAGTTGCTCTACCGCAACCCCAAGGTGGATGCCGAACCGCTGTTCGACTTCCAGGGCAGCCTGCCAGGTGGGGTTATAGGGGCCAGGGTGGAGGATAAGCTCCCCCAAGTGGTCTTCTTCGACGGCGGCGGTAATAGCGATTACGCCCGGGACCTCGATGCTTTGATGGCTGCCTTTCCTGGCAGCCGGGTGGATATCACCTCGGCCACCCGGGACGGCCAGGTGCTGGTGGTGGCGGTGAGCGGGGACAGGACGCCAGGGGACTTCTACCTCTTCGAACGCAAGGCCAAGGAGGTCAGCTTCCTGCTCAGCGCCAGACCCTGGCTTGAGGCAGGGCAGTTGGCCAAGACCCGTCTCATCCATTATCGGGCCCGTGATGGCCAGGAGATACAAGGCTACCTGACCCTGCCCAAAGGCGAGGACAAGGCGCTGCCTCTGGTGCTGATGGCCCATGGTGGCCCAGACGAGGTGAGAGTCGGCTGGGGTTACAACAGCATGGTGCAGGTACTGGCCAGCCGAGGTTATGCCGTCTTCCAGCCCAACTTCCGCGGCTCAGGTGGTTATGGCAAGGCTTTCCAGCAGGCGGGTTACCGTCATTGGGGCAGCCTGGTCATAGACGACATGACAGACGGTGTCCGCCAGCTCATCAAGGACGGTACCGTGGACGGCTCCAGGGTCTGCAGCCTGGGGGGCTCCTTCGGCGGCTATGCGGCTGTGATGAGCGCGGAAAGGGAGCCGGAGCTCTACCGTTGCGCCATCGGCTATGTGGGCATCTACGATCTGCCGCTGCTGTTCGACAACCCCGGCCTCTTCACCGGCCAGGGCGCCGAGAACTACCGCAAGAAAGTGCTGGGTGAGGATGAGGCCGCCCTCAAGGCGCAATCACCCATCCATCTGGTGGACAGGCTCAAGGGGCCGGTGTTGATCATCGCCGGCGGTCAGGACGATATAGCCCCCATAGATCATGCCGAAGAGCTGAGGGATGCCATGAAGGCGGCCGGCAAGCCCTTCGAGTGGTATGAAGAGCCCACCGAAGGCCATGGTTTCTACCTGCCGGAGCACAGGGAAAAGCTGTTCAAGAAGGTATTGGCCTTCTTGGACAAGAACATCGGCCACTAAGCCTCTGTCCATGATGCGAAAAGGAGGGCGTCAACCCTCCTTTTTTTGTGCTTGTGGCAAGCTGGCGATCTCCTGGTAGCGACCGGCGGCAGACTCGAAGAGGGCAAAGTGCTCAGCCCTGAGGTGCAAAGCCGGCGGGGGCAGCAGCGGTTCCATGGGCCTGTGGGCGCCCCTGGCCAGGGTCAGGTGGGGCTGGTAGCGGCGATGGTCGGCAAAGCCCCCCACGTTATTGGATATGGCCTGCAGCTCGGCCGCCAAGGCCATCAGTGCCTCCGGTGGCTGGCTGGGGGCTAGGAAGGCGATGCCGGACCTTGGCCACTGGCCGAAGCTGTCCAGCACCAGGTCGAAAGGGGCGAAGGGCAAGGCGGCGGCCAATGCCAGGGCCCCGGCCATGGCCGCTGGTGAGAGGCCGCCGACGAAGGCCAGGGTCAGGTGGAAGTTGGCCACCGGCACCGGCTTGCGGATGGCCGGCAGGGCTTGTTCCCGCCACTGGGCCAGGGCCGTCTTGTCCGCCTCGCCGAGGCTCAGGCCGAAGAAGAGTCGCTTCATCACCGTGTTACAATGCCTCCATCACTGGTTATTGGAAGACTTTGGCATTGCTATCCCTGCCTGTCGATGAAGTCCTGCCCGAGCTCTGGGCCGCCCTTGAGGGAGGCAACAGGGTGATACTGGAGGCGCCTCCCGGTGCCGGCAAGTCCACCCAGGTGCCCTTGTTCCTGCTGCCAAAGCTCCCTGGCCGCATCCTGATGCTCGAACCCCGGCGGCTGGCGGCCCGCAGCTTGGCCCGCTACCTGGCATCAAGGCTGGGGGAAAAGCCCGGCCAGACCATCGGCTACCGCACCCGTACCGACAGCGCCGTGGGACCGGGCACCCGCCTGGAGATCGTCACCGAAGGCATACTGGTGCGCCGCCTGCAAAACGATCCCGAGCTGGACGGCATCTCCCTGGTCATCTTCGACGAATTCCATGAGCGCAACCTGGTCGGCGACCTGGCCCTGGCCCTGGCCCTGGACGTACAGGAAGGGCTGCGGGACGATCTCAAGCTGCTGGTGAT
Source organism: Gallaecimonas kandeliae (assembly GCF_030450055.1). Taxonomy (NCBI): domain Bacteria; kingdom Pseudomonadati; phylum Pseudomonadota; class Gammaproteobacteria; order Enterobacterales; family Gallaecimonadaceae; genus Gallaecimonas; species Gallaecimonas kandeliae. The sequence continues at coordinate 719,396 of NZ_CP118480.1, forward strand.
GTCCGCGACCCTGGAAGGGGAGCGGCTGCGCCGCTTCCTCGAACCCTGCGCCCGGGTGCAGAGCCAGGGCCGCAGCTTCCCCGTCGATATCCGCTACCAGGCCCCAAAGCCCAACCAGCCCTGGCTGGGGCTTTGCGAGTCGGTGGTGCTCAACACCCTGGCAGCAGAGCCCGGCTCCATGCTGGTGTTCCTGCCGGGGGGCGGCGAGATCCGCCGCCTGGCCCAGAACCTCGAGGGCCGGCTGGCAGAGGACATCGACTGCTACCCCCTCTACGGCGACTTGGACAAGGGCCTGCAGGACGCCGCCATAGCGCCGCCCAAGCCTGGCCGGCGCAAACTGGTGCTGGCCACCCCCATCGCCGAGACCTCCCTGACCATCGAAGGGATCCGCCTGGTGGTGGACGCGGGCTGGTGCCGCAGGCCCATGCTCGACGGCGCCACCGGCATGAGCCAGTTGAAGCTCTGCCGCATCAGCCAGGCTTCGGCCACCCAGAGGGCCGGCCGGGCCGGCCGCCTCGAACCCGGCATCGCCATCCGCCTCTGGGGCGAGAGCCAGCAGCAGAGCCTGGCCCAGCATAGCCCGCCGGAGATACTGGAGGCGGATCTGGGGCCCCTGGCCCTGGAGCTGGCCCAATGGGGCACGGAGCCCGGCCAGCTCCATTGGCTGGACAGCCCCCCGGCCAAGCCCTGGCGCGAGGCCCAGCAGCTGCTGGACCAGCTCGACGCCTTGGAGGCCGGCAAGATTACGGCGGCCGGCAGGGCCATGGCCCGCCTCGGCTGCCACCCCCGCCTTGCCCACATGCTGACCCAGGTCGCCCAGGAGGCGGCTAGGGACCTCAAGGAAGCCTGCCTGCTGGCCGCTTTGCTGGAAGAGCGGGATCCCTTCGCCAGCTGGGACAGCGACATCGCCAGCCGCCTGCCGATGCTGGGCAAGCATGCCATAGCCCGCCAGGCCGAGCGCTACCAGCGCCAGCTCAAGGCCCAGGGGGACGCCGACTGGTCCCTGGGGGCCATGCTGAGCCTGGCCTACCCGGAGCGCATCGCCCGCCAGGTGGCGCCGGGCCGCTACCGCCTGGCCATGGGCCGGGGCGCCGTGCTGGCCGAAGGGGACAGGCTCTGGGGCTGCCCCTGGCTGGTGGTGGCGCAGATGAGCGGCGACAAGGGCGATGCCCTCATTCGCCTGGCCGCCCCCGTCGACGAGGACGACTGGCGGGCGCTGCACGAGCGCCACATCCGCTGGCAGCCGCGCCTCGACTGGGAAGGCGAAAGGCTGGTGGCCCAGCAGGAAGAGCGTTACGGTGCCCTGGTGCTGGCCAGCAAACCGCTGGCGGATCTGAGCCGCGAGGACAAGGTCAAGGCCCTTTGTGACTGGCTGCGCCGCCAGGGCAGCCAGTCCCTGCCCTGGGACGAGGGCGCCCGCCAGCTGCAGCTGCGTATCCAGTGCGCCGCCCTGTGGTTGCCGGGGGAGCCCTGGCCCTTGGTGGACGACGACAGCCTGATGGCCGCCCTGGAGGACTGGCTGGGCCCTTACCTTGGGGAGATCCGCAGCAAGGGGGCCCTGGCCAAGCTGGACCTGGCCCAGGCCCTGCGGGGGCTCTTGCCTTGGCCGCTGCCCAAGCTGCTGGACGACAAGCTGCCCTCCAAGCTGCTGGTGCCCACCGGCCAGCACTTCGCCCTGGAGTACAGGCCGGACGAGCCGCCGGTACTGTCAGTGCCGATTCAGGCCCTTTATGGTCAATTGGCCTCTCCCACCCTCTGCGACGGGGCCGTGACCGTCACCTGCGCCTTGCTGTCCCCGGCGCGCCGGCCCTTGCAGGTGACCAGGGACCTGGCCGGCTTCTGGGCCGGCAGTTACAGCGAGGTACGCAAGGAGATGCGGGGCCGCTATCCCAAACACGACTGGCCCGAAGATCCGGCCAATGCCAAACCGACCCGCTTCACCAAGAAACGGCAACAGAGTGAGAACCAGTGACTAGGAAGAAAGGCCAGCCCGCCCCCAAGAAGACCGCCAAGCCCAAGGCCGGCAGCGGTAAGCGCCGCCTCTGGCCGACCCTGCTCAAGCTGAGCCTGGCCCTGTTGGCGGCCCTGGGCCTTTACTGCGTCTACTTGGACGGCGTGGTTCGCCACCGCTTCGAAGGCCAGACCTTCCAGCTGCCGGCCCAGATCTACGCCCGCCCCCTGCCGCTCTATGCCGGGGCGCCGCTGAGCCGTGACCAGCTCATCGAAGAGCTCAAGCTGCTCAAGTACCGCAAGGTGGCCAACCCCGACCAGCCCGGCGAGTTTTCCGCCTCCGCCACCAAGGTGGAGCTGTACCGCCGCGCCTTCCTCTTCCCCGAAGGCCAGGAGCAGGCCAGGCGCATCCTGGTGGCCTTCGACGGCGACCGTATCGACGAGGTCTACGACAGCCAGAGCCGCCAGCCCCTGGCGGTGGAACGGGTGGAGCCGGCCCTGGTGGAGCTGCTGAGCCAGGGCAGCGACGACGAGGAGCGCATCTTCGTCCCCCTGGAAGGCATGCCGCCGCTACTGCCCAAGACCTTGATCCAGGTGGAAGACCGCAAGTTCTACGACCACATCGGCATAGCGCCGCTGTCCATAGCCCGGGCCTTCTGGACCAATCTCAAGGCCGGCCACGCCGTCCAGGGCGGCTCCACCCTGACCCAGCAGCTGGCCAAGAACTTCTTCCTGACCCGGGAAAAGAGCCTGTGGCGCAAGGCCAACGAGGCCTTGATGGCCCTCATCATCGACCTGCGCTACGACAAGGACCGCATCCTCGAGGCCTATCTCAACGAGATCTTCCTGGGCCAGGCCAGCGCCCAGGCGGTGCACGGCATGGGCCTGGCGTCCCGCTTCTATTTCGCCCGCCCCGTTTCCGAGCTGACCCCCGAGCAGGTCGCCCTGCTGGTGGGCATCATCAAGGGCCCCTCCTATTATGATCCGCGCCGCCACCCCGAGCGGGCCCGTGAGCGCCGCGACCTGGTGCTCAAGGTGATGCTGGAACAGGGCCTTATCGATCAAGGTGTCTACCAGCGCGCCGTCTCGGCGCCCCTGGGGGTGACCAAGGAAAAATCGGTGCTCAGCACCACAGTGCCGGCCTACATGCAGGAGGTGCGCCGCGAGCTGGCCGGCACCATCCAGCCCTTCATCGCCGACCAGCAGGGGGTGCGGGTCTTCACCGGCCTCGAACCCTTGGCCCAGAAGGCCCTGGAGAAGGCCATAGCGGTGGGCTTCCCGGAAGTGGCCGGCAACAAGCCCCTGGAGATGGCCGCGGTGATCTCAGACCCCCGTACCGGCCTCGCCAAGGCCATGGCCGGCGGCAAGACGGTGGATTTTGCCGGCTTCAACAGGGCCCTGGACGCCCGGCGCCAAATCGGCTCCCTGGCCAAGCCCGCCGTCTACCTGACGGCCCTGTCCGAGCCCGACTTCAACCTGGCCACCCCCTTGCCGGACCAGCCCATCAAGCTGCAATCGAGCAACGGTGACGACTGGGAACCCCAGAACTACGACCACCAGTTCCGTGGCCAGGTGGCCCTGATGGACGCCCTGGCCCAGTCCCTGAACGTGCCGACCGTCAACCTCGGCATGAAGCTGGGGGTGCCGGCGGTGCAGGACAGCTTCCGCGCCCTGGGGGTGACAGGCGACCTGCCGCCTTATCCGTCGCTGTTCCTGGGCACGGCGGCCTTGTCGCCCTGGCAGGTCAACCAGATGTACCTGAGCCTGGCCAAGGGCGGCGCCGAGGTGCCCCTGGCGGCGGTGTCCGAGGTGACCGGCGGCGACGGCAAGCTGCTTTGGCAGCGCAGCGACAAGGCGGTGCAGAATGTCAGTCCCCAAGCGGCCTACCTGGTGGACTACGCCCTGACCCAGGTGGTGAGCAGCGGCACCGCCAAGAGCCTGGGCCGGCGCTTCCCGGACAAGGTACTGGCCGGTAAAACGGGGACCACAGACGATCTGCGCGACTCCTGGTTTTCCGGCTTCGACGCCCGCGACGTGGCTACCTTCTGGGTGGGCCAGGACGACAACGGCAGCTCAGGCCTTACCGGCTCCAGCGGCGCCCTGCGCCTCTACAGCCGCTACCTGGACTACCGCCACCCGATCAGCCTGCGGCTGCGCCCGCCCAAGGATGTGGTGGACGCCCAGTTCGACGCCGATGGCCAATACCTGGGAGATTGCGGCCACGGCGGCCGGCTGCTGCCCGCCGACAGCCGCAACCTGCCCGACGTGAAATGCGACGGCTTGAAAGGTTTCCTGGACAGGCTCTTCGGGGGCTAAGGCTGAGATTGGCTAAGCAAAACCGGCGCCTCGGCGCCGGTTTTTTTATGTGTCAGGAATGCAGTTGCCAGTGGCCGTCCTGGCGGCTGAGGCGGGCGCTCAACTCGTCCGCCGCCAGGGGCTTGCTGAAGTAGTAACCCTGCACCAGCTGGCATTGCAGGCCGGCCACCAACTCCAGCTGCTCGGCCGTCTCCACCCCTTCGGCCACCACCTCCAGGCCCAGCTTCTGGCCCACGGCGATCAGGGAGGCGACCAGGGTGTATTCCTTGCCGCGGGAAGGGAGGGCCTGGACGAAGCTCTTGTCTATCTTCAACACCCCGAAAGGGTGGTCTGAGAGGTAACGCAATGACGAATAACCGGTGCCGAAGTCGTCCAGGGCCAGGCGGACACCCAACTGCTGGAGGGCCAGCAGCGAGGCGCGCATCTGAGGGTTGGCTTCGTCCAGGGCCACCCGCTCGGTCAGCTCCAGCTCCAGCTGGCCGGGGGCCAGGGCGTATTGTTCCAGCAACCCGGCCAGTTGGGGCACGAAATCGGCGGCGCGCAGCTGGCGGGCCGAGATGTTGACCGCCATGCTGGGCCTGAAACCCCTGGTCTGCCAATCGGCCAGCTGCTTGCAGGCCTGCTCCAGCACCCAGTGGCCTATGGGCAGGATCTGGCCGTCTTCCTCGGCCAGGGGGATGAACTGGTCTGGCGGCACCGAGCCCAGGCGGGGGTTGTGCCAGCGCAGCAGCGCCTCCACCCCCACCAGCTCATTGCCCGGCAGCCGCACCTGGGGCTGGTAGAGCAGCTCGAACTCGTTTCTTTCCAGGGCCCGGCGCAGGGCGCTCTCCATGGCCAGGCGCCGCGACAGGGATTCGTTGAGGGCGGCGGTGAAGAAGCGGTAGCGGCTGTCGCCGAGATCCCGGGCCTGGATGCGGGCGGCGTCGGCGTTGCGGATCAGCACAGAGGGGTCGGCGCCGTCTTCGGGGTACATGGCGATGCCGACATGGGCATCCACCTTGAGCAGCTTGCCCTGGAGCTGGAAGGGCTGGTCCAGGCAGGCCAGCAGCTTCTCGGCCACCACTTCGGCGGTCTTGGCCTTGGAGGCCCGCTCCAGGATGATCAGAAACTGGTCCGAGGCGAGGCGCGCCAGGGTGTCGGCGGGGCGCAGCACGGCCCGCCAGCGCCCGGCCACGGCGGCCAGCAGGTGATCCCCCAGCCAGTGGCCGTAGCTGTCGTTGATGTCCTTGAACCTGTCGATGTCGGCGAACAGCACCATGACATGGCCGTCGCGGTCCTCGTGGGCCACCAGGGCCTGCTGCAGGCGGTCGAAGGCCAGCAGGCGGTTGGGCAGGCCGGTCAGGGGATCCTGGGTGGTCTGTTCCTTGAGGCTCTGGCCTAAGCGAAAGCGATGGATAAGCTCCGAGAACAGCGACAGGGCCGCCTCCACGAAGGGCAGGTCGTCCAGGGCCAGGCGCAGGCCCGAGCCTTCGTTGCTGCGCAGGCCCAGCAGCAGGGCCCAGTCGCCGCTGCCGAGGAACATCAGGCGCTTGAAGTTGTCTTGCCCGGCCAGGGGCGTCAGGGTGGGCGGCAGGGGCTCGCCCTGCTGCCAGCAGTGGCTGGCGTTGCCACCTTCCAGGGGCGGCAGGCCCCCTTGCCAATGGCCCAGCTGGCCGGCGCAGCGCCAGCGCCCGGCCAGGTTGCGAAAGAGGGCGGCGCCATCCAGCAGGCCGCTCTTGAGCAAGAGGTGCAGCAGGTTGCGAATGAGGGCCGATTCTTCCTCGGCTTCGGCCGCCCCCCGGTAGCCTTCCCGTACCAACAGCGCCAGCACCCGGGAATAGCGGACTTCCCGGGTCAGCTCCGTCTGGGCTGCCAAGGCGGCGGCCAACTGTTGGCGCAGGCCCTGCTCTACCATTGCAGCAGTACCCCGGTCCAGTTCATCAGCCGCAGGCCGGCCTGGGTGCCGGCCAGCTCGGCGCCGGAGAAGATGCCGGCCAGGGCCTTGCCCTGGTGCTGGCGTACCAACTGGGCTTCCTCGCGGATGGCGCAGCTGAAGGCGCCTGCGCGGCCGGCACAGTTGATGTAGAAGCTGGGTCTGTCCTTGGTGAAATGCTCAAGCTGGTTGGCCATGTCCTCGAAGGTGCTGTCGGTGCTGCGGCTCATCAGCACCACCGGCTGGCCCTCAAGGAACTGACCGGTGGCCAGGGTCAGGCTGCGTGCCTGGCTATCGGTGGCCACCATGATGTGGCTGGAATAGCGCTCTCCCCAGGGCAGGCCCAAGGACAGTTGGCGCAGCATGCTGCCTTTGAGCTGGGCCTCGTCGAGGCCGGTGATGGCCATGAGTTTGTCCAGGGCCGGCTCGCCGTCCAACGTCAGCACCTGCTGGCCACTGGCCTGGGTGACGGTCAGGGGATCGCTGATCGGCAGGGCGCCGTGGCTGATGCCGCTCAATGCCGGTGCCGGCACCTTCACCGCCACCAGTTGGTTCCTGGTCACCTGATCGCCACAGAACACGAAGCTGTTTTCCAGGCCGAAGTCCCCCAGCAGGGCGGCGCCGTGCAGGCGGCCGTCCGGTACCAGGGTTTCCAGGGGCAGGGGGCTGCCCAGCAGATCGAAGAAGCAGAGGGCATGGTCCCGGCCCAGCCAGGGCGCCAGGGGTTCGGGGCTCGCCTGGTCCAGGCAGAGGCTGTCAGGGGGGCTGTCGAACAGCATCAGCAAGGCTTCGAAGCCGCCGTACTCCACACCGGCCGGGGTGATGATGCCGCAGCAGCTGCCGCCGAAGAGGGGAATGCCGCCCAACTGGCGGCGGGTTTCCGCCAAGAGACCGTCAGGCTGGTGAAAACCGCTGGCAAAGAGCAGTCCCCACTGGGCCTTGTGGCTTTCCGGCTGATACCGGACCAATTCAACGGCGGCCAGACGACTGTCCGGTGCCAAACTCCAGCTCGTGTGAAACATGACCAGATGGATAGGATTAGGAGAGGCCAATCTAGACCCTGGCCAGGGGAAATGTAAAGGGGCTGTAGCAACAGCCCCTTTGGGGTCTTCATCAAAGTGCGGCGAAGGCCTCAGTGGCGGCGGCCAGGGTCGCCTCTATGTCGGCCTCGGAATGGGCCAGGGACAGGAAGCCCGCCTCGAAGGCGCTGGGGGCCAGATAAACGCCCTTGTCCAGCATCAGGTGGAAGAAGCGCTTGAACTTGTCCACGTCACAGCCGCAGGCCTGGGCGAAGTTGGTCACCTGCTTTTCTGCGGTGAAGAAGAAGCCGAACATGCCGCCGGCATAGTTGACGGTGAGGGGCACACCGGCCTTGTCGGCGGCGGCCTTGAGGCCCAGGGCCAGCTGCTCGGTGAGCTTGGCCAGCTTCTCTTCGTTACCGGGTTGGTCCAAAGCGCCCAAGGCGGCGAGGCCGGCGGACATGGCCACAGGGTTGCCGGACAAAGTGCCGGCCTGGTAGACGGGGCCTATGGGGGCCAGGAATTCCATGATGGCGCGCTTGCCGCCGAAGGCGCCCACCGGCATGCCGCCGCCTATGACCTTGCCGAGGGTGGTGAGATCCGGTTTGACGCCGTAATACGCCTGGGCACCGCCCAGGGCTACCCTAAAGCCGGTCATGACTTCGTCGAAGATCAGCACGCTGCCGTACCTGTCACAGATGGCGCGCAGCCCTTCCAGGAAGCCCGGCTGGGGTGGGATGCAGTTCATGTTACCCGCCACCGGCTCCACTATGATGGCCGCCATGTCCTCGCCGACTTCCTCGAAGATGGCCTTGACCGAGTCGAGGTCGTTATAGGTGGCGGTCAGGGTGTGCTGGGCGAACTCGGCCGGCACGCCGGGGGAGGTGGGCACGCCCATGGTCAGCATGCCGGAGCCGGCCTTGACCAGCAGGGTGTCGGCATGGCCGTGATAGTTGCCTTCGAACTTCAGTATCTTGTTGCGGCCCGTGTAGCCGCGGGCCAGGCGGATGGCGCTCATGGTGGCTTCGGTGCCGGAGTTGACCATGCGCACCATGTCCATGCTGGGCACCAGGGCGCAGACCTTCTCGGCCATGGCCACTTCCAGTTCGGTAGGAGCGCCGAAGGAGAGGCCCTTCTGGGCGGCCTGGATCACGGCGTCGCGGATGGCGCTGTGGTTGTGGCCCAGGATCATGGGGCCCCAGGAGCCCACGTAGTCGATGTAGCGCTTGCCGTCGGCATCATAGATGTAGGCGCCTTCGGCGTGCTCGATGAAGAGCGGGGTGCCGCCGACGCCGTTGAAGGCGCGCACCGGCGAGTTGACGCCGCCGGGGATCAGGCGGCGGGCTTTGCTGAAGAGATCGTCAGAACGGGACATGGGATTTCCTTCTCAAAGGCCCTCGGCCTTGGTGGAGTGCCAGAGCACGGGGGCGTCGTATTTTTCCAGCAGGTGGTCGACCCCCAACGTCAGGGCGAACAGGGCCATGCGAATGAGCACGCCGTTGTCGGCCTGGCGGAAGATGGCGAGGCTGGGGTGCTCGTTGAGGTCGTTGTCCAGCTCGTTGGCCTCGGCCCTGGAATCCCTAGGCAGGGGGTGCATGATGACGGTATTGGACTTGGCGTGCTGGGTGTAGATGGCCTGGTTGAGGCGGAAACGGCCGCGGTATTGGCGGGCGTCTTCCAGGGAGGGGAAGCGCTCCTCCTGGATGCGGGTCAGGTAGCAGATGTCGGCGTCCGACAGGCTGCCTTCCAGACGGTCGGTGATGGTGAAGCTGTGGCCTGCGTCGTCGAGGATGGCCAGCACCTCGTCGGGCATGGCCAGCTCGGGCGGCGACACCAGGGTGAAACGGATGTGCTTGTAGAGGCGCAGCAGTTTCGCCAGTGAATGGACGGTGCGGCCGTGCTTGAGGTCGCCGACCATGGCGATGTGCATGCCGTCTATGCCCTGGCCCCGGCCCTGCAGCTCCTTCTCTATGGTGTAGAGGTCCAGCAGCGCCTGGGTGGGGTGTTCGTTGGCGCCGTCGCCGCCGTTGATGACAGGCACCCTGGAGCCCTTGGCGAACTCGGCTACGGAGCCGGCGTCCGGGTGGCGCATGGCGATGACGTCGGAGTAGCTCGACAGCACCCGGGCCGTGTCGAAGAGGCTCTCGCCCTTGGAGAGGGACGAGCTGGCCAGGCCGACGGTTTCCCGCACCATGCCGCCCAGCAGGTTGAAGGCGCAGCCGAAGCTGACCCGGGTGCGAGTGCTGGGTTCGAAGAAGAGGTTGCCGAGGATGGCGCCGTCCAGCACAGTGGTGCGCTTGCGGCGGTGGGCATAGGGTTCCATCCGGTCCGCCACTGCAAAGATCTCGCCGATGGCGTCTCTGTCCAGCTGTTTGACGGAAAGGATATTGGCTCCGGTGAAGTTCATGGGCGTCCTCATTGGCAGGGGGGAAGGGCGCCGTCCAGCCTTGGGAAGGGACTGGCCTGGCTGGACCGACATTATAGAGGCTAAGGTGCCCACACAAAAGCCAACTTTTTCAGCACTTTTGTTATACTGCCAGGCCTTCGTAACTCACTGTCTTCCAACGCCATGCAATCGAGAGCACAGTCAAGCAGCCTGGTCCGGCTATTCCTCGCAGCCGACAAGGTACCGCTATGGCTGTTAACGCTCTCCGCCGTCGTGGGGGTAGTGGCCGGTATGCTGGCCACCGGCTTCCAATTCGGGCTGCACCAGATCCTGGCCTGGCGGGTCGAAGGGCTCAGCCACTGGGCCCAATGGGGCCTGCCTCGCTGGCTGCTGGCCATGCTGGTGACGGCGGTGATGACGGTGCTCTCCCTCTGGATGACCTTTCGTTTCGCCCCCGAGGCGGCGGGCTCCGGCATCCCCGAGATCGAAGGGGCCCTGGACAACCTGCGGCCGGTGCGCTGGTGGCGGGTGCTGCCGGTGAAGATCTTCGGCGGCTTCCTGGCCCAGGGCGGCGGCCTGGTGCTGGGCCGTGAAGGCCCGACGGTGCAACTGGGCGGCGCCGCCGGCAAGATGGTGGCCGATCTCTTCAGGGTCTCCAAGGACAACGCCCATGCGCTGCTGGCGGCCGGCGCCGCCGGCGGCCTCTCGGCGGCCTTCAACGCCCCCCTGGCCGGGGTCATGTTCGTCATCGAGGAGATGCGGCCCCAGTTCCGTTACGGCCTTATCTCCATCAAGTGCGTCTTCATCGGCACAGTGGTGGCCAACGTGGTCTACCGCACCTTCATCGGCCAGGACGCCTCCATCGAAATGCCCAGCTACAGCCCGCCTGAGCTCGACAGCCTGGCCCTCTACCTGCTGCTGGGCGGCCTCTTCGGCGCCTTCGGCATCCTCTTCAACAAAGCGATCCTCAAGACCCAGGACTGGTACGCCAACTACCACCAGGGGCGCCTTGACCGGCGCCTGGTGATCGGAGGCATTTTGGGGGCGGCGCTGGGGCTGATGACCGTCTACGGGCCCGATCTCACCGGTGGCGGCATCGAGCTGATCCCGGCCGTCACCGTCGGCAGCTATACCGTCGGCGCCCTGCTGCTCTTGTTCGTGGGCCGGGTGCTCACCACATTGCTGTGCTTCGGCTCAGGCGCGCCTGGGGGGATCTTCGCGCCCATGCTGGCCCTCGGTACCCTCTTCGGCATGGGCTTTGGCGTGCTCTGCCAGGCATTGTTGCCGGGCATGGCCATCCAGCCCGGCACCTTCGCCATCGCCGGCATGGGGGCCCTCTTTGCCGCCACTGTGCGGGCGCCGCTGACCGGCATCATCCTGGTCATAGAGATGACCAACAACTACCTGCTGATCCTGCCGCTGCTGATCACCTGTCTGGGCGCCACCATGGTGGCCCAGGCCCTGGGGGGCCAACCGCTCTACGGCCAATTGCTGGGCCGCACCCTGGCGGCGGACGCCCAGGCCAAGCGCGAGGCCGACGCCAAACGCGAGGCAGAGGCCCAGTGTGAAACGGCATGAACCCTGGATAGCCGCCGGGCTCTGCCTGGTGATGGGTTTCGCCTTTGGCCGCCTCAGCAAGCTCAGCAACCCCGAGCTGGTGGCGGCCCTCGGCAAGGCCCGCACCGAAAGCGCCCTGGCCCAGGCCAGCAGCGAGGCCCAGCAGGCCACCAACCAGGTCCTGCGCCAGCAGCTGGCGGCCAGCATCGAGAAACACCAGCGCCTGGCCGAGGATCTCGACCGTCTCAACCAGGCCCTGAGCCCCCAGGACGCCCTGGTCAAGGTGCAGTCCCTGCACATGGTGCCGGAAGGCCAGGGGGCCTGGCGCTACGAGCTGGAGCTGATGGGCATAGGGGGCCGCGACCTCAAGGGCAAACTGGGGCTGTTGCTTTCCGGCACCCTCAACGGCCTGCCGTTCAGCCTGGACCTGGTGGAAGCGGCCCAGGGCGACAACGGCAAGAAAGGCACCGACTGGCAGGACTTCACCCTGCGTAACCTCGACACCCTCTCCGGCCGCTTCTGGCTGCCGGACGGCTTCGTCCCCCAGACCCTGGACCTGCGCCTCAAGGTCAAGGGCATGAGCGAGAGCCTGCGCCACTACCCTTGGGCGGAACTTGCACAGGAGCCCGGCACAGGGGGATAATGCTTACTCCCCTGTAGTTTGGAGCCATCCATGAGCGACGCACCCCTGCCCATCAACTTCACCGACGCCGCGGCCAAGAAGGTCCGGGTGTTGATCGAGGAAGAGCAGAACCCCGAGCTGAAGCTGCGGGTCTATGTGACTGGTGGCGGCTGCTCCGGTTTCCAGTACGGCTTCACCTTCGACGAGAAGGCCAACGAAGGCGACACCCTGATCGAGAAGGAAGGGGTGACCCTGGTGGTGGACCCCATGAGCCTCCAGTACCTGGTGGGCGGCACCGTCGACTACACCGAAGGCCTGCAGGGTTCCCGTTTCCTGGTGGAGAACCCCAACGCCACCACCACCTGCGGCTGCGGTTCCAGCTTCTCCATCTAAGCATTGTCGTTGCCCCATAAAAAAAGCAGGCCATCGAAGCCTGCTTTTTTGTTCCACCAGGGGTGTGCTCATGTATCGCCAACGCCACCACCACCTGCGGTTCCAGCTTTTCCATCTAAGCACCGCAGTTATCCAGAAAAAAGCAGGCCCAAGGGCCTGCTTTTTTATTGCCAGGAATAGATGGGCGTTCGGCCTTATTTGACGACGCCGAAGCCGGCGAAATACTGCTTGAAGGTGGCCGCCTCTATGGCGAAGACGCCGTCGGGCTTGGTCAGCAGTATGGGCCGCCACCAATCCACGTCCCTCATGTAGAGGGTGCCGCCGTGGGTGTGGACTGTGGCGTCCTTGACGCCCCAGGGGTTGCGCAGCACCAGGTACTTCTTGCCGCAGTAATAGTCCCAACCCAGCACCGTATAGGCGTGGTTGCCTACGATGTTGGCGTCGCTGTAGCTCAGGCCATCGGGGGCCGTGCCGTAGGTCCAGCAGGTCATGGGATTCATGGTGCTCCGGCTCAGGGAGTTGCTGCGTACCAGATCCCAGATCTGATCGGCGCTCAGGCTGGTGTTGCCATAGTAATGGCAATGCTTGCCGGTGAGCAGGGCAGTGGCATGAACGGGATCGCCGTAGGCGGTGGCGGTGATCTGCGGATGGTCGGTGCTGGTGCCTGTCACCAGCTTGGCGAAGGCCTTCTCATAGAGGGCGGGCCAGAGTTCGCCATCCTCGCTGGAGCGGCAGTAGATGAAGTTGCCGGACACGTTGTTGACCGGCACCGTGTCGGTCACTTCTATCTGCTTGTCCACCTGGCCGTTACTGTCGGGCTTGTAGAACTGCACCATATTGGTGAACTGCTGCTGGCCGACGCCCTTGGATCTGGTCATGTTGGCGATGTCGTAGGGTTTGGACCAGGCCACGGCGGAGAGGGCGGCGATGAAGTAGCAGTTGGCCACGGCCCCCTGGACGGGGTCGAAGAACTCTGTGGCTTCGTTGAAGAAGCGGCCCTTGTCCTGCCAACTGGCGTTGGTGGGGGTCCAGTCCTGGTTGCTGGTGCCCAGTTCCGGGTCCAGGGCGATGGAGCGGGCCATCTCCGGCGTGAAGACCCTGGCCAGGGTCTGGATGCGGTCTTTCTCCGGCAGGCGGATATGGAGGGTGATGAGGTTCGGGTTGCACAGCTCGGCCCGCTGTACCTGGATCTTGGCGACGTCTTCCACCTGGAAGCGGCTGCCCAGATCCCCCAGCATCTGCACCTTGTCCAGATGCTCTATGGGAATGTCCAGGTCGTCCTTGGCCATCTCCACCTTGGCAGAGAAGATGGGGGAGTGGAACCTGTCCAGGGTGCCCTTGCTGGTCAGCTTGAGGCCGGTGTAGAGGGGGCCTTCGTGCTTGGGATCGAAGAGTTCCTGGTAGGGGGTCTGGAGGATGTTCTCCAGCAGTTCCGGGATGTTCTCCACCTGCTGCCAGTTGATCTTGCGGCCCGACAGGTATTCGGCCAGGGCGTAGGGGTTGATGACACCGGTCTTCTGGGCAGCTTCGGGATTGGATTTCAATTGTCTAGCGTCCATAGCGAGACTCCTGAATCAAGAGGTTGGGGTAGACCCAGGGCTCCAGGCTGACGGCAAAAAAACGGCGGGGTGCCCTGAGGCTGGGAAGCACCTGGCCCGGCGCTTGTGCTCCTGTGCGCGGGCCAAATGCGGAGTGAGTATAGGCAAGGTCGAACCGGCCTCTGGGGAAATGGCGGGCCGGTTCAGTTTGGCGTCAAGGGCAGGGCCCTCAGGCCGGCTCCACCTCCGGAACAGGGGCCAGGGCGCCCAGCTTGCGGCCCATTTCCCGGCGCACCAGGTAAAAGCTGAACAGGGCCTGGGCAATGTTCACCGCCACCATCCAGTACCAGAGCTGGGCCAGTTCGAAGTGCCCCAGGCCCACCAGGTAGAAGACCCCCATGGCGTAGACCACCAGCTTGGCTGCAGAGCTCAGCAGCGCCGGCCAGGTATTGCCCAGGCCCTGGAAGAGGGCGGAGCAGGTGAAGATCACGCCGCTGGCCAGGAAGGTGAAGGAGGCGATGGCCAGGTACTGGCTGGCGAAATCCAGCACGGCGGCGTCCTGGCTGAACCAGGGCAGCAGCAATTCCGGCTTCCAGCGGCACAGCAGCATCATCACCAGCATCAGCCCCAGCTCCATCACCAGGGTCACCTTGAAGCTCTCACGGATCCGCTGCCCCTGGCGGGCGCCGAGGTTCTGGCCGGCGATGGCCGGCAGGGCGAAGGACATGGCCAAAGCCGGCAGGAAGAAGAGCTGCATCACCCTGCCGCCGATGCCGAGAGCCGCCTGGGCCTCGGCGCCGAAGCCCCTGATGGCCCAGTAGGCGAGGGCGGCGGACAGGAACAGCATGATGAACTCACCGCCGGACGGCAGCCCGATGTTGAACAGCTTCCGCCAGGTCAGCCAATGGGGTTTCATCAGGCTGGGCTGAACCTTGACCAGGTGCTCCAGGCGCAGGAAATACCAGGCCAGCATCAGGGTGCCCACCACCACGGCGATGGTGCTGGACAGGGCGGCGCCCTTGACCCCCAGAGGATGGCCGGTGAGCCAGCCGGCGGTCATGATGGGGGTCAGCACCATGTTCACCAGCACTGTGAACAGTTGCACCGTCATGGTGGGCTTGACGATGCCGGTGCCGCGCAGGGCGGCTGCTATGGCGGCGATGACGAACTGCAGCGCCAGGCCCGGCAGGTACCAGTGCAGGTAGAGGATGCCGGCATCCCGGCTGGCCTGGTCGGCGGCCAGTGTTCCCATGTAATGGCCCACGGCGGCGTAACCCACCACCAGGGTGCCCAACATCAGGGCCAGGGCTATGGTCATGGCCTGGTTGAACACCAGGTTGGCCTGTTCAGTCTGTTTGGCCCCCACCGCATGGGACAGCAGCGCCACAGTGCCGACGCTCAGCATCTGGGTCAGGGCCATCACCAGCATGGCGGCGTTGGCGGCGGCGTTGACCCCGGCCAGGGCGTCGCTGCCGAGCCGGGAGACGAAGTAGAGATCCACCATCAGGTAGAGGGTTTGCACCAGCATGCCGACCATGATGGGGATGGCCATCTTGATGACATGGCCGCTGATGGATCCTTGTGTTAAATCGCGCATGGCTTCCTCGCCTGGGCCTGCGGGCCCTTGTTCATGGTTGGTCGATTCAGTTGGTGCCTTGCAGCAGACGCTCGGTCAGCGCCTGGAGCTGTGCTTGTTGCGCCGGCGCCAGGGGCGCCAGCAGCTCGTCGGCGGCCAGTTCGAAGGTGGCCATGGCTTCGGTCAGGCGCTCTGCGCCGGCCTCCGACAGCTTGACCAGGCTGACCCTGGCGTCCCTGGGGTTGGCTTCCCGCTCCACCAGGTGCAGTTTTTCCATGGGCAGCAGCAGCCGGGTGACGCCCGACGCGCTGAGGCCCGCCAGTTCGGCCAGGTCGATGCGCCTCAGGCTCTGCTGCGGGGCTTGGGCCAGGTGCAGCATCACCTGCAGTTCGGTAAAGCTCAGGCCATGGAGGCTGAGGCGCCGCTCCAGCTTCTTGGTGAGCTGGCCTTGCAGGGCGAAGAGGCTGAGTAGCAGTGTCTGGTTCTGGTTCATTGGTGTTTGAATTATGTTTGAGTGCGCAAATAATTGATCGGGCCGAGGGCCTTGTCAACGGCCTTGGCTATTTTTTCTGCGCGCAGCTGCAATCTTGTTGCGGCACGGCCTGGGGCTCCCCCTGCTGGTAACGGGCCCAGAGGGCGCTGCCCTGGTCCGGAAAGTATCTCTCCAGGAGGGCGAAGAGTACCGCTACCGTCCTGGGGCTGGGGCCGCTTCCCAACTCTTGGGGCAGGAAATGGCGCTGGAAGGCCAGCAGGGTATCCTCGGTCTGGCGGTCCACCAGCCCCGTCTCCAAGACCCCGTAGCCGTAAGCGCCCAGGGCGGCCTGCACCAGGGCCAGGCTGGGTGGCTGCTGCGCAAAGGCCTGCTGGTAACGGCCGACCACCTCTTCGTCGTACCAGGCGCCTATGCCGGCCTCGGCCAGTTGCTGCCAGGGGAAGCGGGGGCCGGGATCGTCCTTGCGGCTGGGGGCTACGTCGCCATGGCCCACCACTTGGGTGGGGCCTATGTCGGGGTGACGGGCCAATATGGCCTTGGCCAGGCGGACCAGCAGACTGATCTGCGCTGGGTCGAAGTCAGGATACTGGCACTGGCGGCGGCCGTCGGGGTAGGGGGGCGGCTGGCAGCGGGGCAGGTTGACCAGCTCCACCCCCACCGAGATGTCGTTGAGGTTGCGCCGGCCCTGCCAGTAGCTGGCGCCGGCGTGCCAGGCCCGTTGCTGCTCGTCCACCAGTTGGAACACCTTGAGTTGCCGGTAGGGATAGCTGGGATCGCCGTCCTGGGGGATGAGGTAATGGCTGCTGACCTGGTTGCCTTTGACCAATATGGCCACGGAGGTGGCGAAGTCCTCGGCGGTGAAATGCAGCACCAGGAACTGCACCCTGTCGTTGTGGTTGGCCGACGGCAGCTGCTCCAGCGGCAGCTTGGAGCAACCGGCCAGCAACAGGGCCAGCAGCCAGTACCTGAACCTCGACATGAAGTCCTGCCTTTTCCGCGCCTTATTTTCCCAGTGTAGAGAAAAGCCGCAGCCGTGCTCTTTCATCGGTTGCACGTCGCCGGCCACACCTTGCCGGCCACAGCTTCCCCACCTGACCCTTTAGCCTGAGAGTCGAGACCTGGTGGAATGAGGAAAGGGCCATGGCGCCAGCTGCTGCAGCCGCTCTGGTTCGCGGAGGATGCGCACCAGCAGGACAGAGGCCAGGGAGAGGATGGCCAGTTCCAGCAGCAGGTTGAAGAGCCCATGCCGCCAGGGGGAGGTCTTGACCAGGCCGAGGCTGAGGGTCCAGGTGGCGTTGGGCAGGTGGATGTTCTCGGACACCACCGGCTGGCCGAGTTCGGCCTCAGAGCGGCTGAACACCTGTTTCTTGCCGTCATCTGGCCTGACCCGGCTCAGGCGGTAGGCGTAGCCTTGGCCTTCGAGCCGGTCCAGCTCGGTCACCTTGACGAGGTCGGCCAGCATGATCACGGCGGACGTGAAGCCCCAGAAGCGCTCGCCTTCCTGGCTTTTCAGGAAGACGGGGTAATGGCCTATCACCGCCATGCCGCCGCCCTGGATCAGGTCGAAGGGGCCGATCAGGGCTAGGCTTCTTCGCGTGACGGC
This sequence comes from Gallaecimonas kandeliae, assembly GCF_030450055.1. Taxonomy (NCBI): domain Bacteria; kingdom Pseudomonadati; phylum Pseudomonadota; class Gammaproteobacteria; order Enterobacterales; family Gallaecimonadaceae; genus Gallaecimonas; species Gallaecimonas kandeliae. The sequence continues at coordinate 736,761 of NZ_CP118480.1, forward strand.
CAAGTGCGCCTCGTTCCAGCGGCTTCTGTCGTCGAAGATGTGGAAGCCGATGGCCGGCTCATTGCCAGCCAGGGGATAGATCTCGGTAACCACCCCCTGGGGAGCCAACTGCAGGTTGTTGACCAGGCCGGTGGAGGCGATCAGTTGCTTGGCGAAGGCGGGAAAGTCCTCCAGGGTGCCGCCTTTACGCTGCAGTTCCTGGGCCAGGGCATAGGTGGTGGACAGGGACTGGTTGATGCGCCTTTCGATGGCGGAGGCCTGGGCCCTGGCCAGCCTGCCCAGCAGCAATTCCTGCTCCTGTTTGACACGCTGGCTGTTGCTGTAGAGGCCATAGCTGGTGAGGGCCAGCATGCCGAGGAAAACCAGGGCTGCCTGGGACCTGGAATTCTGCAGCCGCTTCAGGGGGGCGAGCAGGGGCATGGTGTCAAAGGGCCGCAATCAGCCCTGGGCCTGGGCGCCCAAGGCTGGTTCCTTGTTTCGACTGTAGGGGCTGGCTTGGCAAGGGGGTGACCTCCGGAACCTTGCTGGGGCTGGTGCCCTGGAAACAAAATTTTAACGTGACGGCATGGCGGCGGAATGTATCAAAGTGTCGCTGCAGCGGCAGGGGTGCGGACTTTAGCCAGGGTTTCAGGCCCTTAGGGCATGGTGGCATCCAGGCCATGGCGTATTGTAGCACCATGGCCAGGGGCGGCTTTTTAGAACTGGTAGCTGAACATCAGGTTGCCGGCGGCCTTTTTGTTGTGGCTGCGGTGGCCTTCACCGTAGCCGAACTCAAAGCGGATGCGAAAGCCGCGCTGGTTGAGGCCGTGGCGGTTGTAGCTGTAGCTCAGGCCGACGCCGTTGACCGTCTCCCAGCTGAAGCCGGAGGCATAGGCGCAGCTGAGGGCATTGCCGAGATCCTGGCCCAGGTCACCGGAGCTGGGTTCCTTGCAGATGTCGGGGTCGTTATGACGGATGCCGACGGCACCGGCAAAGAGCCCCAGGGCGTGGTGGTCATCCTCGCCCAGGCCCTGCTCGAAGCCAAGAGAAAAGCCGTCGTCCACCCCCAGCTTGTAGTTGGCGTACCAGCGCTGGCTGTCGCCGTTGGCGAGGGAGACTTCCGGCACCGCCAGGTAGGGGAAGCCCCCGCCGATGGAAAAGTGGAACTCGGCGGCCTTGCCGGCCTGGGAGGCGAGCAGCAGGGTGGTGAAAAGCAGCGTTTTGGAAACGGGGGCCATGGGATCTCCTTGTCTGGGATGGCGTTCCTTCGCAGTCCGGTAATGTGGGTGAAATTCACTCTTTAGTCAACGTATTGGGTGCTCAATCAAGCACCTGGATCCCGGCCTCCCGCACGCGTTTGGCCAGGCGGCGGCCTTTGCTCCACAGGCCCACCATGAAGAACTGGGCGTCCCAGTCGAGGCGCTGGACCAGGTAGTCCAACAGCTTTTCCGCCCGCCCGAACAGTCCCTTGCGGCCATAGGCGAAGACCAAGGTCGGGTAGGCCTGGCCTGGTACCGGCTTCTGGGCCAGCCAGATAGGCCCCAAATGCCGGTACTCACTGAGGATCTGGCGCAGCTGAGCCAACTGCGGGGCGCTGAGGCTGGGGGCTTCCAGGGCGTCGTCCAGGCTGAGGCTGGCGGCGGCCTCGGCAGCGGCTTGTTGCTGTTCTTCCTTGCCGAGGGCCTTGGCCCACCACAGCTGCGCTTCTTCTTCCTTGCCCTTGTCCAGCAGCAACTGGTAGCCCCAGCGAGCCGCGTCGCCGAGGGTATGGGGGTGGTCAAAGGCCTTCTCCAGGTAGGGCAGGGCCGCTTCATCCCCCTCTGCCGCCAGGATCCGGCCCAGTTGGTAGGCCGCGCCTATGCTGCCCGGGTCCCGCTCCAGGTAAGACAGGTAGAGGGGCTGGGCGGCCGCGTCGCCTTCCAACTCGTTGGTGGCGGTGGCCAAATCCCAGAACTGATCGTCGGACAGGGCCTGAGGCGCCTGTTGCCTCAGCTCGGCCAGCTTCACCTTGGCCTCCTGGACCCGCTGGTGCCGCCGCTGCCAATGGGGCAGGTAGGCCCGTTGCCATTGTTCGTCGAAGTGGGCGATCAGGGCGTCGAACCGCTCTCCCAGCCAGGCCTCGGCCGCGCTCTGGCCGCTGGCCGCCAGGGGGGGCGGCGCCGGCACCAGGGCCGCCAGCCTGTCCTTGAGGGCGGGATGGGTGTCGGCGTAATGGGTTTGCTGGGCCAGTTCGCCGGCCGTCCTGGCCGACAGTTCCTCCGCCGGCGGCGGTGAGGTCTTGAGAAAGTCCGCCAGGCCCCGGAAAGGCGGCACTGGCGGCTGGGGCTCCAAGTCGGCCTGGTCGTGGAAGGGCTGCCAATAGCGCTCCTCGAGGAAACTGGCCGTGGTGTAGCTTCGCAGCAGGGCCTTGGCGGCGGTCTCGGCCGAGGTCAGCTGGGCCGCCACCTGATCCGACTCGTACTCGTTACGCCTGGCCAGGGCAAAGGAATAGGCGGAAAAGGTGGGGCTGTACCAATCGAAGAAGCGGCGCAGCAGCTTGGCCCCCCAGGCGCCCTGTTCCTCGAAGCCGTCCATGATGCGCTGCCAGCTCAGCCTGACCCTGTAGATCCAGGCGTTGAAGCGGCTGTGGTTTCCTGAGAGGTGGCCGAATTCATGGGCCAGCACGGAGCGCATCTCCTGCGGCGACAGCACCAGCAGCAGTTGCAGCCCCAATATGAGGCTGTTGCGCTGCCCGCCCAAGAGGCCGAACCTGGGGTGCTGGACCACGGCGGCGTTGAGGCTGTCCTCCAGTATCACCTGATGGATCCTGAGGGCGCTCAGTGTGGTGGCCAGTTCATCTATCTGGGCAAAAAGTTTGGGAAAATGCCGGCGCTCCAGGCGGTAGCCGGAAGGGGCATCGAAGGGAACCCAGAGGGCCCGCAGCAGCGTCCAGATGGCCGCCGCTATGAGGAAGATGATCTTCTTGCTGAGCAGCAGCAGGAAGAGGCCGGAACTGAGGAAGGCAACCCAGAGGGTGCCGCCCAGCAACAGCACCAGCAGCGCCACCAGGGAAAAGATGACCCCGTAGCCCAGCAGCGCAAAAGCGGCCAGCTTGAGCCGGTAGGCCTTGATGTCTCGGGCTGCGTCCTTTTCCGAGCGTTCGACCAGGGCGACAAAGGTTTCTTCCTTGAAGGCGGTCATAGAGGCTGTCCTTGCTGCGGCTCCAAAACGCCAAAGGCTGCCAGGGGAGGGCGTAAAAGACAAGGGAGCGGCAGGATGACAGCCTGGAAAGCCTGATCGGCCGCGCCGACCAGGCCCTCTACCAAGCCAAGCAGGCAGGCCGCAACAGGGTGGTGTGCGGTTAGGCCTCTTTTCTTGCCTGCTGCCCCAGAAAGTATCAAGGCTCCCTCAGGCAGGCCTTTTCTCCTACCAGGAACCCCAAGCCGCTCGGCGAAGGCGGGCTGCAAGCCTTGGCCCCTTCCAGTTGCGCCAAGGCTTGGAGTTCGGCGGTCAGGAAGAGCATCAGCTGGCAGTGCAGGCCCTGGGAGTCATGGCGGTAACATGCCGTCATTTCGGCCGGCTTTCCTGCCTGCTCATAAAGCGCCGAAAGGCGCCGCCCCAATTCTGCCAACCTGGGCCCTGCCAGAAGGGCATCACCGAGATCGAAGCAATACCATTGGTTCACGCTTTCCTCTTTTCAGCCTGGCTCTGGACCCTAACTATAGGGGCCTAGGACAAGGGCCAGCCAAGCTCTCCTGGCCAAGTGCTAGGACAGGCAGTAAGCCGTTAAACCATCTCCGCCGCAGACAGCTCCTTGGCCAAAGCCTCTTTGTTGGCAGCTCCTTTAGGGCGTTCGGCGGGGTGCGGCTGCATGGCGTCCTTGATGACCATCAGTTTGGTTTCCCCTTTCGCCAGCAGGCTGTCGGCCTGGCCGCCGATGCGCTCTCCTGCGCCCAAGGTGGCGGTGTGGCGACCGGCTGCGTCCAGCAGTGCCACCGCCCCGTCCACGACCAGCCAGGCCCTGCCGGGTGTTTCAGCGCGCAGCGCTATGGGATCGCCGTCGGTATAGAAGTGGCACTCGGTGGAGCCCAAGGGATTATGGCGTTCGTTTAGCCGGATGAAGCCTTTGACGAAGTCGTTGAGCTCATCCCGGGCCAGCAGCATGGGCAGGAAGGGGCCCTTCATGTGGGGGGCAAAGGTGGCTTCTCCCAGTTGCCTGAAGCCTATCCTCTTGAAAAACCTTGCTGCGGCCGGATTGATGGGGGCGGCGATATGGTCCATCCCCTTGGACACCGCCAGGTAGGTGGACATCAGGGTGAGGCCGATGGCTGTTCGGGGGCCGCGGAAGGCCCGCTCTATGCACAGCATGCCGCCGCTGACGAGGATGCTGCCTTGTGGCACCAACGCGCGGAAAGGGAAGTAATCGTCCGCCGGCATGCCGGCCGGCGAGTCCTCGGTGATGCGCATGGCGCCCACCACCTTGCCGCCTACCAACACCACCAGTTGGTGGGAAAAGGGCGAGGCGTCGAAGCGATCCTGGATCCGCCCATCCGCAGTGGCCTCCATGCAGCCTTCTTCTTCGCAGAACACCCTGTGGCGCAGCCGGTATATCTCGTCCAGCAACTCGGGGCTGTCAGCAGTCTTTATGATGAGGGGCATGGGGCGTCCTTTACCGAAGTGCGGCCAGCCATCATGGGGAGACCCGGCAGGCCACGGCAAACTCGCCGCGGTGGGGATTGGCCAGGGGCTGGTCCAGGAAGCGGGTGTTCATTTCCGGCCCGTCGGCGAGATCCGCCAGTTCATAACCCTGATCCTGCAGGAAGGGGCCTATGTCCGCCTTGCTGATGCTCCACTTCAGGGGTTCGCCACGGACTTTCAGGTACAGCTTCAGCAGCCAGCCTACCTGGCTCTCGGCCGAGGCGAAGGGCGCCGCCGCCGTGAAGACCAGGTGGGGCTTGCTGTCCGTCAGCGCCTTCAGGCTGGCGAAGAGGCTCTGGACGGCATCGGCCTCCAGGTACATCAGCACCCCCTCGCAGATGAACAGGGTCTCCCGCGCCCGCTCGAAACCGGCAAAGTCGCCCAGCACCTCGGCCAGGCTCTGCTCGGCAAGGTCTGCGGCGATCAGATGGAGGTTGGCAGCGGGCTGCCCCGCCTGGCTTAGGGCGTCGCGCTTTTCAGCGTTGGTGGCCGGGTGGTCTATCTCGATAAAGGTGACACCCGGGTAGCGCCTGTGCAGGCGCCAAGCCAGGGTGTCGAAGCCCGCCCCCAGGTTGACGATCTGGGTGGTGCCCTCGGTGAGCCTGTTGATGACCTGGCGCTCGATGAAGTGCTTGCGCAAGGCGTAGTGGGCGCTGATCCCCGGCAGCATCGCCTTTTCCATGGTCTTCAACAGCAGCAGGGAGGCGGGGTTGGCCAACTGCCTGAGCCGCCGCCGGCCTTCCTCGGTGTTGGCCAGTATCAGCTTGGCCGTCTCTTTGGTTTCTTCGTCGATGAAGGTCTTGAACCTTTCCTGCCCAGCGGTGTGCAGCAACCCTTGCAGTACCGTATAGGCCGTTGAACTTGCGCTGTTTTTCTTCATATTTTTCTCAGGCTTACGCATTCCCTCAATGCGGCGGGCGCCATTGTAAGCCTGTTGTTGTGAACTTTATCCGAGAGTTTTCAGTGGTCGGAGATGGCGGCGCTATCCAGCCCCTGTTGTACCCGGCAAAGCCGACGCTGTGATTGGCGGCGTCAATGACATGGCCCATGCCCCAACGGCCTTGTCCGACAACGCTCCCATCACACACCTGTCGTGCGTATTGCTTTGTTCAATTTCTTTTGCGCAACTACCGAGTAAAGGTGCCAGCCGTGCTGACTGCCGCCAGGCGCCTTTCCAGATTTTCTATGTTCCATCGTCACGAGTGTCCCTGAATTCCGAAGCGTCAAAGTAGCTTGATATCTGTTGTGATGTCATTGGAAATTTCTTGAATTTAATGTCTCGTTACGGGTGCGCTCGGGTTGCGCGTCCTGGTCAGCGCTACCTTATAAACTGGATTATCATGTGGAGCGCATTCTATTTTCGATGTGTTTGCTCGGGTATTTTGATAGTTCTTCGGCTATCCACTCTTTAAAGACAGCAACTTTTCGCAAGCCCTCGCTAAATGGAGACACCAGTAAAGAGTACGTAAGACCCGGCAAAGAGAAACTCTCATCCAAAGGTTTCAACCAACCTTTCTGCAAGGCCATGTCAGCCAACACAGAACTGACAAACGCAATGCCTTGGCCAGCTAAAGCAGCCTGAATAACATGGTGCTCTTGGTCAAAACTGCATATTCTAGGAGCAGAAATATCTTTATTTATTTTCTGCAAGTAATGGCTCAATGCTACCGAAGGCAAATTCTTGTTCTTCCACTTCGTCTCAATAAATACTGCGTCTTTCAAATCCTTCAATCTGTCTAGGTAATCCTCCGTTGCGTAGGCGGAAAAACTCTCATTTATCAACACTGTTTTGTTTTTATTATTCTCATCATGACAGCCATATCTGATTGCGAGATCAACGCGTCGATCTCGATTTATATCGATGACTTCTTCGCTTGTTATTATCTCTGTTTTGATTTCTGGATGTTTGTTTTGAAAACGCGACAGACTTGGGATAAGCCACATTGCTGCAAAAGATGCGGTTGTGGAAACTCTCAAGACAGATTGCGTGTCAGACATTTCTTCAACTGCAGTTGTCAATTGCTTCAACGCTTGATGAGCAGCCTGGGCGAGCCTGTGACCTTCCTGAGTTAGGCTCACTGAACGCGTTTTTCGCTCGAATAGCAATACCCCTAGTTTATCCTCTAAATTGGATATTTGGTGAGATATTGCTGTTGGAGAGATGTTTAATTCCTCTCCCGCTGCCTTAAAGCTGCCTAATCGTGCTGCAGCCTCAAACCCTCGGATTTGGCTTAGTTGAGGTAAGCGAGAAAACATATACCTATCGCTCATAGATGATGATTTTTCATCTATGAGTGATTTTTTACCATTTGTCAAGGAGTCTGCTTTGCCGAATAGTTTCCTGCGTAGAGAGGTTAAATTTAAGGAGAACTATATGACGGTCTTACTGCATATCGATGCAAGTGCACGAAAGGAACGCTCTATTTCAAGGGCCTTGGGTGAGGCATTTAAGAGCCAATGGCGCTCGATAAAGCCAGGGGATAAATTCATATATAGAGATGTCGGTAGTGCACCACCAGACTTTATCTCTGAGAATTGGATCGCGGCAGTTTTTACCCGCGAAGAAAGAAGAACGAATGAACAAAAATCACTATTGACATTGTCTGATTTGTTGATCGAGGAACTTTCTGAAGCCGACATCATTATCATATCCTCCCCGATGTACAATTACGGCATGCCTGCAGCACTGAAAGCATGGATTGATCAGGTTGTCAGAGTGAATAAAACATTTACTTTTGACTTGAGTCGTGGTGATTTTCCATTGGAGCCAACCATGTCGGGAAAGTCACTCGTGCTCTTAACATCCTCTGGCGAATTTGGCTTCGGAGAAAATGAAACAAGACAAGATATGAATCATCTTGGCCCCCATCTTCGGACGGTGAGCAAGTACCTTGGAGTAGATGAGATGTACGAAGTCAGAGTCGAATATCAAGAGTTCGGTGATGCTCGGCATGAACGATCCCTGGAAATAGCTTATGAGGCAATTCCTGGCGTGATCAACCAAGTGACTGCAAGGCTTGGCTACACCTAACGCCACCTCAAGGGGGCAGGCACGCAACGCGCAAAGCACCTTAAACACCAAAACCAACGCGAATCCTTTGGCTGCTGGGACCTGATCCAAGCTTATGATAATACCGGCTTTCAAAATATTACCTTAAGACATAACGCCGCCAGCAGCGGCAGCCCACATCGTGGGTGAGACGGACCGGCCTTGTTATGTGGTTAACACCTTGCTAAAGCAAATTGACCTTTCCACACCAAGGTACTTACCATACGCCTCGGATTCTAAGTAAGAATGGCGCTCGTAAAAACGTACTGCTTTTGAGTTAACTCTACGCGTAGATAACACTGCTTTTCGGTACCCTTTTGTAATCGCATACAGTTCAAGTTGTTTTATAAGGTATGTTCCTGCGCCGGGTAAATTTGAATACATGCGCTTCAATTCGCAAACCTCATTAGCGTGATATCTAAATATCCCGCATGCTACAGGGATCCGATTTGAATAAACCACAATACAACCGTCTAAAGAAGAGTCAAAAGTCTCAGATGAAAACGAACTTTCACCAGAATCACTGGTTATCTGGTTAAGAGAATAATTCAACTCTTGCACTAAGGACAAAAAGTCACAATTATTTGCTTCAACTTTTCTGTGTCTGAATTTCATACCGTTCACATAGCGCCCAAAGCAGCGGCGCGTTACCGCGTGATGTTCACCCGATAAATCGGACACGCGTTGTTGTTAAGCGGCTTGCTCGTACTGTATCGGCGATACGTAATCGAGGCTACTGTGCAGCCGCACCTTGTTGTAAAAATGCTGGATGTAATGGCCAACCTGCTGGCGCAGTGAATCGACAGTACCGAAGTGGCTGTCGTGGATCAGTTCGGCTTTTAGCGTCTTGAAGAACGACTCCACTTCCGCATTATCCGTACATTGCCCTGGGCGATTCATGCTGTGGCGTATGCCGTATTTCGTCAGCCATTTCTGCATGGCTTTGGCCCGGAACTCCACACCCCGGTCTGTGTGCAGTATCAGCCCTGGCTTGGGCTTGCGATGCTTTAGCGCTTTGTAGAGCGCCACCGTGGTCAGTTCGGCATTGAGGGTTTCATGCAGTGCCCAGCCGACGATTTTCCGTGACCACAGGTCCACTATTACGGCCAGAAACACATGCCGACGGCCAAAGCGGATGTAGGTGACGTCGCTGGACCATTGCTGGTTGGCGCCACTTGGCTTGGCCATGTCCAGACGATGATTGGGCAGCACTTTCAGCTCGGCACGGCGCTTATTCATGCGCCGGTAAACCCGTTCAACACGGGCCTTGAGGCCAGCTTCACGCATCAACCTCGCCACCCGTTTTACGCCAACTCGGATGCCTTCCAGGCGCAGGGCGCGATGGATTTTAGGGCTGCCATAGCGTGACTTGGCCTGCGCAAACAGGCGGCGGACATCGACCAGTAAGGCCTGGTCCTGCTGCTGGCGTTGGCTCGGTTGGCGTTTGAGCCAGTCGTAGTAGCCGCTGCGCGACACCTTCAGCCTGGCGCACAGTGCCTTTACCGGGATTGGCCCTTGGTGCCGCTGGATGAAGCGATACCGTTGCGCCGTTCCTCCGCCTGGAAACGTTGCCACTTTTTTAGGATGTCGTTCTCCATCTCCAGTTCGGCAATGCGCTTCTTGAGCTGTTTGACTTCATCCTGCTCTTTGAGCTTGCCCTCGGGCTTGGACGTCTTGTTGGCCATGCCGTACTTACCTTCACGAAATTCCTTGCGCCAACGAGACAACATGAAGGGGTGAATGTCCAGCGCCTCGGCCACGTCCTTGACACTGCGATGGGACTCATGGCTCCACAGCACGGCCTTGACCTTGAACTCAAGGCTGTACTGCGGGGTCCGTTTTCCGGTCTTGTAAGCGGGCATCGACTTCCTCTCAGTGAGTTAGCGATGCGTGTCCGTTAAAGCGGGTGAGGTCCACGAACGGCTTGAACCAATTGTTATGAGCCATTATGCACCTGTGCCCCATGAGAACAGAATGAAGTGGTTTGAAGCTTCGTACAAAAACTCCATCTCGTTCCACTCGTTTGCCAAAGCAATGACATTACAGTTCGGCAAGGGCGTCCAGGCCTCATGAGGGGCTGATAACTTCTCTCCATTTAAAAATACTCCCCAGCGATCAGGGTTGTACATTCGGCTAGAGTTGATTTTTTCTTTGATGCGAGAATGGATTGAAGATGTTATGTCTTCAATTTGAATTAATGCATCGCTATGTGACGTGTCTTGGGCTTTTTGGACTTCTGGTGTAAGCCACTTGTTGGCTATTAACTTAAGGTCACTAGCGCTTGTCTCGTTCATGGGCCATTCCTCATAGAAATGAAGCGCATGATTTAAGAGTGTAAAAAATGCTACGGCCTCATTTGGAACTTCATTTTTGCTGCAGGCAAATAAGTTTACCGAGCACAGACCCTCGTCTGCGGTTCTGAATTCCAAAATATCGACACTGACTCGTAGCGACTGAGCAAGCGCATTGCTAAGAAAGCTTTCAGAGTGGCTCAGTTCGATAAGGTGGGCTGCATTCATGCTTCTGGCTTATAACAGTGTAATAGTGCGCATGCTCGCTTTGTCTCATTAGACCAGCACCATAAACTTCAAGCAAGGTACTGATCTCCCATTACATTTCTCTATTGTCATAATATGTCCAAGGATGAAAACGAGCATGCGCGTTATCATTCCATCCCCGGCTCGACTATCTACTCATCGGATCACGATAAAACCCGCCGCATGAACCACTTGCTACTGGTTGGAGGTGTGAAAACGCGCATTGGTCGGGAAGGATAGTACGCATCCGCCTGCCTACAATGCCGTTCATACTGTATGCCCATCCATAAAACCTGAAGGGAGCTGGCCGCTGTCCAACGGCCAACCGTGGCAAGCCGTCTTGACTTAGCCAAAAGGGCGGATGATATGCCATGCGGCATGGCTTATTGCTTGCCGGGTCCCGCCCCGGCGGGCGGGATACTTTGTTTTCGCACAAAGTCAGCGGGGCTGCCCATCCAAAGGCACCGCCCCTGGCGTTACGCGATGTCCTTACCTCTGGTCGCTCGGAGGCCACCGGCTCATACGCGCTCCCGGCACGTATTCGCCTGCACCTGGGCGGCCCCCTGCCGTCCTGTCTCGGCTGGCCTTTCACTCCCGGCGGTAAGGCGCTCCACTTAAAAGGGGCTCCGGGGTCTCACCTGCCAGCTCGGTTAGCTGTACTGGGCTCTTGTTTCTTCCTTGCGTTGTGCAGAAGCACGAACGGAGTTGCGGGACCTCAGGCCAGAAGCTTAAGCCAATGGTGATGGCGCTTTCGCCCCGTTAAGCGCAGCGCTGAGGCGCCGGGAGCGTGAGCTGGCGCGACAAATTTGCCGGGAGCAAATTTGAACATCGGAACCTGCGACGATGGCCCGTTAGGGCGAGGACCAGGAAGGTCCGAGTAACTAGGGACGCCGAGCGAGCGGAATACGTGGTTGGACCCGCGTATGCAGCGGTCAGCGGCAAGCGACCAGAGGCGAAGAACAAGCGCAGCGTGGGGCCGGGTTTTGGGTACTTTTGCCGCAAAAGTACCGCGCCAGCGGGGCGCCCCCCGCAAACAAAAAGCCGTGCCGCAGGCACCATCAAGACACGCTACCGCCCTTGAGATGACGGGCCTCCACTCCCTAACAGTCCTTGTTGTCTGACTCCCTGGACAAGTTCCTCAACAGATCCCGACTTATGACCCATCCCTGGTGGGCCTTCCGGCTCGGCCATCCGGTGATACTCAGACCTTCCATGGTCTTCACCCTACGGGCCATCGTCGCAAGCTCCGATGTTCAAGCCTCGGCGGCCCCAACCGTTCCAGACGATTTTGTCGCGTAAAACTGCGCGAAAGCAGTGCTTCCGCTTCGAGTTTTACCCCTCCCTGGCGGTCCTCAGCTTAAAACGGTTCACGGGCCTATTCTTCACGCTCTTACCCTGACTAGTCCATAGAGGAAGGCTTCAGCTTGCTGCCGTCGACCGCAGCGGTACAGCAGATGCGTCGACTCACCGAGGCTCATATTTCCCTCACATTTATCTGCCATCCTGCCTGGTGAATAGCGGTGCCAAACCGCTACAGTCTCGCCACAACAATAACGAGCGGTATCTGCCATGAAGGGTCGTAACGGGTTTATTCTGGTTCTTGTCTTGCTCCTGACGGCATGCGGTGGCGGGGGCTCCGGCCAAACGGCCCCGACGGCCTCCGACCCTTCCGGGGGCAGTACCGGGACAGGTTCAGGCGGCGGCTCCACAGGCGGCTCCGGCGGCAGCACGAACCTTCCGCCAACCATCACAGGCACGCCGGCGTTTGCCCAGGCCGACTCCCTCTTCACCTTCACACCGACCGTGGTCGACCCGGAAGGGGATGCGCTGACCTTTTCCGCCGCCAACCTGCCCGGCTGGCTCGCTTTCGACACCGCCAGCGGCCAGTTCTCCGGCACGCCCACCGCAGCCGACCAGGGCGTCTACACCGATATCAGCTTCACCGTCAGTGACGGCACCAATACCGTCACCACCAAGTACAGCATCGTCACCGCCACCAATGCTCTCGAAGAGGCCGTCCTGACCGGGGATCACCGCTTCGAAACGGACGAAAGCGTCTATGTGCAGGCGCTGTACGACGCCATCGACACCGGCGTTGCCAGCAGCGGCTATGGCGCCAACGAACTGGCGGTCAAGACGCTGGTGAAAAACCTCGAGAATGACACCTTCAGCTTCGATCTGGTCTCGGCCTGCTACGGCATTGGCCGCGACGGCAACAGCTGTACCGATGCCACTTACCGCAGCGAATTCGGCAACACTGTCAGCTGGTTGAAAACGATTTTCGACGGCTACGATACCGCCAAATACGACCTGTTCGCCCATGCCGACGCACCGCGCTACCAGAAGCTGGTGCTGTTGCTGGCCGACCATATCCGCTCGACCATCAGCCTGCCGGTATCGATCGGCAACCAGCACGACTTCCTGCGTGCCGAGTTCGCCGACCATCTGGTGCATGTCTACCGTGACATCAACCCCGCCCAGCCCGACCTCGGCAACTTCAGCCGCTCGGACTTCAGCGCCATCACGCCCAGCAGCGCCGACGTCAATATCAGCAGCCGCAAGCCGTTCCGCGCAGCCGGCGTCTACGCCCTGCCCGGGCAAACCCTGGAGATCACCCGCCACGACGCCGCCCCGGTGACGGTGAAAATCGGTATCAACTCGGTGCGCTCCCTCGCCGTGCGCGAATTCGCCACCCTTGATCGCGCCGGCAAGCGCGGCTACAACCGTCCCAAGTACCTGCAGTCTCCGTGGATCGAGATCGATCCCGGCGAAACCATTCGCATCACGTCCCCCTACGGCGGTCCGGTAGAAGTCTCGTTCGACAGCAACGACCAGCCGGTGGCCCTGACGTTCAGCCATATTGGCCACCATCCCTTCTGGAGCGGCCCGGCCGATACCGCCACCTTCCTCGCCGCCCTGGCCGCAGATCAGTACGACTGGGCCGAATTCGTGACCCCGGATTTCGAACTGCATACGCCGACCAATTACATGCAGGTCACCCTGGGTAAACCCTGGACCGGCGACCCGGATACCCTGTACGACAGGATCGTCAACAGCTACCTGTACTACCCGCTGATGCTGGCCGGCTACCAGGACGAGCGCATCGGCACCATCGCCGAGGTACAGACCTTTGCCGGCAACAACGGCCTGACGGTGACACCTTTCGACCGGGTGCAGCACCTGAACGCCGATCAGGCCGCGTGCAGTTCCGCCTGTGGCGGCCCTCTCATCGACCTTGATGCCTCATTCGACCCCTACGGCGTCACCACCGATATTCATGAGCTGGGGCATTCGATTGAACCGGAGCGCCGCTTCGCCGGGTCGTACCTGCACGCCACCACGGATCTGTACGGCAACTACACCGAGTACCGCACCCGGGACAGCGGCGTGGGCGCCGTCTATGGTTGCTACTCCTACGACTACCAGGGCCTGTTCAATCTGGTCCAGGCCAGCCGCGGCGACGCCGACCCCGGTGCCACCATGCGCGCGGATATCCAGTCCAATGACGTGCATGGCCTGATGGTGTTCCAGCAGCTGATGGCCATGGCACAGAACGAAGGCACCCTGGCGGATGGTTGGGACATGCTGCCGGAATGGCAGATCGTCGAGCGTGAATACGACGGCGCCGTCACCTCTGATGCGCTGTGGGCAGAAAAGGCTGCGGCACTGGGGTTCGGCACCCTGTCACGCAGCGATGCCGCCGCCCTTTCCGACAACGACCTGCTGCTGATCATGCTGTCGAAAGTCGAGAACCGGGATCTGTCGGCGTGGCTGGAAATTTGGGGAGTTCAGCTCAGTGATACGGCGAAGACGCTGGTCGGCTCTCTGGGTTATGCGGAGGCGCCGCTGGTGTACTACGCCCTGAGCAACCAGCAATCGTGCGATACCTTCGCCGCCCCCAGCGTCGCCATCGATGGGGTATCGGCCTGGCCCTTGTAGTGGGTGGCATCCACTACAAGGGCGGGCGGGGTCATCGAAATCGTGTTTGCCGCTTTACTTCGAGCCGAACACCAGCACGGGATGTTGAGCGATTTTCGCTACCAGCAAGGTGTTGCGGCCCGCGCCAATGCCGAAGGGAACCTTCATGGTGGGTGCCGATGGCATGGCGTCCTCGACGTTATCCCGATGTCATCCTTGGCCCCCTTGTTGGTATATTCCATATTGAATCGCCGGACAGGGAGAGGGCCGGCATTGGCGGCCCCGGCCAGGCAGGCGCGGCCAGACATGACAGAACAAACCACTATGCGCTCCCCCGACTCACAGGCCAGGCCCCACCCCGCAGTCACTGACGGCCCGGTCCGGCAGACAATACTGTCCGGGCAAAGCATTTCGTCAGTTCAGACGAAAGCGACCCAGGCTCTGGCCATTGCCACCATCGTCCTGATCACGCCCTTTGCGGTAAACAATTTCGTTCAGGGGCGAACCCTGGTCGGTGTGCTCTCGGTGGTGATTGGTGTGATCCTTGGCATCAACGCCTGGACTGCCGGGCGCGGACGTCATTACCCGGCGATCACCCTGTTCGTACTGATCCCTGCCATAGTGGCGTTTTTTGTTACCGCCTTTCTGCGCCAGGGGCTGGTCGCCGCCTTCTGGTGTTATCCGGCCGTATTGGCTTTTTACTTCATGCTGAGTGAACGCCAGGCGTGGGGCGCCAACCTGATCCTGCTATGTGCCATGCTCCCCAGTGCCTGGCTGCTGATCGAGCCCGGCCTCGCCATTCGCTTTACCGTGACGCTGATCGCGGTCAGCCTTTTCTCCGCCATTTTCATGCGCATCGTCAGTGTCCAGCAGCAGCAATTATCACAACGCGAACAGCTCCGCCGTGAGGGTATGGCCAGCGTGTCACACGAGCTGCGCACGCCACTGGCCATGCTACTGGCCCAGGCGGAAGCCATGCGCGAAGGGATACGGCCACGTGATGACGCCCAGTTTGAAAAACTGTCGCGCTCCATGGAGCACCTCAACGGCCTAGTCGACGATCTTTACCAACTCACCCTGGCCGACGCCGGCGCCTTGCATTGCGGCAGCGAACCGGTCAACTGGACAGATACAGTGTTCGAATCGATTGAGGCCAGCCGCGAACAATTCCGGGAAAAAGCGCTGGCGCTGCAGGTCAATCTCGAAGACAAGGTCATGGTGCTCGGTGATGAAAAACGCCTGCGCCAGACCCTGGACAACCTGCTCGGTAATTGCCTTCGCTACTGTCCTGCCGGCTGCAGTGTGAATATTTCCCTGACCACCACCAGCCGGCAGGCACGTCTTGTCGTCAGCGACGACGGTCCCGGCGTCGATGACCAGATCAAAGACATGCTGTTTGACCGCTTCTACCGTGCCGAGGCGTCGAGAAGCCGCAAATCCGGCGGCGCCGGCCTGGGCCTGTCGCTGGTCAAGGCCTTCACGGAAGCCCAGGGCGGCAGCGTCGAAGCGGTTCGCGCCATGGAGGGCGGCCTCGAGATCCGGCTCACCTTACCCCTACACCGGCATGCGGGAGTACTGTCATGAAGCGGCTCGACACTGTGCGCGTGCTACTGGTCGAGGACGAAGTCGAACTGGCCGAACTGCTGCGCGATTACCTGGTGCACGAAGGCTGCGAAGTGGAAATGCGCCACAGCGGCGATGGCGTCGTCGAGGCCATCCGCGAACGGCCGCCGCAGATGGTCTTACTCGACCTGATGTTGCCCGGCGTTGACGGCCTCACCCTCTGCCGCAAGGTGCGTGCGTTCTCCACTGTGCCCATCATCATGATCACCGCACGGGTGGAAGAGATTGACCGCCTGCTGGGGTTGGAGATCGGTGCCGACGACTACATCTGCAAACCGGTCCGCCCGCGTGAAGTGGTTGCCCGCGTCAAAGCCGTGCTGCGCCGAACCTTGCCGGACGGCTTTGATGCGCAGAACAAGGCACTGCAGATCGACGGCGAACGCTACCGCGCCTCGGTGAACGGCCAGGAACTGGATCTCACGCCGCTTGAATTCCGTCTGCTGCATCACCTGGCCCGCTCACCGGGCCGCGTCTATTCCCGGGATGAACTGCTCGGCGCCGTGCATGAAGCCGGCCGAGACGTCGGCGACCGGGCCATCGATACGCATATCAAGAATCTGCGCAAGAAGATAAGCAAGCACCTGCCCGAAGACATGAATCCGATCCAGTCTGTATATGGGGTGGGATACAAGCTTGAGTTGGTGTGACATGAGCGTCGGGGAAGCAAAAGCCGCATTCGGGGTAACGGGGGCAGTCTCTTATAACTGGTCAGATCGGACAAAGCAGGCACTGCTGGCTGTCACAAAGCTCCCGAATGACCGGAACCGATAGATACGCTCTATGCCCTTCCGAAACTCTGAACGGCGTCGGCGACCTTTTCACAACCAGCCGAACTTGTCGGGGGCTTGCTCTTGGGGCCCCTTTAAGTGAAGCGCCGGGATGGAAGTCGCGAGAGGGCAGTTGAGCCAAGGATGGCGAAACAGGCGAGTACGTGTCGGGACACGCGTACGAGCTGGTACCCGGTAAGCGGCTTACAGCACGGATCGAGCGTAACGCTGGGGTGGCCTTCTTTCGGTTCCTTTCTTTGGCCAAGCAAGAAAGGAACCCGCCCGCCGGTGCGGGAACCGGCTGTTCGCGTTCGCCTGCGTCAAAGCAGTGCTTTAGCCTCAAGGCTTACCCACTAGCAGTCAAACTGCTACCCACCATAAGCCCTGATCTCAAGAGGCAAAGCATTAGGGAAAACTAAGGGAATAGGCCGTTACTGGCCTCGCAGGCCCCTCGGCAAAAATATCCGCCACCAATGTGATCCCAATCAGGCCAGGGCGCCAGACAGGTGCAATAATCTGGTAATCAGACACTTATCGTGAGCCTCGCCATGTCCCCATCCCTCAAGCGTTGGTTGTTGTGGCTCATACTGCTGCTGGCGGCGCCGGCCCTGGCGGAGGGGGGGACGGACGACCAGGGTGACAAGGACTCGGACCTGCCGCCCTGGGCCATCGACAAGATCACCCCTGTGGTCGACACGGTCTCAGGCTGGGTGAATGACGTATCCCGCAATATCGACAGCTACTTCGGCTCGGACGATTACCTCAAGGTGGAGAACCATTCCTACCTGCGGCTCAGCGAGGAATTGGTGCTACGCCAGCACCGCTCCGACGAGAACGACCTGGGGATCCGCTACAAGCTGCAACTGCCCACCACCCAGGAAAGGCTCAAGCTGATCATCGAGAGTGATCCCGAAGAGGGCCTGGGCACCCTGGAACAGCAGGCAGCCCAGGACTTTCGCACCGGCCGCTTCGACGGCGCCAAGGGGGCCGTTATCGGCCTGGAGGGCAAGGGCGCCAACGACAAGACGATGGGCTGGGAGAACCGGCTGTCCGGCGGTATCAAACTGCACCTGCCTGTAGACCCCTATGTGCGTTTCACCAACGAGCGGCTCTGGCAACTGGGCAACTCTCCCTGGACCTTGGAGGTGGACAACCGCCTGTCCTGGTTCAATTCCAAGGGCTACTCGGCGCGGACCCTGTGGGACCTGGGCCGGCCCCTGAACGACAAGCGCTTCCTGCGTTTCGTGACCCAGTTCCAGTGGCAGGAGGACTACGACCGGCTGGAGTTCTACCAAAGGGCCGAATACAACCAGCTGCTGGGCAGGCGCAGCGCCATGCGCTACTCGGCCGTGCTGCTGGGAGAGGGGGCCCACAACCCGCAGATCGACGACTACTACCTGGAGGCGCTGTACCGGCGCAACATCCATCACGGCTTCCTCTATGTGGACGTGGCGCCCTCTCTGCATTTCCCGAGGGAGGTCAACTTCGACCCCAGTTGGGAGATCAAGCTGCGCCTGGAGATCTATTTCCGCGGCGATATAGTACGGCGCTAGTCACAGGCCCAGAGCTTTGCCCAAGAAAAAGCCCCGGCAGTTGCCGGGGCTTTTGGTGAAAGGGGCCGCTCACCACTTCTTGCCCTTCTGGGCGTGGTAGGCCTCGAACTCTTCCTTGGAGATCTGGCCGTCGCCGTTGCTGTCCATGGCCTTGAAGCGCTCGTCCTGCTGCTTCTCCATCATCTTGGCCTTGTCTTCGCTCACCTTTTTCTTGCTGGCGTGGGCCATGTTGAACTCGTCACGGGAGATCATGCCGTTGCCGTCCTTGTCGAAGGCGGCGAAGGAGGGCATGCCGCGCTTGCCCTTCATCATCTTGTCCTTGTCCTTGTCCTGCATGCGCTCATGCATCTTGTCCTTCTCCATCATGCCGCCGGACATCTGGCCTTTTTCCATCGTCTTGTCCTTGTCCTGCATGCGCTCATGCATCTTGTCCTTCTCCATCATGCCGCCGGACATCTGGCCTTTTTCCATCATCTGGCCCTTGTCCTTCATATCGCCCTTCATCTTGCCCTTATCCTTGGCCTTCTGGTCGTGCATCATCTTGCGGCCGGCAGCGAACTCTTCCTTGCTGAGGTTGCCGTCGCCGTTTTTGTCCATCTCCTGGAAGCTGGGCATCATCCAACCCTGCTTCATCTTGCCTTCCTTGTCCTTGCCGGCCATGTGCATCTGTTGCATGGCGTCGTACTCGGCTTGGCTGATCATGCCGTTGCCGTCCTTGTCGTAGTCCTTGAAGGACCAGCCTTTGGCCATGACAGCGGGAGCCGCCAGCAGGGCCAGGGCTATCAGGGAATAACGCATCTTCATCGGGTTTTCCTCTTGGTGTGGTACCGGCCCTGGCTGCTTGTTGGGTCGGCAAAAGATTGTGCATTCAAGAGCATAGGCCAAGATTTGCGCTTTGTTGCCAAAAGCGCTGGCCGGTTTAACGTCTTGCAAGAAAAAGCCCGGCGCTTGCCGGGCTTTTGCCTTAGAAGGTCCAGTTGAGGCGGCCGTAGTAGTAACCGCCGTTGATGCCGAAGGGCAGGGTTTCCCAGCCGTACTGGAAGCCGGCCTCGGCGAAGACGCCCCCTTCCTCACCCCATTTGTCCGGGTACTGGTCGAAGAGGTTGTTGGCGCCGACGGTCAGCGACAGGTCGTTGGTGAAGTGGTAGCGGATATAGAGATCGGTGAGCCACTTGCCGCCCCAGGTCTTCTTGATGCCGGTAAAGGCCGAGCCCGACACGGGGCCGTAGTAGTGGAAAGCCAGGTTGAAGTCCCAGTCGTCGTGGCTGTAGTTGTTGGTGATGGTCGCCGTCTTGCTGGGCTGGCCCTTCTCGATCCGCAGTTTCTGGGTGTCGGAGTAGAGCTGGTCGGCTGGGATCAGCGAGGAGGTGGAGTGGACGGCGCCGACGCTGGTGTCCACCCAGCTCAGGGCCAGGTTGAGGTTCCAGCGGTCACCCCCGTCCAGGTCCTTGCTGTAGTCGGTGACCAGATCCACTCCCTTGGTGGTGGTGTCGATGGCGTTGGTGAAGAACTGGGCGGCCCCCAGGCGGTTGTCGGCCAGCAGCTGGTTGATGGCGGCGCTGCCGCCGCTGATGGCCTCGGACAGCACTATGCGGTCGTTGATCTTGATGCGGTAAGCATCGAGGGTGATGTTGAGGCCGTCCAGGGGGCTGGCCACCAGGCCCAGGCTGAGATCCTTGGAGGTCTCTTCCTTGAGCTGGTCTATGCCGAAGTCACGGGCCAGCTGGGAATTGTTGGCGACGGTGCCGGTTTCCACCAGGGTGCCGTTGACCAGATTGGTGAGCACCTGGCTGTAGTAGATCTGCTGCACGCCTGGGGCGCGGAAGCCGCTGGATAGGGTGCCGCGCAGCGACAGCTTGTCGTTGATGGCGTAGCGGCTGGACAGCTTGTAGGTGAGGTTGTCGCCGGCGATGTCGTAATGCTCGAAGCGCAGGGCGCCGGCCACCAGCCAGTCGTCGTTGACGTCGTACTGGCTGTCCAGGTAGAGGCCGTAACTGTCGCGGTTGGCGTCCACTTCGGTGCTGGGCTTGAAGCCGGGGAAGCCCTGAATACCGGGATCGGCTGTGCCGCCGACGTCGGTGTTGACGATATCGATGCTGCCATCGTCGGTACGGCCGTAAGCGTAGGACCAGAGATCCCCTTTCTTGATCTGGTAGTTGTCGCGCCTGGCCTCCAGGCCCATGGCCAGCATCAGCGGGTTGGTGGCGCCGATGTCGACGGGGCCGGCCAGATCCAGGTTGAAGGTGGTCTGGGTGAACTTGAGCTCGCCGTCGAAGGCGCTGGTGGGGGTCTCACCATAGATGCCGCCGCCTTGCTTGGGCTCGTAGTACCAGGAGACGTTGGCGGAATTGGCGGAGTTGAAGCGGAACTGGGACTGGCCGCGCACCAGGGAGGTGTCCCAGGTCCACTCGGTGCCGATACCGCCCTTGATGCCGACGGCCAGGGAGGCGTCCGTCACCTCGGTGTTGAGCTGGGGCAGGAAGCCCTGGGGATAGAGCTCGGGGATGACGCGGGGGTGGCCCACACCGCGGTAGAAGCCATAGCTCTGGCCTTCACGCTTGGACCAGCCGCCGAAGGCGTAGAAGTCGAGATCCTGGCCCAGGTTGTAGCCGGCGTTGGCCCATAGGTACTTGTTCTTGCTGTCGGCGTCGCCGATGCGAAGCCTTGTCACCGGCTGGTTGTTCTCGTCCCACCACTTGCCGATCAGCTCGCCGCCGGTGGACTCCAAGGTGGCGGGGGAGGCGCGGTTGGTGTCGCCCCTGTGGCGGTACTCGGCGGTGAGGTTGATAAAGCCCTTGCCGCCGATGTCGATGCCGTGGTTGACCGAGGCCACCTGGGTCTCGCCGTCGCCCTTGTAGGTCTGGCCCGTCTCCAGGCCCACTTCGGTGCGGTCCACGCCGTCCTTGAGCACTATGTTGATGACGCCGGCGATAGCGTCTGAGCCGTACTGGGCGGCGGCGCCGTCGCGCAGTATCTCGATGCGGGAGACGGCGCTCATGGGAATGGCGTTGATGTCATAACCGGCGCTGCCCTTGCCGATGGTCTCCTGGACGTTGACCAGGGCCTGCTGGTGGCGGCGCTTGCCGTTGACCAGCACCAGTACCTGGTCAGGCCCCAGGCCGCGCAAGGTGGCCGGGCGGATGATGTCGGAGCCGTCGGAGACGGTGGTGGAGGAGAAGTTGAAGCTGGGGGCCAGGGCCTGCAAGGCCTTGCCCAGTTCGGTGGCGCCGGTTTTCTTGAGGTCATCCGCGGAAAGCAGATCCACGGGGGCCGGTGTCTCGGTGGCGGTGCGGGTGGAGAAGCGCGAGCCGACGGTGACGATGTGTTCAACGTCCTGGTCGGCGTTTTTCTTGTCCTTGTTCCCCTCGGCCAGGGCCTGTGGGTTCAGCAGTATGCCGAGGCTGGCCAAGGCCAGGCTGGAAAGCCGATATGACATGGTGTCCCCCTGAATGATCGCTCGTTTTGTTATGGGTATTTTTCACTGGCGTAAAACATACGATTAACAATCTAGCGGGGGCTCGTCGGCCTGCGGGAGAGCAGGCCGAACTTTTTGCTTTTTTATTTCGCCTTTGGCTAATTTACGACCAGGGTGCCGCGGTACATCTTCATCTGGCAGTGGAAGGGGTATTCTCCCGGCGCCAGGGGCGGCAGTTCCAAGGTGAAGGCCTTGTCCACCGGCAGCTCGGCGGCGACGTCGAGACCCTCGAACTGCACCCATTGGGCGCAGGGGGAAGGATCCTGGCGCAGGAAGGTCAGGCGGATCGGCTGGCCGGCGGGGCGCACCGGCCTTTCGGGCTCGTAGACGCCGCCGTCCACCACTATGGTCTGCTCGCCGCTGGCCTTGGTGGCCTTGGTGGCCTTGGGGTGGCGGGGCCAGAACCAGTAGATCACCAGGGCGATCAGCACCAGGCCCAGCAGATTGACTAACATGCGTCCTCCTTAATGGCGGTGAAGATAAGGCTTTCCAATTCCATCGACTGGCCCAGCACCATCAGGCTGGGCTCGGGCCGGCGCTGCCAGCGCACCGAGCCGAAGCCGGCGTCCTCCAGGGCCTTGGCCAGCTCGGGGCCTTCGAAGAAGTTGAAGCCCTTGGCAAACTGGGGCAGGCCGGCCATGACCCGCTTGGAGCGCACCCCCAGCACCAGGGTGCCGCCCACTTTCAAAGTTTGGTGCAGCCGCGCCAGGGCCGGTGCCAAGGGCTGCCAGAAGTAGGCGACGTTGACGGCCAGGGCCTTGTCGAAGGGAGTCTCGGCGTCGAAGTCCAGTAGGTTCCCCTGGCGAAAGTCGGCGCCGGGCACCAAGAGGGCGCGGGCCGCCGCCACCATGTCTGGGGACAGGTCCAGCCCCAGGTAGCGGGCCTGGGGGCGGCCTTGCAGCAGGGCCGGCACATGGCGGCCGTTGCCCGGCCCCACTTCCAGCAAGGATTCGCCGCCGGCCAGGGCCAGGGCCTCCAGGCAATAGCCGATGTGGGTGGCGTTGTTCTCGTTCATGACCTCGGCCACCTTGAGCCCAAAGGCGCCGCTGGGGGTCCTGAGCTGGCGGCCTAGCTCCAGGAAATCCACGCTCATGCCTTGCCTCCTGGCTTGAAGAAGCGCAGCCGGTTGGCGTTGCTGACCACGGTTACCGAGGACAGGGCCATGGCCAGGCCGGCGATGATGGGGCTCAGCAGCCAGCCGGTGAAGGGGTAGAGGACCCCGGCCGCCACCGGAATGCCGAGGCTGTTGTAGAGGAAGGCGCCGGCCAGGTTCTGCTTGATGTTGGCGATGGTGGCCCTGGACAGGGCCATGGCGTCCTCGACGACGGCCAGGGAGCCGCGCATCAGGGTCAGGTCGGCCGCCTCCATGGCCACGTCGGTGCCGCCACCCATGGCGAGGCCGACGTCGGCGGCGGCCAGGGCCGGGGCGTCGTTGATGCCGTCTCCCACCATGGCCACCTGGCGGCCCTGGGACTGGAGGCGGCGGATCACCTCGGCCTTCTGCTCCGGCAGCACCTCGGCGATGACCTCGGCTATGCCCAGTTCGTCGGCCAGGGCCTGGACCGTTTGCTGGCGATCGCCGGACAGCAGCACCAGGCGCAGCCCCTGCTTCTTGAGGGCGGCCACGGCGGCGGCGCTGTCGGGCTTGAGGGGGTCGGCCAGGGCGAAGAGGGCGGCCAGCTGCCCGCCCTTGGCGAGGTAAACTGGGGTGGCGCCCTTGGCCATCAGGGCTTCGCTGTCGGTCTCTACGGCGGCCAGGTCTATGCCTTGCTCCGCCATCAGCCGCTGGTTGCCCAGCAGCAGGGGCTCGCCGTCCAGCATCGCCTTGACGCCGTGGCCGGCGAGGGTGTCGAAGCCGGTGATGGGGGCGGGGGCGGAGCTACCTGCCCAGTCCAGCAAAGCGGCCGCCAAGGGGTGCTCAGAGCCCTGTTCCAGGGCCTTGACCCAGGCCTTGATCTCCCCTTCCAACAGCAACTTGGCGTCCACTACCTTGGGCTTGCCCTGGGTCAGGGTGCCGGTCTTGTCCAGCACCAGGGTGTCCACTTCGCAGAGCTTTTGCAGGGCGCTACCGCTACGGATCAGCACCCCTGCCTCGGCAGCCTTGCCCACCCCCACCATGATGGAGATGGGGGTGGCCAGGCCCAGGGCGCAGGGGCAGGCGATGATCAGCACCGAGGTGGCCACCACCAGCATGTGGCTGACGGCCGGGGCCGGCCCCAGGTTGTACCAGACGAGGGCCGCCACCAAGGCGACTACCATCACGGCCGGCACGAAGACGGCGGCGATGTTGTCGGCCAGCCGGCCTATGGGGGGCTTGGAGCCCTGGGCCTTTTTCACCTGGGCTATGATGCGGGCCAGGGCCGTGTCCTTGCCCACGCCTGTGGCTTCGAAGATGAGGCTGCCCTGTTGCAGCAAGGTACCGGCGTGCAGCTTGTCACCCTCGGCCTTGGCTACGGGGACAGGCTCGCCGGTGAGCATGCTCTCGTCGACGAGGCCTGTGCCTTCCAATACCTTGCCGTCCACCGCCAAGGTCTCGCCGGGACGGACCCGGATCTGATCGTCCAGCAGCACCGCCGCTGCCGGTATGTCCCACTCCTTGCCCTTCCTCAGCACCCTGGCCGTCTTGGGCTTGAGGTCCAGCAGCCGGCGCAGCGCCAGGGAGGTCTTGCCCCTGGCCCGCACTTCCAGGGCCTGGCCCAGGTTGATGAGGCCGATGATCATGACGCCGGCCTCGAAATAGAGATGGCGGGCATTGGCGGGGAAGAGGGCGGGGAAGGCCAGCACCGCCACCGAATAGAGCCAGGCGGCGCCGGTGCCCAGGGCGATGAGGCTGTCCATGTTGGCCTGGTGGTGGCCGAGGGCCTTGGCGGCGCCACGGTAGAAGTGGCCGCCGGCCAGCACCATAACAGCCAGGCAGAGCAGCGCCACCGCCGCCCAGGCCAGGCGGGAGCCGGGAGTAGTGACCATCATCTCGCCACCGAGCAGGCCCCAGGCCATCAGCGGTACGCCCAGGGCCAGGCCGGCGGCGCTCTGCCACCAGAGTTTCTTGAGGTGGGCGTTTTCGGCGGCCTGTTGGGTGTCGAGATCGCTCTCGTCGTCACCGCTCAGCAGCCGGGCGTCGTAGCCGGCGGCCTGGATGGCCTCGATCATGGCCTGGGGTTCGGCGCTGCCTTCGATATGGGCGCTGCGATCGGCCAGGTTGACGCTGGCCTTCTCGACTCCTTCGACAGTGCCCAGGGCTTTTTCGATGCTGCGCACACAACCGGCGCAACTGACCCCCAGCAAGGCAAGATGTACGGCTTGGCTCATGGTTCCTCCTTGGTTGCTGTCTATAGGCTAAACCCTGGAGTTACTTCAAGGTCAAGGCATTGAGCAAAGCCCCGCACTTGGGTAGCCTTGTGGCCGGCCAAGGAGGGCTTATGTTTTGGATAGCACTGCGTTTTTTGTTGCTGGGCTGCTGGCTTTTGCCGCTGCACCAGGGATGCCGGCGGCGAGAGCAGGGGGACAGACCCTGGCTGTTTGTGATGGCGCTTTTGGCCCTGACCGGGCTCTGGCTGGAGTTGGCGCCCCAGGGGAGCTGGTGGCTGCTGCTGAGCTGGCTGCTGTTGCCCTGGCTGAGCCTGGGGCTGGTGCGGCTGTGCCGATAAAAAAGGGCCCTGGTGGGCCCTTTTTCAGAAGTGGTATTTGACCAGCAGGCTGGCGGTGTTCTGGTTGGTACGGAAGGCCGGGCTGTCCTTGATACCGAAGCGGTTCTTCCAGTAATCGTACTCGAGACCGACGAACAGCTTGTCCTTGTGCAGGCCAAGGGCCGGGCCCAGGTCGTACTTGAGCTGGGGGTTGAAGTGCAGGTTGGCGTGGTAGACGCCGTCGCTGTTCACGACCCAGTCCATGAAGCCGTCGAAGACGACCTGGCTGTCGCCCACCGGGAAGCGCATCTTCCATACCGGAGTCACCTGCACGGTGTGGCCGTCACGGCCGTTGCGGGGCATGCGCTGGTAGAAGTTCAGTTGGAAGAAATCGAAACCGGGCAGCTTGAGATCGAAGCCGGGGCCGGCCAGCAGGGTTTCCACGTTGCCTTCGCCGAACTCGTAGGTGGTGGCCAGCAGTACGTCGGTGACGGGGCCGAAGGCGAGGTCCTTGCCCAGCAGCTTGCCGGCGCTGAAGCGGGGGCTGAATTCACCGTAATAGGTGTTGCTGTCGCCGCTGGTGCCGTTGAAATGGGTGAAGTCGGTAAAGAAGAAGAGATCGCCGAAGTTCCAGCCGGAGGCGTGCTCGACGGTCAGGGTCTGCTGGGTGCCGGGGGTGACCTTATAGTTTTGCCCGTAGAGGTAGCTCAGGCTGTTGTCCTGCCATTGCAGGGGGCCGGCCATTGCCGGGGCGGCCACCAGGCCGGCCAGAAGCAGTTTGCGCATGGATCTCTCCTCAGTGAAAACGGCGCTAAGTCTATTGATGGCGCCTGAAAAGGCAATCGATTTCCAGAACCTTTCCATACAAGTCTTCCCCGGATCACATCAGCGGCGCTAGAATGGCTCTTGTACTGGTTATCCATACAGGTTTGTGGTGCGCAAGATCATTCATGTGGACATGGACTGCTTCTTCGCTGCCGTGGAGATGCGGGACAACCCGGCCCTCAAGACTGTGCCCCTGGCCATAGGGGGGGCGGCGGAGCGCCGTGGTGTCATCGCCACCTGTAACTACGAGGCCCGCAAGTACGGGGTGCGCTCGGCCATGAGTACCCACAAGGCGCAGCAGCTCTGCCCGCAGCTGGTGCTGTTGCCGGGGCGCATGGCCCTCTACAAGACGGTCAGCCAGCAGATCCGCGCCATCTTTGCCCGCTATACCGACCTTATCGAGCCTTTGTCCCTGGACGAAGCCTACCTGGACGTCACCGACAGCCCCCATTGCCGCGGCTCGGCCTCGCTGATCGCCGAGGCCATCCGCGCCGACATCCGCCGCGAGCTGGATCTGACCGCCTCGGCCGGGGTGGCTCCCAACAAGTTCCTGGCCAAGATAGCGTCCGAAGAGAACAAGCCGGACGGCCTCTTCGTGATCCGTCCCGAACAGGTGGCGGACTTCGTGCGGGAATTGCCCCTTCGCAAGATCCCAGGCGTCGGCCCCGCCACAGAGGCGCAGCTGGCCAGCCTCGGCCTCAAGAGCTGCGCCGACATCCAGGCCTGTGACCGTGACTGGTTCCTCAAGCAGACCGGCAAGTTCGGCGCCGCCCTCTATGAGCGGGCCTTCGGCCGGGACGAGCGGCCCCTGGTGCTGAGCCGGGAGCGCAAGTCGGTGGGGGTGGAGACCACAGTGCCCAAGGATCTCTTGAGCCTGGCCGAGGTGAGGGCCCTTGCCGCCGAGCTGAGGCCCGAGCTGGAGCGGCGCCTGGGGGACAGGCCCATCGCCAAGCTGGGGGTCAAACTCAAGTTCGCCGACTTTACCCAGACCACCATGGAGCACATCAGCCCGGCCCTGGAGCAGGGCCTCTTCGAGGTGCTGCTGGAAGGGGCTTACCAGCGCGGCCAGGGCCGCGGCGTGCGGCTGGTTGGGCTCTTCGTGGGGCTGGCGCCGCCGCGCCAGGCCTGCCAACTGGCCCTGCCGTTCGAGGACGGCGACTGAGGCTGAGCGGACCAGTGGTGGCTGCCAGCCGACTTGGTGGCAAGGCGCCCCTGGCCTAGAATGACCCCATCCTACCTAAACAGGACAATGACATGGCCTTTGCCAAACCCCAACGTGAAACCGACTTCCAAGCCGCCCTCGAGAGCGGCCAGTATGACGCCCTTATCCTTATCCATGGCCCTGGCGCCGAGCTGCCGGGCAGCCTGGCCGAGGCCCTGGCTGACTACGGCCGCCTGGATGCGCGCCTGGCCTCCGGCTGCCTGCTGATCCCGACCCAGGCCGCCCCCGGTGGCCGCCTGGTGGCCGCCGCCACCGGTTCTCTGAAGCGCGACTTTGACGACGTGCGCCGTTTCTACGACGCCGGCAAGAAAGCCGCCGCCCTGGCCCGCGACGCAGGTGCCACTAAGCCGCTGCTGCTGGTAGCTGGCATCCCTGCCGAGGCGCGCTACGAGCAGGCCGAACTGGTGGCCCTGTTGGGCTTCTACCAGGGCCTCTGGCAGCCTCTGGAAGCCCGCGAAGCCCTGGGCGAAGAAGCCGTGGAGCCGGTGGCCCTGGTGGGCGTGCTGTCCGAGAGCTTGGACATCGACGCCGCCGCCGCCATAGAGGCGGGCCGCCGCGCCGGCCGCGACCTCTGCGGCACCGAGCCGGAGCGCATGGCACCCCTCAAGTTCGCCGAATACTGTGAGCAGCTGTTCGCCGGCACCGACGTCAAGGTCTCGGTGCTGCGTGACACCGACCGCCTCAAGCGCGACTACCCGCTGCTGATGGCCGTGGCCCGCGCCTCCCTGGTGGTGGAGCGTCACGTGCCCTGCGTCATTCGCCTCGAATACGAAGGGGAGGGGGAGATCGAGAAGACCCTGCTGTTCGCCGGCAAGGGCCTGACCTACGACACCGGCGGTGCCGACCTCAAGGTGGGCGGCCACATGGCCGGCATGAGCCGTGACAAGGGCGGCGCCGCCGCCGTGGCCGGCTTCATGAAGACACTGGCGCTGCTCAAGCCCAAGGGCATCAAGGCCATCGCCGAGATAGGCGCAGTGCGCAACTCCATCGGCTCCGACAGCTTCGTGCCGGACGAGATCATCCCCAGCCACGCCGGGGTGCGGGTCCGCATCGGCAACACCGACGCCGAAGGCCGCCTGGTGCTGGCCGACCTGCTCTCCCACCTGCGTGAGGACGCCGTGGACGCCGTGGAGCCGGAGATCTTCTCCATCGCCACCCTCACCGGCCACGCCGCCCGCGCCG
The DNA here is from genome assembly GCF_030450055.1 of Gallaecimonas kandeliae. Taxonomy (NCBI): domain Bacteria; kingdom Pseudomonadati; phylum Pseudomonadota; class Gammaproteobacteria; order Enterobacterales; family Gallaecimonadaceae; genus Gallaecimonas; species Gallaecimonas kandeliae. The sequence continues at coordinate 765,194 of NZ_CP118480.1, forward strand.
TCGGCCCCTACACCGCCGTCGTGGAAAACGGCCCGGCCCGCGAGCTGCGTACCGGCGCCACCTTCAGCATGCTTGGCGACCGCTACGGCGATCCCTTCGAGATCTCCCGGGTACGCCGCGAGGACTACGACTTCATAGCCCCGCGCACCAAGGCTGACGACGTGCTGAGCTGCAACAACGCGCCTTCCTCCGTGACTCCCCGTGGTCACCAGTTCCCCATGGCCTTCCTGGACGTGGCGGCGGGCCTCGACAAGCACGGCCTGGACAGCGCCAAGCCCATCCCCTACAGCCATCTGGATATCGCAGGCTCCGGCGTGGAAGGGGGCGACTGGCAACACGGCAGCCCTTCGGCGGCCCCTGTGATCACCCTGGCCGCCAGCTACCTGCTCTGAGCCAAGTGATAAAAAAGAAGCCCGCCTTTTTGGCGGGCTTTTTCTTTTGGGCAGTCAATTGCCGGTGGAGACGATCTCCCAGGAGCCGTCGGCATTGCGGCAGGCGGTGCCGTAGGCCTGTTGGCTACGCCCCCCCACCTGCACCTGCTGCTGGAATTCACGGCAGTAGCGGCCACTGGTGCTGGTGCCCTCGCGAATGGGGGTCACAGATCCCGAGGCGTTGCCCTGGCTCCACTGGATGGACTCGTTGATGGGGGCCGTGGTGGCGCGGATCTGCGCTTCTTCGTGGGCGCGGACCTGGGCCTCGTTGAGGCTGTCCAGTATCGCCAAGGTGATGGCGGTGAAGGCCAGCCATTTCCAGGCGTCGCCGTCGCTGTGGTAGTGGCCGTAGCCCAGGTACCAGGGCCCGTAGGGGCGCACTATGGTGATGTGATGGTAACGGCGGTAGCGGTCGGGGTGGGCCGGCCAGTCGTGGCGGTCGCGGTCCTGGTGGCCGTCCCTGTCGTCGTGGCGGTAGATGGGCCTGGGATAGGCCCTGTTGTCCTTGTGTTCCTTCTTCTCCTTGTGTTCCTTGTGGACCTCTTTTGACCTTTCGTTGGCCGGGCCAGGGCCGGCCAGGGCCCCTTGGCTGGCCAGCGCCAGGCCCAGCAGGGCGACGGCGGCCAGGCGGGGGTAGGGGACGCTGTTCATCGGTGTTCTCCTTGAGATGCTGTCACAAAAGTATAGGTAGGACGCAGCAAGCGAAAAAAAGCGCCTTGCAGGGCAAATTTTTTTTGCCCGCATTCCGACTGGCAGGAAATGCTAATAAAGCCTATACAAACAGGGGCTTGAAAGGGGACTGTGGCAGGGGGCTGCGCTAGGCGGCGGGATTTTTTCGCGGTGGATTTTGCCCTGTAACATTGGCGTCATCTTGCGGTGCTAAAAAATGCCTCGACCTGATGAACAAGGGCTTGGCGCCGCCTCGCCCTCCTGACAAAAACTTAGGAATTCAGTATGAAGCAATTGCTTAAAGGTGTTGTGCTGAGCTGTGCGGTTGTCGGTTCTGGCGCTGCTATGGCAGACACTGTAATCAACGGTGCCGGTGCTACTTTCCCTTACCCCGTTTACGCCAAATGGGCTGAGCAATACAACAAGGAAACCGGCGTCAAACTGAACTACCAAGCTATCGGTTCCGGCGGTGGTATCAAGCAGATCGTTGCCAACACCGTTGATTTCGGCGCCTCCGACGCCCCCCTGGACAAGGCCCAACTGGACAAGGAAGGCCTGGTACAGTTCCCGGCCGTCATGGGTTCCATCGTACCCGTCGTCAACCTGCAAGGCATCAAAGCCGGTGAGATGAAGCTGTCCGGTTCCGTGCTGGCTGACATCTACATGGGCAAAGTGAAGTTCTGGGACGCCGCTGAAATCGCCAAGCTGAACGCTGGCCTGAAGCTGCCCCACACCCCCATCTACGCCGTTCACCGCTCTGACGGTTCCGGCACCACCTACAACTTCTCCGACTACCTGACCCGCGTCAGCGCCGACTGGAGTAAGACCGTAGGTACCGGTAAAGAAGTGGCCTGGCCGAAAGAAGCTCACCAGCTGGGCGGCAAAGGCAACGCCGGTGTAGCCAACTTCGTCAAGCGCACCAAGGGTGCCATCGGTTACGTTGAGTTCGCTTACGCCAAGACCAACAACCTGACCTACACCCAGATGCAGAACAAGGCCGGCGCCTTCGTCATGCCGACCATGGAAGCCTTCATGGCTGCCGCTGCCAACGCCGACTGGGCCCACGCTCCTGGCTTCAAGCTGATTCTGAACGACCAGCCTGGTGCCGCTTCCTGGCCCATGACTGCCGCTACCTTCATCCTGATGCACAAAGAGCAGGCTAACCCCGCCACCGCTAAAGAAGTTCTGAAGTTCTTCAAGTGGGGCTACGAGAAGGGTGACAACCTGGCTTCCGAGCTGGAATATGTACCCATGCCCGACAACGTCGTCAAAATGGTTGAAGACATGTGGCGCGGTGACATCAAGTCCGACAAAGGCCAGGCCGTTTATCAATAAGCGCCAAGCCGAAAAATCCAGCCCCTGCAGTGCGCAGGGGCTTAGTCGTTTGTGGAACTTGCAGTTTTGACTATGAAAGCACTAATGCTCAGGGCCCTACCAAGGGACGGGGACAACTTCTTCCGCCGCGCCAGCTTTGCCAGCGCAGGCCTCATCTCCGTGTTGATGTTCGCCTTGATGGCGTCACTGGTGGTAGGTGCCTGGCCGGCCCTGCATAAGTTCGGCCCAGGATTCTTCTTCAGCGACGATTGGAACCCCGTCACCGAACAGTTCGGCGCCGCCAATGCCCTTTACGGCACCCTGGTGTCCTCCTTCATCGCTGTCTTGCTGGCCCTGCCGGTCGGCCTGGCGGTGTCCATCTTCCTGTCCGAACTCTGCCCCCAGTGGCTGTCCCGGCCTCTGTCCATCGCCATAGAGCTGCTGGCCGCCGTGCCCAGCATCATCTACGGCATGTGGGGCCTGTTCGTGTTCGCCCCCTGGTTCGGCGAGAGCTTCCAGGTCTGGGCCAGCGACCACCTGGCGGACCTGCCGGTGGTGGGCACCCTGTTCCAGGGGCCGCCCATGGGCGTGGGCCTGCTGACCTCCGGCATCATACTGGCATTCATGATCCTGCCGATCCTCACTTCCCTCATCAAGGAAGCCCTGAGCACTGTGCCCAACGTGCTGCGCGAGGCCACTTACGGCATCGGTGCCACCCAGTTCGAAGTCATCGCCAAGGTGCTGTTGCCTGCCGTCAAGGGCCCCATCTTCGGCGCCCTGATCCTGGCCCTGGGCCGGGCCCTGGGTGAAACCATGGCCATCACCTTCGTGATCGGCGGTGCCCAGACCATAGAGACGTCACTTTTCATGCCGGCCACCTCGATTTCGGCTACCATTGCCGAGCAGTTCAACGAGGCCACGGGCCAACTGCATATCTCTTCCCTGATCGGCCTCGGCCTGGTGCTGTTCATGATCACCTTCGTGGTGATGGGTACGGCCCGCGTGCTGTTGCGGAGGAACCGTAAATGATCGCGACCCGCAAGCTGAAGAACGGCATTTTCAAGGGGCTCTGCCTGGCCGCCACCCTGTTGGGGGTGGGCATACTGGTAGTGATCCTTTTCACCCTCTTCCAGAAGGGCCTGGCCGGCCTCAACTGGGCCCTGTTCACCGAAGTCACCCCAGGCCCTGATGCCCAAGGCGGTGGCCTGGCCAATGCCATAGTGGGCAGCGTCATGATGACCTTGCTGGGTATCCTGATCGCCACCCCCATCGGCGTACTGGCCGGTACCTGGCTGGCGGAATACGGCCAGCAATCCAAGACGGCCGATACCATCCGCTTCCTCAACGGCATGCTGATGAGCGCCCCTTCCATCCTGATCGGCCTCTTCGTCTACCAGATGGTGGTGGTGACCATGGGTCACTTCTCCGGCTGGGCCGGCAGCATCGCCCTGGCCATCATCGCCCTGCCGGTGATCATCAGCACCACCGAAGAGATGCTCAAACTGGTGCCCACCAGCCTGCGTGAGGCCGGTGCCGGCCTCGGCACGCCGCGCTGGAAGGTCACCGTCAAGCTGAGCTACCGCGCTGTGGGTACCGGTATCATTACTGGTATACTGCTGTCGGTGGCCCGTATCAGCGGCGAGACGGCGCCTTTGCTGTTCACGGCGCTGAACTCCAGCTTCATGACCACCAATCCCAACGAGCCCATGGCCAACCTGCCGGTAACCATTTACCAGTTCGCCATGAGCCCCTATGAGTCCTGGAACCAGTTGGCCTGGTCCGGCGCTCTGCTGATCACCATGTCTATTTTGATTCTTAATGTTTTGTCACGGGTTCTGCCCCGTCTGAAAAAGCGGAGGTCCGCATGAACCAGGTCGCCCATATGAAAGCCTACAAGACAGATCCCACTCCCCTGGTCCACCGCATGGATGTCAAAGGGCTGAACTTCTTCTACGGCAAGGACAAGCAGGCCCTGACCAACATCAACATGCCCATCTACCAGAACAGGGTAACGGCGATGATAGGGCCTTCCGGCTGTGGCAAGTCCACCCTGCTGCGCTGCCTGAACCGCATCTATGAGCTCTACCCCGGCCAGCGCGCCGAGGGCGAGATCCTGCTGGACGGCGAGTGCGTGCTGACCAACAAGATGGACCTCAATGACCTGCGGGCCAAGGTGGGCATGGTGTTCCAGAAGCCGACCCCTTTCCCCATGACCATCTATGACAACATCGCCTTCGGCATCAAGCTCTACGAGAAGCTGAACAAGAAGGAGATGGACAAGCGGGTACAGGAAGCCCTGGAGCAGGCCCAGCTGTGGAACGAGGTCAAGGACAAGCTGCACAGCGACGCTTCCGGCCTGTCCGGTGGCCAGCAGCAGCGCCTTTGCATCGCCCGTACCATAGCCCTCAAGCCCGAAGTGATCCTGATGGATGAGCCGACCTCGGCCCTGGATCCCATCGCTACCCAGGGTATCGAAGAGCTGATCATGGAACTGCGCAAGCAGTACACCATCGTCATCGTCACCCACAACATGCAGCAGGCGTCGCGGATCTCCGACTACACCGCCTTCATGTACCTGGGCGAACTGGTGGAGTTCGAAGAGACCTACAAGGTCTTCAACCAGCCCCAGAACCAGCGTACCAAGGACTACGTCCAGGGTACTTTCGGTTAAAAAGGTAAAGGCCGCGTAAGCGGCCTTTTTCATATCTGGATTAGGGCCCCAAAGTCGGGTATCCCGCCTTGCAAAACGTTTTCCCTGCCGGGATAATCGCGCGCCATTCCCCCTTGTCGAGTGGCTTCCCATGCTGGAAAAACTGTTCAAGCTCCAGGAGCTGGGCACCAATGTGCGCCAGGAAGTGGTGGCAGGTCTCACCACCTTCCTGACCATGGCCTACATCATCTTCGTCAACCCTTCCGTCCTGGCCCAGGCCGGCATGGACCACGGCGCCGTCTTCGTGGCTACCTGCATGGCCGCCGCCTTCGGCTGCCTGGTGATGGGCCTCTGGGCCAACTACCCCATAGCCCTGGCCCCCGGCATGGGCCTCAACGCCTTCTTCACCTACACGGTGGTGCTGGGCGACGGCTACAGCTGGCAGGCGGCCCTCGGCGCCGTTTTCTTCAGCGGCTGCATCTTCGTCTGCCTGTCCCTGTTCAAGATCCGGGAATGGATCATCAACGCCATCCCCGGTGCCCTCAAGATCGGCATCGCCGCCGGTATCGGCCTCTTCCTGGCCCTGATCGGCCTCAAGAACGCCGGCCTGGTGGTGGGCAGCACCGCCACCCTGGTGACCCTGGGTAAGGTGACCAGCCTGCCGGTGCTGCTGGCCATCCTCGGCTTCTTCCTGATCGTCGCCCTGGAGGCCCGCAAGGTGAAGGGCGGGGTGCTGATCGCCATCTTGCTGATCACCGCCCTGGGCCTGGTGACAGGCCAAAGTCAGTATCACGGTATCGTCTCTGCGCCGCCTTCGCTGTTGCCGACCCTGGCCCAGATGGACCTCGAAGGGGCGCTGAGCATCGGCATGCTGTCCGTCATCTTCGCCTTCCTGTTCGTGGATCTCTTCGACACCTCCGGCACCCTGCTGGCGGTGGCCCAGGAAGCGGATCTGCTGGATAGGAAGGGCAACCTGCCGCGCCTGAGCCGTGCCCTGCTGGCCGACAGCACCGCCACCATCGTCGGCGCTACCCTCGGCACCAGCACCACCACCTCCTACGTGGAAAGCACCGCCGGTGTCGCCGCCGGTGGCCGCAGCGGCCTGACCGCTGTGGTGGTGGGCATCCTCTTCCTGGCGGCGCTCTTCTTCGCGCCCCTGGCCGGCATGGTGCCGGCCTTCGCCACCGCCGGCGCCCTGGTCTACGTAGCTGTGCTGATGATGGGCAGCCTCAAGCACCTGGACTGGAAAGACATCACCGAAACTGTGCCTGCCGTCGTGGTGCTGGTGATGATGCCCCTGACTTTTTCCATCGCTTCTGGTATTGCTTTTGGCTTTATCAGTTACGCCCTGGTCAAGGCCCTGGCCGGCCGTTTCCGGGAAGTGAGCCCCGCCGTCTGGGTGCTGGCGACGCTCTTCGTTGTGAAATTTGCTTTTGCGGGATGATGCTATGACTAAGAAATACCTGGTGACCTGGGAAGCCTTCCACTCCGCCGCCCGTGAACTGGCGGCCCGGCAACTGCCGGCCGAACAGTGGAAGGGCATCATCGCCGTGACCCGGGGCGGCATGGCCCCGGCCCTGGTGCTGGCCCGTGAGCTCGGCATCCACCATATCGACACCATCTGCATCTCGTCCTACGACCACGACCAGCAGCGGTCCCTGCGGGTGCTCAAGGACGCCGACAAGGGCGTCGGCGACGGTGAAGGTTACCTGGTGGTGGACGATCTGGTGGACAGCGGCGACACCGCCAGGGCGCTGCGTGAGCTGTTCCCCAAGGCCAAGCTGGTGACCGTCTTCGCCAAACCCCAGGGCAAACCCCTGGTGGACGAGTACGTCATCGACATCGCCCAGGACACCTGGATAGAGCAGCCCTGGGACATGGCTCCCGCCTTCCAGCCGCCCCTGTCCGGGCGCGACTGATAAAAAACCGGCCCAAGGGCCGGTTTTTTCATGCCTGGGCTTTGCCTACCAATGATGGACGGGCCAGCCGTTGACCTCGGCCACGGCGGCCAGGCGGGCGTCCGGGGTCACCACCTGGGGGCTGTCGGCCAGGCTGAGCAGGGCCAGATCGTTGATGGAGTCGGAATAGGCGGTGAGGAAGGCCGGCTTGCCACCGAGCAGCTGGCCGAGGCGCCAGGCCTTGCCCGGCCCTATGCTGGGTACGCCCATGCCCTGGCCCGTGTAGCGGCCGTCCATCACCGCCAGCTCTGTGGCGATCAGCTCTTCCACTCCCAGCAGGGCGCAGATGCCGGCCACTATGGGGGCTATGGTGGCCGAGGCCACCAGCACCCGCTCCCCGGCCGCCCGGTGCGCCTCCAGGGCCGCCATGGCCTGGGGCCTGACCTTGGGCAGCACCTCTTCCCTGGCGAAGGCCTCGACCCAGGCCGCCACCTCGGCCACCGACTTGCCGGCCAGGGGGCTGATGATGAACTCGAGATACTGGGCCACCGGCAGGGCGCCGGCCACGTAGAGGCGGTGCCAATGGGCGAGCTGACCCTCCAGGTCAGCCACCTGCCAGAGGCCCTGGCGGTGGGCCCAGAGGCCGAAACCATTGGCGCTGTCGGTGTCGATAAGGGTGTGGTCCAGGTCGAAGACGGCGACCCTGTTGGCTTGGTTCACGCAACGGCTCCGTGAAGGTAAGGGGCCCCATCTTAACTTGGCAGGGGCAAAAGAAAAGGCGGGCCAGGCCCGCCTTTTCCGTCAGCCGAAGGTCTTGGCCAGGCCTTCGATGCGGGCCGTGTTCTGGCTGAGTTGCAGGCCGCTCTGCTCCAACTCGTCCATGGCGCTGGAGGTGCTTTCCGCCAGTTCCTTGAGGCGCAGTATGTTGTCGTTGACCTCTGTGGCCACGGCGCCCTGTTCCTCGGCGGCGGTGGCGATCTGGGCGGCCAGGTCGTTGATGTCGGCCACCCGCTTGAAGATGTCGTCCAGGGTCAGGGTCACCTCCTGGGTGCCATCCACGCAGCTCTGGGCGTGCTCGCGGTTGCGGTCCATCAGGTCACGCCAGGAGTCGAGCATGCGGCGCATGCCGGTGAGGCTGGTGCGGATGTCGCCGGCGGACTGCTGGGTGCGGGAGGACAGGGCCCGCACTTCGTCGGCCACCACCGCGAAGCCGCGGCCGTGCTCGCCGGCCCTGGCCGCCTCTATGGCGGCGTTGAGGGCCAGCAGGTTGGTCTGGTCGGCGATGCCTTCGATCTCGCCCATGATGGCGGTGACCTTCTCGGTCTCCTTCTGCAACGCCAGGGCGGCGCGGGCGGATTCTTCCACGTCGCTCTGCAGCTTGTTGATGCGGCCGGAGGAGTCCTTGAGGGCGCTGCGGGCCGTGTGGCACTGCTGGTGGGTGTCGCGCACCTCGTCAGAGGTGTTCTGGCTGGAGCGGGCTATCTCCTGGATGGTGGTGGTGAGCTGGTTGATGGCCACCGCCATCTTGTTGGCCTCATCCTCCTGGGCCTGCACCTCGCCGCGGGTATGAGTGACGTGGCGCACCAGGTCGTCTGAGACCTGGGTCAGGGCATGGGTGGCGTCCTTGGTGCGGCCCAGCACGGCGCCGTTGCGGGACCAGTTCATCATGGCGTCGAAGCGCATGCCGCTGCCGAAGCCGTTGCCGACGTAGATGGCCTGGGACAGCTTGAGGTCATGGTAGGCGCTGGCCTGTTCGTCCAGTTTCCACAGGGGGCGCAGCCAGGCGAAGATGCCGAGGGAGGCGACCAGGCCGCCCAGGCCTGTAGCGATGGCGGCCGTCCAACCGAAGGCCAGCAGGGCAATGAGGCTCAGGGCCGCTACCGGCAGGCCGCCGTAGAGGTAGCCGCGCAGATCCACCAGGCGCTTGACGGTTTCACCCTTGTTGATGCGGGCATAGGCCTTCTCGGCCTTCTCCACCAAGTGGCGGCTGGGCTTGCGGCGCACCGACTGGTAGCCGACGCAATGCTTGCCTTCCATGATGGGGGTGACATAGGCGTCCACCCAGTAGAAACGGCCATCCTTGCAGCGGTTCTTGACCAGGCCGCGCCAGGGGCGACCCGCCTTGAGTTTGGTCCAAAGATCCTGGAAGGCCGCTTCCGGCATGTCGGGATGGCGCACCAGGTTGTGGGGCTGGCCCAGCAATTCTTCTTCGCTGAAGCCGGCAACCTTGATGAAGACGTCGTTGGCATAGGTGATGATGCCGCGGAGGTCTGTCGTCGATACCAGTTCTTCGTGATCGGAGAAAAGGACTTCACTGTCGACAACAGGCAAATTTCTACGCATGGGGCAAGGTCCCTGTCCATTGGTGCTTTGTTATCGGCCAAAGGTCCGCACCCTTTAGCCTTAGGGTTCATAAGGATAAGGGAAATGCCCTGGCCTTTGAAAGACGGCGCGCCAGGGCGCCGCCCGGACGGGGCCACCGCTTATTGGTTGAGTTCGTCCCAGCGCCAGTACTTGGCGGCCCCTATGGTGGCTTGGAGGGCGACGCCGGAATCGGTGAGCTGGTAGCTGGTGACGTCGAGATCCACCGACTGGTTGGCGGCCGCCTCGCCGCCGCTGTTGTTGGCCTTGGCGGTGGCCTCGGCCTGGGCGCTGGCGTCCCAGCCGTGGTCGCGGAACCACTCGAAGTCCTTCTGTTTCTTGAAGATCAGCACTTGCCGGTAGTCCTTGATGCCGAGACCCAGGCCGATACCGCCTGCCGCCATGCGCATGTAGGTGTGGTGGCCGGCCCTGTCGGTGAGGACCCCGTAACCGCCGGAGGTGGAGAGCAGGATCAGGTTCTGGTTGGCCAGGTCGAAGACGCCGTAGCCGTAGGCGGCGGCCACCTTGGCGCGGGCGGCCGGATGGGCCTGGTAGAGCCGGGTCAGGGTCTGGTCGCGCATGGCCAGCACCGAGTGGCGTTTCTCGGCCGGGGTGTTGCCGGTGCTGGTGCAGGCGGCCAGCAACAGGCACAGCAGGAAGGGCTTGAGGGCTTGCATGGCATGCCTCCTTGGGGAGTCCGCCCTTCACTATAGATGGAGGCCAAGAAAAAAGGCGCCTCGCGGCGCCTTCTGCTCAGTTGAAGCCCTGGCCGTTCAAGGTCACGCCCAGGTAGGCCAGCAGGGCCTTGGGATCCCGGACCCGGTTTTGGAAGGCCGGGGTCATCATGTCGCCAAAGGACAGCTTCTCGGTAGGGGCCGCCTTGACCAGCAGCTGGTGGCCGCCATGGATGAAGTCCGCCAGGGCCTGGCGGTGGGCGTCGCTCAGCAGCGGGTTGCCGTTCACCGCCTGCAGCAGCTGGGCCTGTTGCTTGGCCTTGTCCATGCCGGTGAGCTTGGCCTTGAGGCCGTAGAGGCTGTCCAGCAGGCCCTGGTCCTTGAAGCGCAGGGTCAGGCCCTGGATCTGCAGCTGCTGGAACTTGGGCATCACTTCCTGCATCAAGGCCTGCTCGGTGGCGGCGTCCATGGTTTTGGGATGTTCGCGGTTTTCCTTGCTGTACTGCTGGACCCACTCCAGGAAGGGGGTGGCGCCGGCGGTGTCGAAACTCATCTGGAACTCGCCGAACTCCGGGGCCTGGATCAGGCTGTCGGCGACCAGGGTGCCTTTGGCCTTGTCGAAATGGCTTTCGGAGTGGGCGTCGACCTTGAGCCTGGCCAGCTTGTCTTGGAGCTCGGCAGGGGCCGCGTCCAGCATGGCCTGGCCCAGGGTCAGGCCTTTCAATTCCATGGTGCTGTCGGCGGGCAGCTTGTCGAAGTCGAAGTTGTCGCTGCTGACGCTCTGGATATGGACCAGTTCACCCTGTTCATGGCTGGTGACGGTCAGCCCCTTGAGCTGCCAGCTGTGGGTCAGCAGGTTGACGGAGGCGCCCTGGTACTGGAAGTCCATGCCCTGGGCCTGGAGGTCGGGGCGGCTCTTGTCCAGCTGCGCCTCGAGCTTGGCGGTGGCGTAGTGGTTGGCGCCATAAAGGCCACCGGCGGCGAGGACGGCGACCACGGCGGTGCCGACGAGGATTTTCTTCATGCTGAAGTCCTTTTCCTGAGAATAAAAAAGCGCCCCATGATAGGGGCGCCTCGACGTAAATGCCAGCGCCGTCAGAACACCAGGTGGGCGACGCCGGCGATGACCGGCAGGGTGACCAGGGTGCGAAGGATGAAGATCGCCAGCAGCTCGATGAAGTTGACCGGGATGCGGCTGCCCAGCAGCAGGGCGCCCACCTCGGACAGGTAGATGAGCTGGGTCACCGACATGGCCGCCACCACGAAGCGGGTCATGTCGTTGTCCACGCCCGTTATCAGCACCGAGGGGATGAACATGTCGGCAAAGCCCACCATCACCGTCTTGGAGGCTTCCACCGCTTCCGGTATGCCCAGCAGCTTGAGGTAGGGCACGAAGGGCTTGCCCAGGTATTCGAAGACGGGGCTGTACTCGGCGATCAGCAGCGCCACTGTGCCCACGGCCATCACCACCGGCAAGACCCCCAGCAGCATGTCTACGGCGTTCTTGATGCCGTCGGTCAGCGGTTTCTTGAGGCTGTCGATGTTGTCGGCCCGGTGCAAAGCCCTTTCCAGGCCGAAGCTGAAGACGCCGTGGTGGCCGGGGATACTCTCTTCCTCGCCGGTGCGGGGGGTGCCGCAGATGAAGTGGTCCTGCTTGCCGCGCAGGGGGGGCAGCCGGGGAATGATGATGGCCGCTACCACGCCCGCCAGGCAGATGGCGCCGTAGAAGGGCAGGAAGTAGCTCTCCAGCTTGACCTGGGCCAGCACCACCAGGGAGAAGGTGATGGAGACGGCGGAGAAGGTGGTGCCTATGATGGCCGCTTCCTTCTGGGTGTAGAAGCCGCCTTCGTACTGCTTGCCGGTGAGTAATATGCCGACTGAGCCGTCACCCAGCCAGGAGGCGAAGCAGTCCACGGCGCTGCGCCCCGGCAGCTGGAACACCGGCCTCATGATCTTGGTCATCAGGGTGCCGACGAACTCCAGCAGGCCAAAATCCAGCAGCAGCGGCAGCAGCAGGCCGGCGAAGATGAACACCGAGAAGAGGGTGGGCAGCAGGTCGCCGAACACCAGGCCGCCGGTGCTGTCGCTGAGCAGGGCCGCAGGACCGGTGCCGGTAAAGATGAGCACCGCGAAGACGGCGCCCAAGAGCCGGATCAGCACCCAGGGCCAACTGGGGCAGAAGAGGCCCCTGAGGAAAGGCGAGGCCATGACTTTGGCCGGTTTCGCCAGGGAAAAGACCAGGGTCAGCACGGCCGACAGGCTGATCACCGTCGTCAGCAGTTGCGGCATGATGGCGGCCAGCAGGGCCTTGAAGCTCTTGGCCACCACGGCGATGGCGATGGTGATGTCCCCCTGGTAACGGAGCGGCGTCATGAAGAGGCTGATGCCGATCAGGGAAGGGACGAGGAACATCAAATAGTTGCGAAGCCGCGAGCGCTGGGGCGCCTGGGCTGCGGCTGTGATGGCGTTTTCCATGGGGCTTTACCTGCGGGTCCCGAAAAGAAAGGGCGCAAGTGAAGCACGGCCCAGGCGGCCTGGCAATAGCAGCCTTGGGGCCTGGATCACGGATCTGCCGCTGCTTCCTCGATGCAGTCCAAAGGGCAGACCCTGATGCACTGTGGCTCGGCATAATAGCCCTCGCAGCGGGTGCAGAGGGCCGGGTCTATCTCGAAGATGCTCTCGCCCAATGTGATGGCGCCGTTGGGGCATTCGGGCTCGCACATCTCGCAGTTGATGCACTCCATTGTGATGCGCAGCGCCATCTCAGGCCTCCAGCCGCACCAGCAGGCCCATCTGGCCGTCGGCTCCTTCGGGCCTTGGGATCTGCACCTGGTGGCCGTCCCCCGGTGCCACGGCCATGGGCTCGCCCTTGTGGTTCTGCAGAGTCTCCAGAATGAAGCCGTGGTTGCCCTTGGGGGTCACCAGCAGCAGCTGGTCGCCGAGGGCGAAGCGGTTCTTGACGGCTATTTGCAGCCAACCGCCTTCGTCGCTTGTCACTTCCCCGACGAACTGGTGGGGGGAGCTGGGGGCGCCGCTCTGGTAGTTCTGCATGGCGGCGTCGCCGTGGCGGTTCAAGAAGCCTTCCGTATAGCCGCGGTTGGCCAGGTGCTCAAGATCTTGTAGGTACTGGTCGTCGAAGGGCAGGCCGGCGACGGCGTCGTCGATGGCGCGGCGGTAGATCTGGGCGGTGCGGGCCACATAATAGTGGCTCTTGGTGCGGCCCTCTATCTTCAGGGAATGGACGCCCATGGCGGTGAGGGCCGCCACGTGCTGCACGGCCCGCAGATCCTTGGAGTTGAAGATGTAGCTGCCGTGCTCGTCCTCTTCGGCGGCCATCAGCTCGCCGGGGCGGCTCTTTTCTTCCAGCAGCATCAGCCGGGGCTCGGCCAGCTGCACCGCCTGGCCGCAGCCGTCCTCGCTGGCCGGGGCGGCCTGGTACTGCCAGCGGCAGGCGTTGGTGCAGGCCCCCTGGTTGGGGTCGCGCCTGTTGATGTAGCCCGACAGCAGGCAGCGCCCGGAAAAGGCCATGCACAGGGCGCCGTGGACGAAGACCTCCAGCTCCACATCGGGGCAGCGCTCGCGGATGACGGCTATCTCGTTCAGGGACAGCTCCCGCGACAGTATCACCCGCTCTATGCCTTGCCTGGCCCAGAAGCGGACGCTGGCATGGTTGATGGCGTTGGCCTGCACCGAGAGGTGGATTGGCATCTCGGGGAAGGCTTCGCGCACCAGCATGATGAGGCCGGGGTCGGACATGATGAGGGCGTCCGGGCCCATCTCGATGAGGGGTGCCATGTCCTTGAGGAAGCTGTCGACCTTGGCGTTGTGGGGCTGGATGTTGGCCACCAGGTAGAACTTCTTGCCAAGTTCATGGGCGCGGTCGATGCCGGCCTTTAGGTTGTGGGCGTTGAAGCTGTTGTTGCGCACCCGCAGCGAATAGCGGGGCAGGCCGGCATAGACGGCGTCGGCGCCATAGGCGAAGGCGTATTCCAGGTGTTTGAGGCTGCCGGCGGGGCAGAGCAGTTCCGGGGCTGTCATGGCAAAAAAAGGGCAGGAAAATTAAAGAGGGCGGATGCTAGCGCCGCCCAAGGGAAGTGCATTTGATCTGCCTTAAGGTATAGTGAGATGGCATCCAAAAACCCACTGGCATGGACCCATGGCCAACGAAAATGACTTGCTTGCATCCTTGATCGACAAGATCAAGAAGAATGCCCTGATACTCCCCACACTGCCGGAAGTGGCCCTGCAGGTACGCACTGCCACCGAGAAAAACGAGATCTCCATGGAAGAGCTGGCGGACATCATCCGCCAGGATCCGGCCCTGGCCGCCCGCGTGATCAAGGTCGCCAACAGCGCCCATTACCGCCGCGCCATGCCGGTGGATTCCATCCAAGGCGCCCTGGCGCGCATCGGCATGCAGCAGATCCGTTCCCTGGTGACGGCGGCGGCCATGCAGCAGCTCTTCATCTGCACCCACCCCATCATCGAGGATGTGATGATGGGCGAGTGGGAGGAGAGCGTCTGCGTCTCCTCAGCTGCCTGCCTGCTGCTCAAGGACTACCTGGCCCGCGGCGGCGCCAACCCCAGGAACCTGACGGTGGACGGCGCCCAGCTGTCCGGCCTTATCCATAACATAGGGGTGCTGCCGATACTGGCGGAAGCCGAGGAGATGCCGGACGCCATCACCAGCCCCTACCTGCTCAAGAAGGTGCTCAACCGCCTGGCCCAGCCCCTGGGGCTCAACATACTGCGCAACTGGGGCTTCGGCGAAGACCAGCTCAAGGTGGTGAAATACTGGAAGGACGGGGCCTACGACGCCAGCGAACCCGACTATGCCAGCTTCGTGCGCCTCGGCGCCCTGGCCTGTGGCCTCTTGCAGCGCCATGGCCTGGATACCGAAGCCCTGACCAAGGACGCCGTGGCCAAGGGGTTGCTGCGCAGCGAGACCTACTTCGACGAGCCGGCCTTCACCGAGCCCTTCAACGAGTTGAAGGAAGCCTTCGACCTCTAAATAAAAAACGCGGCCCAGGCCGCGTTTCTTGTCACTGGAGCAAGGCCCGCCTTACGCCAATTGGTCGGCTTCGCCGCCCAGGGCATTGATCAATTCCGGGATGAATTCCTCGAAGGTGCGGGTCATCAGCAGGAAGTCGGCGTCGAGGCGGGCAGCCTTGTCAGCGCCGTCGATGTCGTCGTTCTCTTCCCGCAGCAGGTCGGCGAACTTCACCCTCTTGATGGCCAGGTTCTCGTCCAGCACGAAGGACAGCTTGTCCGGGTAGGACAGGGCCAGCTTGGACACCAGCCGCTGGTTGTCGAGGATGGTGCTGATCTCCTCGTCATTGAGGGCCTGCTTCTTGGTGCGGATCACCCCGCCTTCTTCCAGCAGGGACTTGAACTCGGCCTCGTCTTCCACCTCGAAGGGGGCCGGGGCCTGGGTCTTGAGCCAGTCGGTGAGGCTGGCGGCCACAGGCGTGGCGGCGGCGAGCGGGGTGACCGGCAGGGAGCCGATGGACTTGCGCAGCAGTCCCAGCACTTCCTCGGCGCGGGCGGCGGCGGAGCTGTCCACCACCACCAGGCCCAGCTTCTCGCTGATATAGGCATAGGTGAAGCGGGAGCGCACGAAGGCCCGCGGCAGCAGGCTGGTCATGATCTCTTCCTTCATGGCCTGCTTTTCCTTGCGGCCCACGGGGCGGCCCTGGGCCTGCTCTATCTCGGCCACCTTCTCGTCCAGGGCTTCCTTGACCACGCCGCCGGGCAGCAGTTTTTCTTCCTGGCGCACGCAGATCAGCCAGCTGCCGTCCCCAAAGTGGGCCAGCTCGCCGTTCTCGCGGCGGTTGACCGGGTTCACGAAGCCGTAGCGGGCGATGTCCTGGCTACCGCAGGGGCTGAAGCGGTTGGCGGCGAGCTGGTCGGGAAAGCCGCCGTCCAGGGCCAGGGGCTTGGTGAGACGGTACAACAGCAGATTCTTAAACCACATGGCTTGTCCTTGGCTGGGGGCGAAGGGCCTGAGTATAGGGAAGGGGACTGCCGGGTAAAAGCGTTTCTAAATGCCATGCAGGTCACATTTTTGCGGTTTGGCTGCCCGGCGGCCGGTGCTAGACTGCCGCCCTTTGCGCCGTCCCTGGCGGCGCGCGGCTTCTTTGACAACAAGCATGACAGCCATGGACAAGAATCACGATCTGCTGACGTCGGCGTTTTCCTACCTCAGCAGCGCCATCGACTGGCTCAACGGCCTGCTCTGGGGCTCTGTACTGATCTACCTGCTGATCGGTGTCGGCCTCTACTTCACCCTGCGCCTCAAGTTCATCCAGCTGCGCCATTTCGGCCACATGTTCTCGGTGCTGCGCCACTCCCGCCACGGCGACAAGAACGGCGTCTCCTCCTTCCAGGCCCTCTGCACCTCCCTGGCGGCCCGGGTCGGCACCGGCAACCTGGCCGGCGTGGCCGTGGCCCTGACCCTGGGCGGCCCCGGCGCCATCTTCTGGATGTGGCTGATCGCCTTCATCGGCATGAGCACCAGCTTTGTGGAAAGCACCCTGGCCCAGCTGTTCAAACAGAAGGACAGCCACGGCGCCTTCCGCGGCGGCCCCGCCTACTACATGGAGCGCGGCCTCAAGGCCCGCTGGATGGGCGTGCTCTTCGCCTTCTGCCTGATCCTGGCCTTCGGCCTGGTGTTCTGCGCCGTCCAGTCCAACTCCATAGCCCAGGCCGCCCACGCCGCCTTCGACATGCCCCGCTGGGCCGTGGGCGTGGCCGTGGTGGCCCTGACCGCCTTGGTGATCTTCGGCGGCCTGCGCACCATCGCCGGCGTCGCCGAGATAGTGGTGCCCTTCATGGCCTTCGGCTACCTGGCCGTGGCCCTGGTGGTGGTGGCCATGAACATCCATGAAGTGCCGGCGGTGTTCAGCCTCATCATCAAGTCCGCCTTCGGCCTCAAGGAAGCGACGGCCGGCGCAGCCGGTTACGGCATGGCCCAGGCCATGATGCAGGGCATGAAGCGCGGCCTCTTTTCCAACGAGGCGGGCATGGGTTCCGCTCCCAACGCTGCCGCCACCGCCAGCCCGACACCACCGCACCCGGCCTCCCAGGGCTATGTACAGATGCTGGGGGTCTTCGTCGACACCCTGGTGATCTGCACCGCCACCGCCGCCATCATCCTCACCTCCGGGGTGGATATCAGCGGCGGCATGGAAGGGGTGACCCTGACCCAGACGGCCCTGAGTTCCCAGGTGGGCAACTGGGGCAACGGCTTCGTGGCCGTGGCGCTGTTCTTCTTCGCCTTCACCTCGATCATGGCCAACTACTACTACGCCGAGATCAACGTCAGCTTCCTGGCCCCCGGCTCCGACAACGCCATCCGCGTCTACCGTTTCCTGGCCCTGGGGATGGTGATGTTCGGCGCCATCGGCGAGCTGCCCATCGTCTGGGCCATGGCGGACGTGGCCATGGCGCTGATGGCCATCGTCAACCTGGTGGCCATACTGCTGCTGTCCGGCATCGCCTTCAAACTGGCCCGGGACTACAACTGCCAGCGCGCCGCCGGCAAGACCCCCTTCTTCGACGTGCGCAAGTTCCCCGAGCTCAAGAGCCGCCTGGCTCCCGGTGTCTGGGAACAGGAAAAGCCCTGAGCGAAGGCGGCAATCGACAAAGGCGGCCCATGATGGGCCGCCTTTTTTGTTATAGTGCCAGCGCTGTTTTCAACGGAGTTGCCCCATGTTGATGCTGGTATCCCCGGCCAAGTCCCTGGATTTCGAGACGCCCCCCACCACCGATCATGCCAGCCAGCCCGAGCTGCTGGACCATTCGCAGGCATTGATCGAGGTCTGCCGTACCCTGACCCCGGCCCAGCTCTCCAGCCTGATGAGCATCTCCGACAAGCTGGCCGGCCTCAACGCCGCCCGCTTCGCCGACTGGCAGCTGCCCTTCACCCCGGCCAACGCCAAGCAGGCCATGCTGGCCTTCACCGGCGACGTCTACACCGGCCTGGACGCAGGTAGCCTCGACGACAAGGGCCAGGCCTATGTGCAGAAACACCTGCGCATCCTCTCCGGCCTCTACGGGCTCTTGAAGCCTCTGGACCTCATCCAGGCCTACCGCCTGGAGATGGGCACCAGCCTCAAAAACCCCCGCGGCAAGGATCTCTATGCCTTCTGGGGCGAGCTGATCACCGCCAAGGTCAA
The DNA here is from genome assembly GCF_030450055.1 of Gallaecimonas kandeliae. NCBI lineage: Bacteria > Pseudomonadati > Pseudomonadota > Gammaproteobacteria > Enterobacterales > Gallaecimonadaceae > Gallaecimonas > Gallaecimonas kandeliae. The sequence continues at coordinate 783,368 of NZ_CP118480.1, forward strand.
CGAGGCTTTGGCCCAGAGCGGCAACATTGAGCTGGTGAACCTGGCCTCCACCGAGTACTTCAAGTCGGTCAAACCCAGGCAGGTGCAGGGCAGGCTTATCACCCCAGTGTTCAAGGACGAGAAGAACGGGAAGTATAAGATCATCAGCTTCTACGCCAAGAAGGCGAGGGGCATGATGGTGCGCTACGCCGCCGACAACAACGTCCAGCAGGCCGAGGCGCTCAAGGCCTTCGACTACGGCGGCTACTGCTACAGCCCGGAGCAGTCCAAGGGCGACACCTGGGTCTTCCTGCGGCACCAGCAGGATTAAAAAAAGCCGGCATCAGCCGGCTTTTTTGTACTCAGGGGCAGCTGGCCCCGAAGATGCTTTGGATCCACTCGGGGTGGTCGATGAAGGGGTTGCGGTTGTGCTGGCGCTCGAAGACGCGGGCGTTGCGGCGGCGCTCCCAATCGGAGACCGGATCCTGGGCGGCCCACTGCACCAGGGTGCAGAGCTTGCCCAGTTCGGCGCCGCTGGTGCCGGTGTGGTCTACCAGGGTCAGATCCGGAACCCCGGAGCCGTCGTTACCCTCATAGCGCACGTCCATGTAGAACAGCATCCGCGCCACGTCGCCCTTGACGTTGTCGGACGGCTCGAAGCTGTCGTCGTCGGTCTTGTTGCTGGGGGATTCGGCGAGCGGCGTGCCGCCCATGTCGAAGTCCTTGTTGGAGCGGGCGCTGTTGATGGTGACGTCGGCCGGGCGCAGGTGGTTGATGTCGGTGTAGGCCCATTGACTGGAATCGGGGAAGCCGTGGCTCTTGGCCCAGACGTGTTCGCGGTTCCAGGCGTCGGGGTCATTGCTTTGGCCGGCGCGCATGCTCTTGGGCTCGGAGCGACCGGAGTAGAGCAGTATGACGTTGTTGGTGTTGTTGGGATCCTCGTCGGTGTATTCCAGCTGGTCCCAGACCTGGGTGTAGGTGAAATGCACCTGGTTCTGTTGCAGCAGGGCATTCAGGGCGACGCGCAGATCGTTGCCGGTCTTGCCGAGCACGGGAGCGTAGTAGTCGTCGGTGCTGCCACCGGTTCCGCCAGTGCTGCCACCAGTGCTGCCGGCATCGAAGCTGGCGGTGAGGCTCACGCCACTGTAGCTGGCATAGGAGTAGAGCTCGACATAGACACGGCCGGTAGCGTTGACCTGGCAGCTCTCGTTGGTGGTGTCGGAGATGGAGCGGCAGTCATAGTCGTTGGTGGTGGGGGCGGAGCCGGCCTTGACGTAAAGGTCGGCATCGCCGCTGCCGCCACTGCTGGTGATGGTCACCGGGGCCTGGGTCACGTCGATATAGAAGCTCAGGCTTTGGCCTGTGCTGGCGGCCAGGTTTGTCTTGGCCACGCCGTTGTCCAGGGCCTGGCCTGACTGCTGGCCGCTACCGCCGCAGTCGCTGGCCAGGGGGCCTGTGCCGGGGCTGCCGGCGTTGCTGGCCACTTGCCAGTCACTCTGGGTGCTGGCGGCCGTGAACTGGCTGCGGTAGAGGGCGACGTTGGTCGCGTTGAGGGTCCAGCCGGAGAGGCCGCCTTCCCAGGCCACCTGATCCACTACGGCGCTGCCTTGCAGCAGCTGCACATAGTCGCCGGAGTTGCCGAGCGCCAGGGTCATGCCGCTGATGTCCGGCTGCTGGCCGAAGAGGGCGGCGAAGCCGGCACTGTCACGGGCTACGGTCAGGTAGGCGCCGGGGGCCAGGGTGCCGCCCAGGGCGAAGGTGGTGTTGTTGTCCCTAAGGGCGTAGGCACTCAGGTCGATATCGCTGCAGCCGCTGTTGAAGAGCTCAACGAATTCCTCGGTATTGTCGTTGTTCGGAGCGTCGTAGAGCACTTCGCTCAGCATCAGTTGTGCCTGGGCCGCGCTTGCCAGCAGCCCCAGGCTCATTCCCAAAAGCCATTTTGTTTTCATTGTCTTAGTTCCTGTTATGTCCTCAGGTGCTTATGCACCGGGGGCACTTGATAACCAGTTGTTAACCTTTCGGCAAGAGCACGGGGACCTTTTTAGGCAATTTTGCGTGAAGGATCTTCAAAAATTCATAAAAGGGGGGCGAACAGGGGGCTTTGGGGCCTTAGGCCGGTGTTAACATTGAGGGGCTTTTGGAACAGGAACCAGCATATGAATAAGACCCTGACAGGGGCACTGGCTCTGTTGTTGGCTTGCTCGGCCCAGGGAGAAACCCTCAAGCTGCGCCTGCTGGAGACAGCCGATCTCCACGCCAACATGATGAATTTCAATTACTTCACGGGTGAGACAGACGACACCCTGGGCTTCGTCAAGACGGCGACCCTCATTCGCCGTGCCAGGGCCGAGGCCAAGAACAGCCTCCTGGTGGAAAATGGCGACCTGCTGCAAGGCACTGCCCTTGGCGATTACGTGGCCAAGGTGGCGGGGCTCAAACCGGGAGAAGTACATCCCGTCTTCAAGGCCCTCAACCTGCTGGACTACCAGGTGGGCAACCTCGGTAACCACGACTTCAATTTCGGCCTGCCTTTCCTCCTGCAAAGCCTCAGGGGGGCCAATTTTCCCTACATTAGCGCCAACCTCTTTGTGGACGACGGCGACGGCAACCCGGCCAACGACAAGCCGCTGCTGCGCCAATACCTGATCAAGGACTACGCCTTTATCGACGAGGCGGGCCAGCCCCAGCACCTCAAGGTGGGCTTCATCGGCTTCGTGCCGCCGCAGATCCTGCAGTGGGACGCCGCCAACCTCAAAGGCAAGGTCGAAGTGCGGGACATGGTGGACGTGGCCAGGGAACTGGTGCCGAAGATGAAGGCACAAGGCGCCGACATCATCATCGCCATTCCCCATGCCGGCCTCAATGCCGCTCCCCGCCAGGGCCTGGACGAGAACGCCGGTTACTACCTCAGCCAGGTGCCGGGTATCGACGCCCTGCTGCTGGGCCACGCCCATGCCGACTTCCCAGGGCCGCGTTATGCCGGGCTGCCCGGTGTGGACATGGTCAAGGGCACCATCAACGGGGTGGCGGCGGTGATGCCGGGCTTCTGGGGCAATCATCTGGGGGTGCTGGACCTGACCCTGGACAAGGGCCCGCAAGGCTGGCGGGTGCTGGACAGCCAGTCTTCCCTGCGGGCCATTTCCCGGCGCGAACAGGGTGAGCTGGTCTGCCTGGTACCGGAAGACAAGGCGGTGGCCCAGGCGGTGGCCAAGGTGCATGCCGCCACCCAGGCCTGGGTGGCACAGCCCTTAAGCCATGTCGACGGCGATATCCAGAGCTACTTCGCGTTGGTCCAGGATTCCCCTGCGGTGCAGCTGGTCAATGACGCCCAGCGTTGGTACCTGGCGCGCCAGCTCAAGGGTGGCAAGCTGGCCGGGTTGCCCATACTGTCGGCGGCGGCCCCTTTCCGGGCCGGCAGCAGCGGGCCCAACGACTACAGCTTCGTGCCCAAGGGGGACATCGCCTACCGCAACGTGGCCGATCTCTACCTCTACCCCAACACGGCGGCGGTGCTGGAGCTGAGCGGCGCCGAGGTCCGGGAATGGTTGGAGCGCTCGGCCGGGCTCTTCAACCAGGTGGACGGTGCCAAGCTGGCCCCCCAGGAGCTGCTCGACCCCCGCTACCCCAGCTTCAACTTCGATGTCATCGACGGTGTCAGCTACCGCATCGACCTCAGCCAGCCCAGCCGCTACGACCTGGACGGCAAGCTGGTGGCGCCCGATGCCCATCGCATCCAGGCCTTGAGCTTCAAGGGCAAGCCAATTGATCCGCGGCAGCACTTCCTGCTGATCACCAACAACTATCGCGCCGGAGGCGGCGGCCACTTCCCGGGGGCGGACAGCCGTCACCTGGTGATGGCCAGTCCCGACGAGAACCGCCAGATCCTCACCGACTTCTTGCAGAGCCACCCCGGTTACCAGCCCGAGGCGGACGGTAACTGGCAGCTCAGCGCCGGCGGCGCCAAGCCGGATCTGAGGTTCTGGTCCTCGGCCGATCCCAAAGCCAGGGCGGCGGCCCAGCGCAGCGGTCACCTGGAGCCCAGGGGCGAGGTCAACGACAAAGGCTACGGCCGCTACCGCTACCGCTTCTAGCCCTGTTACTTGAGGACGCCATCCTTTTTCATCTTGCGGATGTCCAGGGGCTGGATGCGGCTGATGGGGCAGCGCTGGTTGTCGTAGAGGATGGCGTCATGGTCGCGCCTTACCTGGCTCATGCCGGAGGTGAAGCGCAGCACCGGGCTGCTGTCGTTGAAGAAGCAGGCGCCGATCACCGTCACCAGCACGGCGCGGTTGGGGCTTTGCCAGAGCACTACCTGGTCCGGGTTCACCACCTCGAAGTGGCTGAAGCTGGGGCTGAAGATATCCAGGGTGTCGGCCTGGGCATAGTGCTGCCAGTCGATGGTGGCCTTGTCCCCCTGGCTGGCGCAGGCGGCCAGCAGCAGGGTCAGGCCTAGGCTGAGTATTCTCATGGCGTCCTCCCGGGATTTGGAGCCTGCATTGGTGACGTGGCAGGCCCGCCTGCCGTGACAAAAATATTTTCTGGGGGTGCTTCCCGGCCATTATCCGCCAGGTGATAATGGCGCGCCTTTCGCCGTTCCTCGGCGCCAGGCTGGCCGTCCGGCCATGTCTTTTGTGTTCTCAACAATTTCAGAATCTTACCTTATCAGGTGCGGAGCTTTTGCAGCATGACTGTGGCTAATCCGTGCATTACCTGTGGTGCCTGCTGTGCCTATTTCCGGGTGTCCTTCTATTGGGCCGAAGCGGAAGTGGGCGGCGGCCTGGTGCCCGATGAACTGACCTCCCAGGTCAACCCTCATCTGAGTTGCATGAAGGGGACAGAAAGCCGCAACGGTTGCCGTTGCGTGGCGCTGTCCGGCGAGATAGGGCAGGCCACCGCCTGCTCCATGTACGAAAAGCGGCCCAGCCCCTGCCGGGAGTTCGAGTATTCGGGCTACCTTGGCGTGCCCAACCCGGACTGCGACAAGGCCAGGGCCCATCACGGCCTGGCGGCCCTGCCCATCATCTGGGTGGAGCCGGCGGCATGAAAAAGGGCAGCCTGGGCTGCCCTTTTCTTTATTCCGTTGCCGCCCCTTCTTCGCGGGGTTTGCGCCTTGGAGCGCCCTTGTTCTTGGTATCGCGGTGGCGCAGCTTCTTGCGGTCGGCCTGCTTTTTGGCCTTGGCGTCGTCCTTGGCCTTCTTCTGGGCCTGGGCCTTCTTGGCGCTGGGCTTCTTCTTGTCCTTGTCCTTTTTCTTCTTCACCGGCTCCTTGAACTTGGACTTGGGCCTCAGCTCGTCGACGACCCGCACCTTGATCGGCTCGCCCTGGTAGCGCTCGATGCGGCGCAGCAGCGGCAGGTCATGGGCTTCCACCAGGTTGATGGCGGTGCCCTTGGCGCCGGCCCGGCCGGTGCGGCCGATACGGTGCACATAGATGTCGGCGGTGCGGGGCATGTCGAAGTTGATGACGTGGCTGATGTCATCGATGTGCAGGCCACGGGCCGCCACGTCGGTGGCGATCAGCACCTTGGCGCGGCCGTCCTTGAAGCGGGCGACGGCGTTGTTGCGCTTGTCCTGGGCCATCTCACCCTGGAGCCAGACGCAGTTGATCTTCTCCGAGGCCAGTTGGTCGCGCAGCTCGGCCAGCTTCTCGCGGGTGCGCACGAACACCAGGGCCTTCTCGGTCTCGGGGTGGCGCAGGTGGGCCAGCAGCAGCTTGACCTTGTGGGGCTTGTCGTCGCAGAAGTAGGCCCACTGGTGGATCTTCTTGCGCTCGCGCCGGGACGGATCGGCACTGAGTTCGACCGGATCGGTCAGCGCCTTCTCGGCAAACTGCTCCAGGTTGTGGCCTTCCAGGGTGGCGGAGAACAGCAGGGTCTGGCGGCGCTGTTCGCATTTCTCGAGGATCAGCTCCATGTCCTTCTGGAAGCCCATCTCCAGCATGCGGTCGGCTTCGTCCAGCACCAGGATCTCGACGGCGATGCAGTCGAACAGCTCCCGCTCTATGTACTCCACCAGGCGGCCCGGGGTGGCCACCACCAGATCCACCTCGCCCCCCAGGGCCTTGCCGTGCACCTTGTAGTCCACGCCGCCGGTGATGGAGCCGATGCCGACCGGGGTCTTGCCGGCCAGGGCCTTGGCGTCCGCCTCTATCTGCAGGGCCAGCTCACGGGTGGGGGTGAGGATCAGCACCCTGGGTGGCTCTTTGCGCTTCTTGGGGTAGTCCAGCAGGTGCTGCAGGGCCGGCAGCAGGAAGGCGGCGGTCTTGCCGGTGCCGGTGGGGCTCATGGCCAGCAGGTCGTGACCGTCCATGGCCGCCGGTATGGCCTGGCTCTGTATGGCGGTGGGCTTGGTGTAGCCTAGTTCGTTCACCGCAGCCAACAGGGCCGGGTCCAGTTCCAGTTTGCTAAAAGCCATGAACTTTCCTCAGGGTTTGCCCGACCAGCGGGACTTGGGGGGGCGGTGATTTTAGGCAAAGTGGCCCTGAGGTACAATCTGTCACCTATGAGTAAGGGTTTCCAGTTCAAACAATTTTTCGTCGGCCACCAGGGCTGTGCCATGAAAGTGGGCACGGACGGCGTGGTGCTGGGCCTCTGGGCGGCGCTGCCGGGGCGGGGCAGGGTGCTGGATCTCGGCACCGGTACCGGCCTTATCGCCTTGATGCTGGCCCAGCGCGGGCCAGATCTCGCCGTCCAGGCCCTGGAGCTGGACGCCGCCGCCCTGGCCCAGGCCCGGCAGAACCTGGCAGCCAGCCCCTTTAGCGACCGCATCCAGCTCCAGGGCGGCGATGCCTGCCACTTCGACGGCGGCCCCTTCGAGCTGGTGGTCAGCAACCCGCCCTTTTTTACCCCGGACGTGCACTCCCCAGACCCCAGGCGCCACCAGGCCCGGCACGTGGCGGCCCTGCCTCCGGAAGAACTGGCGGCGGCCTGCGCCCGCGTCCAAGCCAGGGAAGTGGCGCTGGTGCTGCCCTGGGAGGGGCAGCAGCTCTGGGCAGAGCCTCTGGAAGCCCTGGGCTACCGGCTTTACCGGCGCTGCGCCCTCTATTCGGTGGCCGGCAAACCCAGCCCGGTGCGGGCCTTGCTGCAATGGAGCAAGGAGCCAAAGCCTTTCGAGGAAAGCCAACTGGTGCTGCGGGACCAGGACGGGCAATGGACGGCGCAGTTCCGTGCGTTGGGCCGGGATTTCTACCTGCACTTCTGATCAGGGGTTGAGCCTGGGCGCCCGACGTGTTACCCCTTTGGCCTTTGTATCCTTTGAACCAAAACAAAGCGCGCGCCCAAGAGCGTGCCATCGGGGTGTGCCGTGACGACAAAATTGAAAGGGGCCGACATACTGGCCCTGGGGTTCATGACCTTCGCCTTCTTCCTGGGGGCGGGCAACATGATATTTCCGCCTCTGGCGGGACTGCAGGCGGCTGGGGATCTTGGCCTTGCCACCATCGGCTTCCTGCTTACCGCCGTGGGCCTGCCGCTGCTGACCATCATCGCCGTGGCCCTGGCCGGCGGCGGCCTGGAAGCCCTGGCGCGGGTGCTGCCCAAGGGGCTGGCACTGCTGCTGTGCGTGGCCCTCTACCTGATCCTGGGCCCCTTCTTCGCCACTCCTCGTACCGCCCTGGTGGCCTATGAGCTGGGCTTTGCCCCCTTCATCAGCGCCCCCGGCCCCCTGGCCCAGGCTCTCTACAGCCTGGCCTTCTTCGGCCTGACCTTTTACCTGGCCATCCGCCCCGGCAAGTTGCTGGCGGTGGTGGGCAAGGTGATCACCCCTGTGCTGCTGCTGCTCTTGGGGGCCATAGCCCTGACGCTGATGGTGGCGCCCCCGGGCGTTGCCGGCGCCAGCGTTGAGGCCTGGCACCAGGCGCCCTTCGCCAAGGGCTTCCTGGAAGGCTACATGACCATGGATACCCTGGGCGCCCTGCTGTTCGGCCTGGTGATCGTCAACGCCCTCAAGGCCAAGGGGGTCGAGGACCGCCGTGACCAGTTCCGCTACCTGTGCATGGCAGGGGGGATCGCCGCCACCGGCCTGGCCCTGGTCTACGTCACCCTCTTCCACCTGGGGGCCGACAGCGGCTCCCTGGTCAGCAACCCCAAGGCCGGCAGCGACGTGCTGGTGCCCGCCATCCAGGCCCTGTTCGGCGCCGCCGGCCTCTATGTGCTGGCCGCCGTCGTGACCCTGGCCTGCCTGACCACGGCCGTGGGCCTGACCTCGGCCTGCGCCGAGTACTTCTCCCTGACCTTCCCGCGCCTTGGCCATGTCCAGGTGGCGGCCGTGGTGGCGGCCGGTTCGGCGCTGGTGGCCAACGTCGGCCTGGCCCAGCTGATCGCCATCTCGGTGCCTGTGCTCTTTTTCGTCTATCCCGTGGCCATCGCCCTGGTGGCGCTGCGCCTCTTGGCGGGGCCGGTGGGCCAGCAGCGCTGGGGCCAACAGCTGGTGGTGGCGGTGACGGCCGCCTTCGCCCTCTTCGACGGCCTCAAGGCGGCCGGCGTCACCATGCCGGCCCTGTTGTCCAGCTTGCCGTTGTTCGACGCCGGCATGGGCTGGCTGCTGCCGGCCAGCGCCGCCCTGGTGGTGATGGCCCTTGGCCGCAATCGCGGCCAGGCCTTGGCCGAAGCGGTGGAAGGCTAAAAAAGAAAAGGCGCCCCAGGGCGCCTTTTTTGTCGTTGTCCGCTTAGCCAATCTGGGCCGCGTATTCTTCCAGTATCTGCACGCACCAGGCCTGGAGCCGCGGGTCCGTTTCCTTCCACTGGTTGTCGTCGTCCAGGGCCAGGCCCACGAACTGGCTGCCGTCCTCATTGAGGGCCTTGGACGCCTCGAAGTCGTAGCCCTGGTTGGGCCAGGCACCGATGAAGCTCACCTGGTGCTGGGCCAGCTTTTCCTTGAGTATGCCCATGGCGTCCAGGAACCAGTCGCCGTAGCCGAGCTGGTCGCCCATGCCGAAGAGGGCTATGACCTTGCCGTCCAGCTCGACGCTGTCCAGGGCGTCCCACTGATCTTCCCAGTCTTCCTGGAGCTGGCCGAAATCCCAGGTGGGAATGCCGAGGATCAGCAGATCGTAATCGGCCATCAGGGCGACGGGCACGTCTTTGAGGTTGTTGAGTTCCACCAGCTCCGCGCCGATGACGTCGCGGATCTTTTCTGCGACCATCTCGGTGTGGCAATTGGTGGAGCCGTAAAAAAGGCCGATACGCATGACAAAAACCGGCAAGCAAAAAGAGGAGGGCAGCATAGCAAAAAGCCTCCCCCCGTATCAGCCCTTTCTGGACCACCTGCTGCTGGTGGAAAGGCTGTCGGCCCGCACCATCGACTCCTACGGCCGGGATCTCAAGGCCCTCAACGACTGGGCCCAAGGCCAGGGTCTGGCCCTGGAGCAGCTGGATACGGAGGCGCTGCGCTGCCACCTGGACTGGCGGGCCAGCGCCGGTTACAAGGCATCATCCACCGCCAGGCTGATGACGGCGGCCAAGCGTTACTACGGCTTCCTGCTCCAGGAAAAGCAGCGCGGCGACGACCCCACGGCGCCGCTGCTGCGGCCCCGCCTGGCAAGGCCATTGCCCAAGAGCATCAGCGAGGCCGACGTGGAGGCGCTGCTGGCGGCTCCCAACCTCGAAGACCCCCTGGGCCTTAGGGACAAGGCCATGCTGGAGCTGCTCTATGCCGCCGGCCTTCGCATCAGTGAACTGGTGGGGCTGAGCCGTGATTGCGTCAACCTGCGCCAGGGCCTGGTGCGGGTCATCGGCAAGGGCGACAAGGAGCGCATAGTGCCCATGGGGGAGGAAGCCCTCCATTGGCTGGACCAATACCTCAAATACGGCAGGCCCGAGCTTATCCGGGACGGCGACGTGCTCTTTCCTTCCCAGCGCGGCCAGCAGATGACCCGCCAGACCTTCTGGCACCGCATCAAGCTCCACGGCCAGGTCGCCGGGCTCAAGTCCGACTTGTCGCCCCACACCCTGCGCCACGCCTTTGCCACCCACCTCGTCAACCACGGCGCCGACCTGCGGGTGGTGCAGATGTTGCTGGGCCATGCCGACCTCTCCACCACCCAGATCTACACCCAGGTGGCCCGGGAACGGCTCAAGCGCTTTCATGAGCAGCATCATCCCCGCGGTTAGTCGCAATGCTGTTGCACTTGCGCCATGCTCTTTGTAACTTTTGAGCAGTTGTTCGGGTCTAATCACCTGGACCCAAGCTAAGGAATCATTATGAACAAGCTGAAGTGGGGCGCCCTGCTGCTGGCCCTGGTGGCAACAGGGGCCTCTGCATCCGACGCCGACATCAAGAAGAAGGTCGAGGAAGGCCTGGGGGTCAAGGTGGAGAGCGTCAAGGCCACCCCGGTCAAGGGTCTCTTTGAGGTGGTGGCGGCCAACAACGTCATCTATGCCTCCGAAGACGGCAACTATGTGCTGTCGGGCAGCCTGTTCAGCCTCAAGGGCAAGCAGGTCACCAGCCTGACCCAGCAGCGCCTGGACGACATCCGCCTGGCGGCCATCAAGCCCTTTGAAAAATCCATGATCGTCTTCCCGGCCAAGAAACAGAAGCACGTGGTCACCGTCTTTACCGACACCGACTGCGGCTACTGCCAGCGCCTGCACTCCCACATGAAGGAGTACAACGATCTGGGCATTACCGTGCGTTACCTGGCCTTCCCCCGTGCCGGCCTGAACTCCAGCTCGGCCGACAAGCTTGAGTCCGTCTGGTGCGCCAAGGACCAGCAGGCCGCCATGAACATGGCCAAGACCCGCCACCAGGTACCGCCCCTGCAGTGCGCCAACAACCCTGTGCCGGCCCACTACAAGCTGGGCCGCGAACTGAACGTCAACGGCACCCCGGCCCTGATCCTCGACAACGGCGCCATGGTGCCCGGTTACCTGGATCCCCAGCGCCTGGAGCAGGCCCTGGACCACGAGTAAGGCCCTGGTCTCATACTCGCAAGGGGCACCTTCGGTGCCCCTTGTTATTGGCAGCGCTGGCCTGAAAGCCTCGCCGGGCAATCAATAACGGCTAGAGATAGCGGGCCACTTTGCTTAGACTGTGGCCATCGAGAACGAAGCAAAGGGGCGGCGCAAGCCGCCCTTTTTTGTCCATGCCAAAAATCACCAGAAGAATCATAGAGGCAGCGCCGACCGATTGGCCCTTGCCGCCGTTGCTGGCTCGTATCTACCGGAGCCGGGGCGTTCAGAGCCTGGCCGAGCTGGAAAAAGGGGCCAAGGCCTTGGCCCCCTTTGACAGCCTCAAGGGCATGGCCGAAGCGGTCAGGCTGCTGGCCGCCGCCTTGGAAGCCCAGAAGCGTATCCTCATCGTCGGCGATTTCGACGCCGACGGCGCCACCAGTTCGGCCCTCTGCCTGCTGGCACTCAAGGCCCTGGGGGCAGAGCAGGTGGACTTCCTGGTGCCCAACCGCTTCGAATACGGCTACGGCCTGTCCCCCGAGATAGTGGCGGTGGCGGTGGAACGGGGCGCCGAGCTGCTCATCACCGTGGACAACGGCATCTCCAGCATAGAGGGGGTGGCGGCGGCCAAGGCCGCAGGCATGGCGGTGCTGGTCACAGACCACCACCTGCCCGGGGAACGGCTGCCGGACGCCGACGCCATGGTCAACCCCAACCTCGAAGGCTGCGCCTTCCCCTCCAAGGCCCTGGCCGGGGTCGGGGTGGCCTTCTACCTGATGCTGGCCCTGCGGGCCAAGCTGCGGGAGAGCGGCTGGTTTGCCGACGGTGCCGCGCCCGGCCGTACCGAGCCCAACCTGGCGGAGCTGCTGGACATAGTGGCGCTGGGTACAGTGGCGGACGTGGTGCCGCTCGACGCCAACAACCGCATCCTGGTGCACCAGGGCCTGAACCGTATCCGTGCCCGCCGCTGCCGCCCGGGCATCTTGGCGCTGTGCGAAGTGGCGGGCCGTGAGCCGGCCCGGCTGGTGGCCAGCGATCTCGGCTTTTTCCTGGGGCCGCGCCTCAACGCCGCCGGCCGCCTGGACGAGATGTCCCTGGGGGTCAGCCTGCTGGCCACCGACGATCTGCATCAGGCCAGGCTCATCGCCGCCCGCCTCGACAGCCTCAACCGCGAGCGCCGGGAGATAGAGTCGTCCATGCAGCAGGAGGCCCTGGCCGAGCTCGGCAAGATAGAGCTGGGCGAGGTGCCGGCCGGCATCGCCCTCTACCGGGAGGACTGGCACCAGGGAGTGATCGGCATTTTGGCGTCCCGCATCAAGGAACGCTTCCACAGGCCCGTGTTCGCCTTCGCCCCGGCAAATGATACCGAGCTCAAGGGCTCTGGCCGCTCCATTCCCGGCCTGCACCTGCGTGACTTGCTGGACGAGCTGGACACCGCCAACCCCGGCCTTATCTTGAAGTTCGGCGGCCATGCCATGGCGGCGGGGCTCTCCATCAGGCCGACTGATTTCGAGCGCTTCAACGCTGCCTTCCAGGCCGTGGCTGAGCTCAAACTCGAGCCCCATATGCTGACCGGCGAGATCCTCTCCGACGGCGAGCTGTTGCCCACCGAGTTCAACCTGGAGACGGCCCAGCTGCTGCGTGACGGTGGCCCCTGGGGCCAGGCCTTCCCCGAGCCGGTGTTCGATGGCCACTTCAAGGTGGTGAGCCAGCGGCTGGTGGGCCAGAAGCATTTGAAACTGGTGCTGAGCCCGAGTGGCGGCGAGCCCATGCTGGACGCCATCCACTTCAACGCCGACCTGAACCTCTGGCCCAATCCGGCTATCCAATGGGTACGGGCGGCCTTCAAGCTGGACATCAACGAGTACAAGGGCCGCCAGTCGGTGCAGTTATTGGTGGATCACCTGGAACAGGCCTAGGCCGCGCCCCCAAAAATTCGCTGCCGGCGTTGGCGGCCTTGGCTATAGACCGACTAGGGCCAGCGGTTGCCGCCTTGGCCGCGCACTTTTGGGGGGCGGCCAAATCCTGTTCGGTGTGAGAGCAAAGCCTTTAGACCTAGGAACAGAGGCCACAAATAGGCTAAAATTCTGCCTCTTTTGCGACGGTTGATTTGAAGAGAACCCAAACGCCATGTTTGAAGTGAACCCGATCAAGACCCAAGTGCAGGACCTGTCTGAGCGGACAGCTGTTCTTAGGGGGTACCTTTGACTACGACGCCAAGAAAGAGCGTCTAGAAGAGGTCAACGCCGAACTGGAACAGCCCGGCATCTGGAACGATCCGGAAAAAGCCCAGGCCCTGGGTAAGGAACGCGCCGCCCTGGAAATGGTGGTGGAAACCATCGACACCATGACCCAAGGCCTGGAAGACGTGCTGGGCCTGTTGGAGCTGGCCGTCGAAGCCGAAGACGAAGACACCTTCAACGAAATTCAGCCGGAGCTGGACGAGCTGACCAAGAAGCTCGAAGCCCTGGAATTCCGCCGCATGTTCTCCGGCGAGATGGACCCGTCCAACGCCTATCTCGACATCCAGGCCGGCTCCGGCGGTACCGAAGCCCAGGACTGGGCCAACATCATGCTGCGCATGTACCTGCGCTGGGCCGACGCCCACGGCTTCAAGGCCGAGATCACCGAACTGTCCGAAGGGGACGTGGCCGGCATCAAGTCCGCCACCATCCATGTGCAGGGCGACTACGCCTTCGGTTGGCTGCGTACCGAGATCGGCGTGCATCGCCTGGTGCGCAAATCCCCCTTCGACTCCGGCGGCCGCCGCCATACGTCTTTTGCGTCCGTGTTCCTGAGCCCGGAAGTGGATGACTCGGTGAATATCGAGATCAACCCGGCGGACCTGCGGATCGACGTCTACCGCGCCTCCGGTGCCGGTGGTCAGCACGTCAACAGGACCGAGTCGGCGGTGCGGATCACCCACTTGCCCACCAACACCGTAGTGGCGTGCCAGCAGGGCCGGTCCCAGCACCAGAACAAGGACTACGCCATGAAGCAGCTCAAGGCCAAGCTCTACGAGCTGGAGATGCAGAAGCGCATGGCCGAGCAGCAGAAGCTGGAAGAGTCCAAGTCCGACATCGGCTGGGGCAGCCAGATCCGCTCCTACGTGCTGGACGACTCCCGCATCAAGGACCTGCGTACCGGTGTGGAAACCCGCAACACCCAGGCGGTGTTGGACGGCGACCTGGATCGTTTTATCGAAGCCAGCCTCAAGGCCGGCCTCTAAATTTGGGTGGGGAGCCGCGCTCCCCCCTTTTAGCCTTTCATATGGTTTGAACAGTCATGACCGAACAGAACCAAAGCCCGGAACTGGACCTCAACGAACAGCTCAAAGTGCGCAAGGAAAAGCTCGACGCCCTGCGCGCCAAGGGCAACGCCTTCCCCAACCGCTTCCGCAAGGACAGCCACGCCCAGGCCCTGCAGGACAAATACGGTGAGGTTTCCAAGGAAGCCCTGGCCGAAGCCGAGCCGGTGCGGGTCAAAGTGGCTGGCCGGATCATGACTCGCCGTATCATGGGCAAGGCGAGCTTCGCCACCATCCAGGACGGCAGCGGCAAGATCCAGGTCTATGTGGCCCGCGACAACCTGCCCGAAGGCTTCTACAACGACGAGTTCAAGAAGTGGGATCTGGGCGACATCATCGGCGCCGAGGGTACCCTCTTCAAGACCAACACCGGCGAGCTGTCCATCCAGGTGGACCACATAGAGCTGCTGACCAAGGCCCTGCGCCCCCTGCCGGACAAGTTCCACGGCCTGTCCGACCAGGAGACCCGCTACCGCCAGCGTTACCTGGATCTCATCGCCAACGAAGAGTCCCGCAGGACCTTCATGGTGCGCTCCAAGATCATCAATGCCATCCGCAACTTCATGACCGGCAGCGAGTTCCTGGAAGTGGAAACCCCCATGATGCACACCATCCCCGGTGGTGCCTCTGCCCGGCCCTTCGTCACCCACCACAACGCCCTGGACATGGAGCTCTTCCTGCGCATCGCGCCCGAGCTCTACCTCAAGCGCCTGGTGGTCGGTGGTTTCGAGAAGGTGTTCGAGATCAACCGCAACTTCCGTAACGAAGGCCTGTCCACCCGCCACAACCCCGAGTTCACCATGATGGAGTTCTACTGGGCCTACGCGGACTACCAGGACCTGATGGACTTCACCGAGGCGCTGCTGCGTCACGTGGCTGAAGATGTGCTGGGCACCACCGCCTTCCACAGCCAAGGCGTGGACTACGACTTCGCCAAACCCTTCGAGCGCCTGACCATGACCCAGGCCATCATCAAGTACCGCCCCGACATCACGGAAGCGGACCTGGGTGACTTCGACAAGGCCAAGGCCATCGCACAATCCCTGGGCATGAAGGTCAGCAAGACCGACGGCCTCGGCAAGCTGCAGACCTACATCTTCGAAGAAGTGGCCGAAGCCCAGCTGATCCAGCCGACCTTCATCACCGCCTACCCGGCTGAGGTGAGCCCGCTGGCACGCCGCAACGACGACAACCCCTTCATCACCGACCGCTTCGAGTTCTTCGTGGGCGGCCGTGAGTTGGCCAACGGTTTCAGCGAGCTTAACGACGCCGAAGACCAGGCCGAGCGTTTCCGCTCCCAGGTGGAAGCCAAGGAAGCGGGTGACGACGAGGCCATGTTCTACGACGCCGACTACGTCACCGCCCTGGAGCACGGCCTGCCGCCGACGGCCGGTGAGGGCATCGGCATCGACCGCCTGGTGATGCTGCTGACCGACAGTGCCTCCATCCGCGATGTGCTGCTCTTCCCGCACATGCGCCACAAGTAAGTGCCATGGTGTGAATGACAAAAAGCCCCGAAAGGGGCTTTTTTGTTGGCCGCGTCTCAGCGCAACGCTGACAAGGCACCGCTTGGGGCCTGCTCGGTGCTGTGGTATAACGGCAGCGTCGAAAAAGGTGGACCGGCGTGGTGAGCCCCGGTCAAAGCAGCACTTCCGGTGCTACTTCAATTCCAGCCCTTTCCCGGGCCGCGGACCACGACAGAAAACGGGCGTTTGTCGTTTTTCTGTCGGGCTGTGGCCATCCCCAAGACCCCTTCAGCTCCTGTACGACGCGCCTTTCATTCTTGTGATTGAACGGAGCGAACATGAAAGAAGTCCCTGTCATTATCCTCGGCGGCAGCCTGGTCGGGCTCTGTGCCTCGGTGTTTTTATCCTGGCGCGGCGTGGCCAATGTGGTGATTGAAAAGCACGGGGCCAGCCTGGCCCACCCCAGGGCCATGGGCTTTACCGAGCGAACTCTGGAGTACTTTCGCATGGTCGGCTTGGCCGACGAGGTGCCTCAGATACCGGCCGATGCCAGGCTCAGAAGGGTCAAGGCCGAAAGCCTCTTTGGCTCCTGGCACCAGGAAAGCCTGTGGACACCTGGGCAGGCCGTGGTCACAGAATCACTGTCGCCCTGTACCGGTGCCGCCATCGCTCAGGACAAGCTGGAACCCCTGTTGCGTGAGCGTGCCGTGGAGCTGGGTAGCGAGCTGTGGCTGGGCTGGGAGATGCTGGATTTTCAGCAAGGCCAGGACCAGGTCACCTTGCGGGTGCGCAAGGCCGGCAGCGGCGAGGTGCAGTCCATCCGGGGGGCCTACCTGATCGCCGCCGACGGCGCCAAAAGCGCGGTGCGTGAGGCGCTGGGTATAGGGCGCCAAGGCTGCGGTGCCTTGCAAAAGGTGCGCAGTGTGATCTTTTCCTGCCCGGCAGCCGACGCCATGCTGGCCAAAGGCGTGCAGCAGTTTGATATCAGCCAACCGGGGCTCGACGCCTTTCTGACGTCCTACGGTGATGGCCGCTGGGTGCTGATGTTCACCGACGACAAGGCTCGCAACGACGCCGAGCTGACCGACGCCATAGCCAGAGCCCTGGGCAAGGCAGTGCCCTTTAGCATCATCACCACAGGCCAATGGCAGCTTGCGGGGCTTATCGCCGACAGCTATCAGCAGGGAAGGGTGTTTTTGGCCGGTGACGCCGCCCACCAGTTGCCGCCGACCCGTGGCGGCTTTGGTGCCAATACCGGCATCGAGGACGTGGCCAACTTGAGCTGGAAGCTGGCCTGGGTGCTGGCCGGCCGGTCGTCGCCGGCGCTGCTGGACAGCTACAACCCAGAGCGGCAGCCTATAGGTTGGCTGCGCCATCAGCAGACCTTCGCCCGCCCCGACTATGCCAGGTATCTGGCCCAACCTCTCCATTGCCCCCTGCTGGGCGAGAAGGCCATGGAGCTGGGCCAATTGTATCGCTCGGCCGTGGTCCTTGGGGCCGGTGACGAGCTGCCGGCTGCGCAGCATCCTCAGGATTGGGCCGGCCAGCCCGGCGTCAGGGCGCCGCACCTGTGGCTTGGCAATAACCAGTCCAGTCTCGACTGGTTTGGATATGGCTTTGTACTGGTGGCGCCGGATGGCCGTTGGCGCGACATTGGCGACACCGCTGCCCGGCAATTGCGGTTGGCATTGCCGGTTCAAGGGACTGAACTAGGCAGTGATGACAAGGCGGCGCTTGGTAAGGCCTTTGGCCTTGAAAGCGGCGCCGCTCTGGTGCGCCCCGACGGTATCATCGCCTGGCGCTGCCGAGAGATGCCTGCCGATGCGGTCAGGGTATTACGGGAGGCCTGGCAGCAAGCGGCATGTCTCAGCTAAGAAAAGGGCCTCAGGGCCCTTTTTTGTGGCCTATCCGGGGCTGTGTGGGTGCGCCAATAACAGCGGATGGCCCATTGCGAAGTGCCACTAGCCCAGGGTTGACGCGCCCCTATTGCAGGCTGTCGCTGTGCTCTCGGCAGGCTGCTAGAGTAGGGCCTGTAGAGAAGAGTACGAAATGGGGAGTGATGATGACAGTACAAGCAGAGAGGGCCATTCTGGCCGGCGGCTGCTTCTGGGGCATGCAGGATCTGCTTCGCCGCTATCCCGGGGTGATCTCCACCCGGGTGGGCTACAGTGGTGGTGACATACCCAATGCCACCTACCGCAACCACGGCAGCCATGCCGAGGCCATCGAAGTGATCTTCGACCCCAGCCAGCTCAGCTTTCGCCAACTGCTGGAGTTTTTCTTCCAGATCCACGATCCCAGTACCCTCAACCGCCAGGGCAATGACGTCGGCACCAGTTACCGCTCCGCGATTTTCTACCTGAGCGATGAGCAGCAGGCCATTGCCGAAGACACCATAGCGGACGTGGACGCCTCCGGCCTTTGGCCGGGCAAGGCGATGACAGAGGTGGCGCCAGCGGGGGATTTCTGGGAAGCCGAACCAGAGCACCAGGATTACCTGGAGCGCATTCCTAATGGCTATACATGCCATTTCGTGAGACCTGGATGGGTGCTGCCCAAACGTTAACCACCTCTGCCTTGGCTTGGCCAGGGTGGGCCTGGCCATCGGTCTGTACCGGAGCTGCAGCCGATAGCGGGCTTGACTCTCGGCATCAGCCAACTGTCGATGCTGTGCCCACACCGGCGCCAGTGCATGCCGGAAGGGGGCCCCTTTGGGGCCTTTTTTATTGCCTGCGCCCGGTCGCCCATTGGCCTGATAAGTACTTATTAGGGGGCCGAGGCTTCACTCATCAAAAGAACGGCTGGGTCATTGGCTAGCGTAGTGCCGAGATACGCAATGAATTATTTGTATGAATTTGTACCGTCACTGATGCTGTTATGTTGCTGTTTTGTGTCTTTTGACTGTGCCGTCCTCCATCGGTAAGGTTTTTCCTTGGCTAGCTGGAGGTATTCCCTGAGCGTCTGGAGGCTGGAGTGCTTCCGGCTCGCTCCGGGCGGCGTGCCTTGGAGGTTTAGTGGGGGTGTATTTTTTCTGATAGCGGAAAGGGATTTTGCTTATCCTTTATAAACAGTGACTTACATTTATTTCGCTGTTCTCGTTTAGAAGAGTCGCCTGATTTAAAAGTTAAAGAATATCTTTTTATTATATTTGCCATGTTTCATTTGTCTGACGAATGACGTCACTAGTATGACCAGTGTATCAGGTATCGTTTCTATATCGACTTTCTTTTATTTTCCTCGATGCGGATTTTAATTCTTGTAAATTTCATTGGCCTTTTTGTCGTCAAATTCTCTATAGATAATAGGGCCTTTATTTTTAAATCAAGGTGGTGTTTGTTCTGCGACTGCTTGATCCTCCCATCTTCATCCTGGCGATGGGGTTGGCTGGCCTTACCCTCATCAACTAGAGGGTGGTAGTGTTGATGACTGTTTAGTTGTTGTATTCCAAGTGATTTTTATTGGCTTATACTTTATTAAGTGATTGCTGATTTGCTTGGTTGTTGCCGTGCTGGCTGCTTGGTGTGTATTTGTTTAGAACTTTTTTGAAGTTTTTTTTGTTTTTATGTTCCATTTTGTTATTTTTGGTTTTATCTTGGGGGCGGGTTTTTGCGGGGGCTTTTAAAAGGCTTTTGGCCTTGCCGTTGCTGCGTTTGTCGTTGGCTTTTGAGCAGGATTTTGGGGTCTTTTTCAATATCGTTCAAATGTGACTTTCGTCAAAAAATGCGGATCATCTTCATTGGGTTATGAAAATAAATTGATCTTTACCTGTTAAAAGTTCGGTGCTATCCATATTGCCGTCGTAAGCGAAGTGCGCTGCAGTTGCGACCACTATCGGATAGCAGTTCTTCCGAATCAAAACAACATTAAGAAAACATTAAGGGTGGATTAACTCCATGAATAAGAAGAACGTCTTGAACGCAGTTCTCCTCGCTTTGGGCTGCGGCCTTGCCATGTCCAGCTACGCTGGTGCCATCAAGGCCGACGCCAACTCTACCTACAAGCCGACCGGTAAAGGCTGGGGCGAGCTGGTTCCCCCCAACTATCTCCACAACGAAGCCTCCCAGGCCCGTGCCTCCAAGCATGGCGGTGGTGGTACAACCAACGGCATCTCTTACCACGGTGGCCCCGTGATGCTGGGCACCACCAACATCTACTACATCTGGTACGGCAACTGGAGCGGTTACAGCGCTGCCAAGACCATACTGCCTGATCTGATGCCTGGCCTGTCCGGCTCTCCGATCTTCAACATCAACACCAGCTACTACGATGGCAACAACAACCACGTAGCCAACAGCGTCAACCTGGTCAGCCAGGTAAGCGACAGCGGCTCCCAGGGCACAGTGCTGGATGACAATGCCGTCCAGACCATCGTGGCCAACGCCATCAACAACCTGGGCTTGCCCATGGACACCAACGCCCTCTACTTCGTGCTGACCGCTCCTGACGTCCAGGAAACCAGCGGCTTCGGTTCTCAGTATTGCGGCTGGCACACCAAGGGCACCATCAACGGCCAGACTGTCAAGTACTCCTTCGTGGGCAACCCCGTTACCCAGGCTCCCTCTGGTTGCGGCGCGAACAATCCCTCCCCGAACGGCGACGCCGGCGCTGACGCCATGGCCAGTATCATGTTCCACGAGCTGTCCGAAACGGTTACCGATCCCGAGCTGAACGCCTGGTATGACACCCGCGGCAACGAAAACGCTGACAAGTGTGCTTGGACCTTCGGTACCACTTACACCACCAGCAACGGCGCCAAAGCCAACGTCAACCTGGGCGGCCGCGACTGGCTGCTGCAGCAGAACTGGCTGAACGCTAACGGTGGTTCATGCGTCCTGTCCTACTAATAGGTAGGCGTCTGATGTTGGCAGCCAGCCTGTTGCTGGCTGCCACCACCCAGGCAGATCCCCTTCCCGCTGGGAAGGGGATCAACATCATGACGCGCTACATGAAAGTCTTCGGCGAGCTGGAAAACACCCTGCTGGCCGCCCAGCTGTCTGGCGACAGTCAGCGTATCGGCCAACTGCTGGATCCCCTCTTCGAGGCCAATTTCACCAGCGGAGCGCCGTCCCTGCACAAGCCTGACATGCTGAAGCAAAAAGCCAGCGCCCGGCAGTGGAGCCTCTCCAGCCTCAAGGTCTATGAGGTCGGGCCCAACGCCATCGCCTACCTGACCCTCTCTGCCCGCGACGCCAGCGACCGTCACCTGGTGGATGTCTGGGTTCCCCATGGCAAGGATTGGCAGCTGAGGCTGAGGTTTGAGTCCCCATGAGGGGAGGTAGAAAAGGACCCTTGAGGTCCTTTTCTAATGCCGTAATTGTTTGTCTAATGCCGTAATTGCTTGTCTAATGGTGATTTTTTGACCTGTCTTGCAACTCTGTAAGCCCGACTATCCCCTTCTGAAGTTCGCTGCTATGCCTAGTGCATCGCAAGCACGAGCTGCTGTTGTGATACCTCTCGAATAGCTGTTCATTTCGAACCAAACCAATCTCAAAATATTCAAGGGTGGACTCACTCCATGAAGAAGCAGAACGTTATGAACGCAGTACTCCTCGCTCTGGGCTGCGGCCTGGCTCTCTCCAGCTACGCCGGCGTCGTCAAGAGCGACAGCAATTCCGTTTATCGCCCCACAGGTAAGGGTTGGGGGGAACTGGTACCTCCCAGTGTCATCCATAGCCAATCCGGGAAGGCCAGAGGGGGCAAGCACGGCGGTGGTGGCAGCGGTAACGGCATCTCCTACCACGGCGGCCCCGTGATGCTGGGGACAGTCAACGCCTACTACATCTGGTACGGCAACTGGAGCGGCTACAACAGCGCCAAGAACATACTGCCCGACCTCATCACCGGCCTGAACGGGTCATCCATCTACAACATCAACAACAGCTATTACGACGGCAACAACAACCATGTGTCCAACAGCGTCAACCTGGCCGGCCAGGTGAATGACAGCGGCTCCAGGGGCACAGTGCTGGGGGATTCTGACATCCAGGCGATAGTGGCCAATGCCATCAACAACCTGGGTCTGCCTCAAGACACCAACGCCGTCTACTTCGTACTGACAGCCCCTGACGTCCAGGAAACCAGCGGCTTCGGTAGCCAGTACTGCGGTTGGCACACCAAGGGCACCATCAACGGCCAGACCATTAAGTACTCCTTCGTGGGCGACGCCGTGACCCAGGCACCGAGCGGCTGCGGCGTCAACAATCCTTCGCCCAACGGTGACGGCGGCGCCGATGCCATGGCCAGCGTCATTTTCCACGAGTTGTCCGAGGCGGTGACCGACCCCGAGCTGAACGCCTGGTATGATACCCGCGGCTACGAGAACGCCGACAAGTGTGCCTGGACCTTCGGCAGCACTTACACCACCGGCAACGGCGCCACCGCCAACGTCAACCTGGGCGGCCGCGACTGGCTGCTGCAACAGAACTGGCTGAACGCCAATGGAGGCCTATGCACCCTGTCCTACTGACAGGTAGGCGTCTGCTGTTGGCAGCCTGCCTGATGGGGCCGGCTGCCATGGCACAAACTGATCCCCTTCCCGCCGGGAAGGGGGTCAATGTGATGACCCGCTACATGAAGGTCTTCGGCGAGCTGGAAAACACCCTGCTGGCCGCCCAGCTGTCTGGCGACAGTCAGCGTATCGGCCAACTTCTGGATCCCCTCTTCGAGGCCAATTTCACCAGCGGAGCGCCTTCCCTGCACAAGCCTGACATGCTGAAGCAAAAAGCCGGCACCCGGCAGTGGAGCCTCTCCAGCCTCAAGGTCTATGAGGTCGGCCCCAATGCCATCGCCTACCTGACGCTTTCAGCCCGTGACGCCAGTGACCGCCACCTGGTGGATGTCTGGGTTCCCCATGGCAAGGACTGGCAATTGCGCGTGCGCTTCGAATCCCATTGAGAGAAAGGACCGGTCCTTTTTTGTTGGTATCCCAGACCCGTTCTGTCTCCCTCCCGCAGTCGATTGTTGACCTGGCCCGCAACACGGTGGGACCAACTTTACCCACCCAAGGTTCGCTGCTATGCCTAAGGCATTGCTCGCATTTGCTGCAATAGTAGCCAATGCCTCTCCTTAGCCGTGCTGCAGCACCGGCATAACCATAAACAGTGGGATCTCGTCATGAATAAGCAGAATGTCCTGAAAGCGGTTCTCCTTGCCTTGGGAACTTGCCTGGCGTTTGCCGGCCAGGCCGGCGTTGTCAAAACCGACGCCAATTCCGTTTATCGCCCCACGGGGAAAGGCTGGGGAGAGCTGGTACCCCCCAGTGCGCTTCATAGCCAAGCCGGTTATGCCAAAGGGGGCAAGCACAGTGGCGGTGGCGGCGGTAGCAACAACGGCATCTTCTACCACGGTGGACCCGTGATGCTGGGCACCAACCATGTCTACTACATCTGGTATGGCAACTGGAGTAACTACAGTGCGGCAGAAGGCATACTGCCCGACCTCATCACAGGGTTGTCCGGCTCGCCCATCTACAACATCAACACCACTTATTACGACGGCAACAATCAAAATGTGTCCAACCAGGTCACCCTGGCCGGGCAGGTGACTGACAGCGGCTCCCTGGGGGCTGTGCTGGGAGATGCCGACATCCAGACCATAGTAGCCAATGCCATCAATAACCTGGGGTTGCCTCTGGATACCAGCGGCGTTTACTTCGTGCTGACGGCGCCCGATGTGAAGGAAACCAGCGGCTTCGGCACCCAGTACTGCGGCTGGCACACCAGAGGTACCATCAAGGGCAAAACCATCAAGTATTCCTTCGTGGGCAACCCCGTAACCCAGGCGCCCTCCGGCTGCGGTGTGAATAGTCCGTCGCCGAACGGTGATGGCGGCGCCGATGCCATGGCCAGCGTCATCTTCCATGAGCTCTCAGAGGCGGTCACAGACCCCGAATTGAACGCCTGGTACGACAGGCGCGGCTATGAGAACGCCGACAAGTGCGCCTGGACCTTTGGCAGCACCTACACCACCAGCAATGGCGCCACAGCCAACGTCAGTTTGGGTAACCGTGACTGGCTGTTGCAGCGCAACTGGGTCAATGCCAATGGAGGCCTATGCGCACTGTCCTACTGATAACCAAGCCGCTGCTGTTGGCGGCCTGCCTTTTGGGGCCTGCCGCCCTGGCTCAAAGCGATCCCCTTCCCGGTGGGAAGGGGGTCAATGTGATGACCCGCTACATGAAAGTCTTCGGTGAGCTGGAAAACCGCCTGCTGGCCGCGCAACTGTCTGGCGACGGTGAGCATCTCGGCCAGCTGCTGGACCCGCTCTTCGAGGCCAACTTCGCCAGCGGCGCCACGCTGTACAGGCCCGAGATGCTGAAACAGCAGAGCCAGCACCAATGGAGCCTCTCCAGCCTCAAGGTGTACGAGGTGGGGCCCAATGCCATCGCCTACCTGACCCTGTCCGCCCGCGACGCCAGCGACCGCCACCTGGTGGATGTCTGGGTGCCCAAGGGTAAGGACTGGCAGCTGCGGGTACGCTTCGAGTCCCCGTGAGGCGGGGGGCAGCATTGAAAAAAGGACCCTTGGGTCCTTTTTTACTGGCTTTTGCTGTTGGGCTTTACTGCCGGCGTTGCCAGAAGGGCTCCTGGCTGAATCGCCTGGGGCCCTGGTAGCTGGCCTTGAGGTGCCAGAGGTAGCGCTGGGTTACCGCCTGCATCTCCTGTTGGTAGGCGCCGAGGCCAAGGTCGGGATGATCCAGGCCGGCCTTGATCGCCTTAGTGGCGCTGGCCGCCGACGCGAGGGAGTGGAAGATCCCCTGGGAGGCGATGGGGTCGAAGGCCAACAGCGCATCTCCTATGGCCAAAAAACCGGGCCCAGCCTTGGGCAATTCCTCTACCGGCAACAGGGAAGTGCCAGCTGCCCGGCAGCGCAGCTGGGCCGGGGGGAGATCTGCCAGCACCTCGGCCAGCAGCGGGTGCTGCCTGGCCTTGGCGAGGAAGGCCTCGGGGCGGCGCAACTGGCGGCCTTGGGGATCATCCCCGTCCAGGTGGTAGGCCAGCACCCGTTGCCCTTGTGGCAGGGGCACTGTGTACCACCAGCCCTGGGCATCGGCCTGGAGGCGCAGGGTGCTGTCCTGGCGTTGAGATCCTTGCTCCAGGAAGCTGTAGAGGCAGAGCAGGGGATCCCCTGACTGGCGCTTGAGCCCCAGCTGGCGCCCCAGGCTGCCGCTGCGGCCGGTGGCGTCCACCAGCACTGGGGCCTGGAACCGGCCTTGGGGTGTTGCCAGTTGCCATAGGCCCTGGTGGTGGCGGATGTCGCTCGGGGCGCAGCCTTCCAACAAGTCAGCACCGGCCTCCAGGGCCCGTTGGCGCAGCATGGCTTCGAAACGGCCCCTGTCCAGGTGCCAGCCTGGGCCGGCCGGGTCGCGGATGGCGTCCTGCCACACCGGGCTCTCCTGGTCCCAGACGGCAACGGCGCCGCCCCTTTCCCTGTGCCCCGCCTGCTGGAAGCGCTCCCAGAGTTGCAGGCGCTGCAACAGCACGGCCGTGGCGCCGGGCAGGGATTCGCCGATGGGCGGGGCCTTGGCCGGCTGGGCGCGGCGCTCCAGCACCAGCACCCGCAGCTCCGGCCTGAGCATGGTGGCCAGGGCCAGGCCGGCCGGGCCAGCCCCGACGATGATGGCGTCGAAGTGGCCTTGGCCTGCCATCAATCGCGGCGCCGCTGGTTGATCAGCAGCTTGCGCATGCCCTTGTCGGTGTCATGGCGTTCCTGGGCTGTCATGGCCTGGCCGCCCCTGTCTTCCACCTGCATCACCGGCGGGAAGTCGGGGTCGCCCTGCACCCCGGGACGTACTTCCACCACCCCCATGTCGTCGAAGTGGGCCACCATGTTGGCGAGCTGGTTCTGGTAGCCCACCCCCAGGGTGCGGTCCCAGTCGGCCCTTTGTTGGTAGGCCGCCAGGCGCTCGGCTCGCGGCAGCGAACTGTCGATCACCTTGAGGTAGTTCTGTTCGCTCAGCACCTGGTTGGGCACCCGGGCCGGCCAGAAGGTGGGCAGGTAGGGGTCGTATTCCCTGTCGTAGCCGGAGCGGCAGCTGGCGGTATCGGTCTGCCAGGGGATGGCCATCCAACGGGTGATGGAGCCCGGCGACTGGCCGTACAGCGGGCCGTTATAGGACAGGGCCATGGCCGGGGTCAGGGTGGTGCCATAATCCGGCTCAGGGTCACGGCCGTCGCGGTGGCGCAGCCGGTAGGGTTCCATGTACAGGGTGCTGTGCCGCACCGGCCAGGTCATCTCGCAGCCGGGGTGGAAGGCGTCGGCGATGCAGAATTCCAGGGCCGCCTTGTCCAGCATGGCCGGCTGCTCGGCCAAGGGCACCTGATCGATGCTGTGCGGCGGCTGGTGGTTGGGGTCGTAGTCCGCCTCAAAGTCCCCTTCTGCCCACTTGTCCAAGAGGGCCAACTGGGTGCGGGTGAGGGCGTTCATGGCGGCCGGCACCGGCGGCATGGGGATGTTCATGGCATCGCCGTAGACCCAGGGCCAGGGCTTCATGGAGATGTCGCCATCGTCCGGGTTGCGGAAGCTGTTGGCGACGGTGCGCCGCAATTCGGCATAGTTATCCCCCGGCTCGGCCAACTGGTGGAGGTAGCGGGGCTCGAGGAAATGCTGGGGCATGCCGTACCCGAAGCCGGCGTTGAAACCGGCGTTCATCCACTGCAGATCGCACATGGCCTTGAGGATGGGAAGGATGTCGTCGGTGAAGGAGGGCCTGACCGGGGCCGGCAGCTGGCCGGCCTGGATGGCGACGTCCGTCATCAGCGCATAGAGGGTGCGCACCGATTTCTGCTGGGGGCCGTAGTTGGGAGGGGCTACTACTACCCAGGCAGGAGCCACTTCCAGTGTCCGGCCATCCACCACCACCTTGGCCGTCACAGGGCCGTCGCTGGTGTCGTCATACCAGCCGTCGTTGTTGGCGAAAGTGGTGGGGGCCTGGCCCAGATAAGAGGCGGACTTGCCGTGGCCGCCGAAAACCAGCAGCCGGCCCTGGGGGTCGGTGCGCAGCTCCCCCAGGGGCACTTCGGTGCCCATGAAGGTGCCACCGTTGAACAGGTATTCGGGGCCCATGTCGGAGGCCATGTTGATGCTGCGCGGGCCTGGGGTGATGGCCAGCTGGTGCCTTTCTGGCAGCGGGATCTTGGCGTTACGGCGGGTGGAGGGGGCCGCCGCCGCTGCCTCCGGGATATCCAAGGCCAGTTCGAAGTTGTACCAGGCGGCCTTGTGGTTGGCCAGTTCCACCGACCAGGTGATCTGGGTGGACTCGTCCATGGTCAGTTCCCGCACCACCTTGCCTTGGCCGTCGTAGCCGTAGATGCGGAACTGGGCCACCTCGCGCTTGAGTGCACCGCTGGCGTCCCGATAGAAACCGGGCTCCTGGGGGTAGGGCTCCGTAACTTGGGGGCCCAGGTAGAAGCCGTTGGTGTCCTTGGAATTGCCGACCCGGGCTATGCCGATAGCGGGGTGGATCTTGGCGTAGGCTATTTCGCCCATCTGTCACTCCTTTGTCCTGGTGGTTTCCGGCTTGGCCTTGGCCCTGCGGGCACAGGCCTAAGCCCTGGTCATCCCTGAAAGCGACAGCCTGACGGTTCAGAGGTGGGTTTTATAAAAAGATACGATAAAACAAAGTCTTGTCTATCCGTATTTCAAGCCTGTTCCAGCCCGGCGATGTCGAGCTTCTTCATTTGCAGCAGGGCCTGCATCACCCTGGGGGCCCGGGTGGGGTCCGCCATCAGTTCCGGTAGGCGCCTCGGCACCACCTGCCAGCTGAGTCCGAAGCGGTCCTTCAGCCAGCCACATTGTTGGGACTCAACAGGGCCATCCTGGCCAAGGGCCTCCCAGAAATAATCGATCTCCTGCTGGGTGTCGCAGCACAGCTGCAGGGAAATGGCCTCGTTGAGTTTGAAGGCGGGCCCGCCGTTCAGCGCCGTAAAGGCCTGGCCGTCCAGTTCAAAGGCAACTGTCATGACACTCCCTGCTGGCCTGTGGTGGATCTCCTGGCCTGCGTCGGGATAACGGGTAATGGCAGTCAGGGCGGCATTGGGAAAGACGCTGCAGTAGAAGCGGGCGGCCGTTTCGGCCTGATCATCGAACCAGAGGCAGGGGACTATGGATTGGAGCTGTGCCATGGGAGTTCCTTTCTCAAAGCGGGCATTTAAGGGTAGCGCAGAAAAGAAACAGTGCGGTGCGCAGATGCCATCCCTGGCCCGCTCGCTTTTGGCTATGCTGGGGTGGCTTTCCAACCACAAGGACGAGACCATGCCCATTCTTTACGGTGTACCCATGTCATCCTTTGTGCGCAAGGCCATGCTGGCCCTGACCCATAAAGGCATTTCCTACCGCTTCCAGCCCGCCATTCCCGGCAGTGACGATGCTGACTTCCGGGAGGCCAGCCCCCTCGGCAAGGTGCCGGCGTTCCGTACCGACGACGGTTTCGGCTTTGCCGACTCTTCGGTGATCATCGCCTACCTGGAGAAGACGAACAGCAACAACAGCCTCTATCCGGCGGCGGCCAACGACTATGCCTGGGCCCTCTGGCTGGAAGAATACGGCGACACCAGGATGATGGAGGCCACCGGCGGGCTCTACTTCCAGAAGGTCATAGGCCCGGCCTACTTCGGCCATACGACGGATCCGGAGCGGGTCAGGGAGCTGAGCGAAAAGCTGGTGCCGGCGGTGCTGGACTACATGGAGTCCCAACTCAGGCAAGGGGCCTGGCTGGTGGGGGACGAACTCAGCGTGGCCGATCTGGCCCTGGCCTCCAACCTGGCCAACCTCCACTACTGCGACTACGACATCAGCCCGGCCCGCTGGCCCAAGCTGGCGGACTTCAAGGCCCGCCTCTGGGCCCTGCCCTTGATGCAGGCGCAGATGGAGCTGGAGGCCCAGGCCTTCGCCATGGCCTGATCAGCCGGTGTTGATGCGGGTGTCGAACTTCTCCCTTTTCAAGGAGATCAGGGTGCGGAACTTCTTGAGGTTGGCCTCGGCGTACAGCACCCTGTCGCAGAAGGCCTCGTAGGAAGGCATGTCCGGCACCATGCAGATCAGCACGAAATCCACCTCCCCCGTGACCTGGTAGCATTGCTTGACCTCGGGGGAGGCCAGGGCCCGCTGCAAGAAGCGCTGGTTCATGGCCTTGTTGTCCCGCTCCATCTCCACCTCCACCACCATGTGCAGGTAGGGCCCGAACTTCTCCGGCACCAACAGTGCCACCTCTTTCTGGATATAGCCCTGAGCCTTAAGGCGTTTCACCCGCTTCAGGCAGGCCGGCGGCGACAGCCCCACCTGCTGGGCCAGTTGCAGGTTGGTCTGGCTGCAGTCGCTTTGCAGGCTGCTGAGGATGGCTTTGTCGATACGGTCCAATGGCATAGGAGTGGGTTAATAAAGTTTCTTTTTTGTCTTTATAAAAGAATTTAAGAAAAAGGGAA
This sequence comes from Gallaecimonas kandeliae, assembly GCF_030450055.1. Taxonomy (NCBI): domain Bacteria; kingdom Pseudomonadati; phylum Pseudomonadota; class Gammaproteobacteria; order Enterobacterales; family Gallaecimonadaceae; genus Gallaecimonas; species Gallaecimonas kandeliae. The sequence continues at coordinate 812,425 of NZ_CP118480.1, forward strand.
GGGCGTTTTTGACGACATATTTTTCGGCCTCCTTCCTAGAATAGCGATCTCTCCCAGGCCCCTGGCTGCCACTAGGAAGATCCCATGCCCCTGCTCAAGTCCGTGTTCTCAGAAGCCTTCGCCATAGGGCGCCGTGCCGCCAGCCTCTACCTGATGCTGCTGAAGATCATGGTGCCGGCCCTGGTGATCATCAAGGCCCTGGATCTGCTGGGATGCACCCAGTGGCTGGCCTGGCTACTGTCGCCGCTGATGCAGCTGATGGGCCTGCCCGACAGCCTGGGTGTGGTCTGGGCCACTGTCATGCTCACCAACATCTACACCGCCATGGTGGTGTTCTTCCAAGTGGCGGGCAGCGAGCCTTTGACCACGGCCCAACTCACAGTGCTGGGCAGCCTGATGCTGCTGGCCCACTTCCTGCCGGTGGAAGGGGCCGTGGCCAGGCGCGCCGGCGTGCCCTGGCACCTGACCCTGATGCTGCGCATCGGCGGCGCCCTGTTGCTCGGCAGCCTGCTCAACGCCCTTTATTCCGCCACCGGTTGGCTGCAGGAGCCGGGCACCGTGCTTTGGCCCTTCCGGGACGGCGGCGAGGCGGGCCTGGTGGCCTGGGGGCTGGGTCAGCTCAAAACCCTGCTGTGGATATTGCCCACCATAGCGGCGCTGCTGACCCTGCTTCGGCTGCTTCATCTCTTGGGCATAGAGAAGGCCATCCATTGGCTGCTGTTCCCGCTGTTGCGGCTGATGGGCATAGGCCGGGCGGCGGCCAATGTCACCATAGTCGGGGTGACCCTGGGGCTGACCTACGGTGCCGGCATGCTGATCGAGGAGGCCCGTTCCGGCAAACTGAGCCGGCGCGACGTCATGCTGACCTTGGCCTTCCTGGGGCTTTGCCACAGCGTCATCGAAGACACCCTGCTGGTGCTGCTGGTGGGGGCCGATCTCAGCGGCATCCTCTGGGCCAGGCTGGCCTTTGCTGTGCTGGTGGTCAGCCTGCTGGCCAGGCTGCCTTGGCCGGGACGGCGCCGGGTGCCCGCATCCGCCGAATTGGACAGTCCCGTTAAGCTTGAAAGCGAAGGGTGATGCTGGTTTTGCCAGGCTGTTAAGCGCGCGCCCCTGGGCTGGCCGGAGCGGCATTTTGTCTCTTTTATTTCAAGAAACGCCCGATGTGGCCGACTCTTGTTGACAGGATCCCTCTTCGATTTGGGCAAAGCACATGAGCCGTTTTTTGGAAAACCTGTCGGTCGCGGCCAAGTTGGGCTGGGGCTTCGGCATAGTGCTGCTGCTGACCATAGTGGTGGCCGGGGCCGGTAGCCGGGGCCTGGGCGCCGTCATGGATCGCAGCGAAAAAGTGGGGATCGGCGGCCAGCTCAACAAGATGTTGATGGACGCCGAACTCAGCCGCCGCGACTTCCTTGTGTCGGGCAGCCAGGAAGACGCCGACCGCCTTGACGGTGCCGTGACGCGTATCAAGCAGGAAGTGGACGCCAAGGCCGGGCTCTTCAGCGTTCCCCAAGACAAGGCCCGCCTGGCCGCCGTCGACAAGCTGGCCGGCCAATACCGCCAGGATTTCGGCCAGCTCAAGCAGCTGTTCAAGGACAAGGCGGCCATCCGCGGCAGTTGGGTCAAGGTGGGCAACACCATGGTCGGCAAGCTCAACGACCTCAATGCCAGTCTCAGCCAGATGGCCGAACTTACCGCCGACGAGGCCCTGGTCCGCAACGCCCTTATCGCCGGCCAGATCAACCAGCAGGTCGCCATGCTGCGCTACCACATGCGCGGCTACATCTTCGACGGCAGCGCCAAGAACCTGGACGCCGCCGTCAGCACCATGGCCGCCATCGAGAAGTCGGCCGCCACCCTCAACATCGGCGGCGGTGATCAGGCCACCCTGGACCAGGCCCTGCAGGCCCTGTCCGGTTATCGCGACCATGTGAAGCGGCTCAACAAGGTGGTGGACCAGATGGCCGAGCTGCACCGGCGCCTTGACGGCGACGCCAAGCAGTTGACCGAGCAGATGGACGAGTTGGTCCAGGGGCAGTCGCAAAAGCGCCTGGCCGACGGCCGGCAGGCCACCTGGCTGCTGTTGGGGGTGAGCCTGGCCGCCTTGCTGCTTGGCGTCTTTGCCGCCTGGAGCATCAGCCGCCAGATAGTGCGGCCGCTGCGCGAGACGGTGAAGGTGGCCCAGACCATAGCGGACGGCAACCTGGCCACCCGTATCCACAGCCAGCGCAAGGACGAACTGGGTGAGCTGATGCTGGCCATGGCCCACATGAACGACACCCTGCGCGAGCTGATGGGTCAGATCGGCGCCAGCGTCTCCCAACTGGCGGCTTCCGCCGGGCAGTTGTCGGCGGTGGCCGAGCAGAACAGCGCCGGCATGCAGCGCCAGCGCAGCGAGACCGATCAAGTGGCGACCGCCATCAACGAAATGACCGCCACAGTCCAGGAAGTGGCCCGCAACGCCGAACTGGCCGCCGTGGCCGCCAGCGAAGCCGACCACACCACCCAGCAGGGCAACCAGGTGGTGGCCAGGGCCGTCCAGCAGATAGAGTTGCTGGCCAGGGAGGTGGGGAGCTCTGCCCAGTCCATGGAGCAGCTCAAGAGCGAGACCGACAGCATCGGCAAGGTGCTGGACGTGATCAAGGCGGTGGCCGAGCAGACCAACCTGCTGGCCCTCAACGCCGCCATAGAGGCGGCCAGGGCCGGCGAGGCCGGGCGTGGCTTCGCGGTGGTGGCCGACGAGGTCCGTGGCCTGGCGGGCCGTACCCAGCAATCCACCCAGGAGATCGAAGCCCTGATCGCCAACCTGCAGCAAGGCAGCCAGTCCTCCTTGCTGATGATGGAGAAGAGCCGTGGCATCTCAGAAGACACTGTGGCCCTGGCCCAGGAGGCCGGCACCATGCTCGGCGAGATCGCCAACGCCGTGTCGCGGATCCAGGACATGAACCACCAGATCGCCACCGCCGCCGAAGAGCAGAGCACGGTGGCCGAGGACATCAACCAAAGCGTGGTGCGGGTACGGGAGATCGCCGAGCAGGCGGCGGCCGCCTCGGAGGAAACGGCCAATGCCACCGAGGGCCTGGCAGGCCTCGGTGGCGAATTGCAGGGCCTGGTGGCCAGGTTCAAGATTTAAAGAGGGCGGCCCGAGGCTGCCTTGTTTATGGCGCCAGCTTGGCCGCCACCTGGCATTTTCCCGCTTGCTTGGCCCTGTACATGGCCTGGTCGGCCAGGTGGTAGAGGTGGGGAAAGGGGGCGTCCCTGCTTGATACCACCCCGAAACTGGCGGTCACCGGGATAGGCTGCCCTGCGTGATTGAGCGGATGCGCCTTCAGCTTGTCCTTGAGCCGCTCCGCCACCCGCCGCCCTTCCTCCAGTCCCAGGCCCGGCAGCAAGATGGCGAATTCCTCGCCGCCCTGGCGGGTAAAGGTGTCCTGGTGGCGCAGCTCCCCTTCCAGCAGCCTGGCCACGTGTTCCAGGGCCAGGTCCCCCAGCTGGTGGCCATGGTTGTCGTTGAGCAGTTTGAAGTCGTCCAGATCGAAGAGGATAAGTGCAAAATCCCCTCCTTGTTGGGCCTGGAAATGCTGGTTGAAGACCCGCCTGTTGGCGAGGCCGGTCAGGGGATCCTGGTCGGCCAGCATACGGATACGGCTAAGAAGCTGGCCCATGGCGCAGCCGATAAGGCTGAGGTTGAGCAGCAGGAACAGCAGCAGGTAGAACCAGGTGCTGCTGGTGTCGTCCGGCGGTGGCTGGCCAGGGCGACCCGCTGTCAGCAGCATCAGCAGCCGTACCAGCATGAACAGGCAGAGCATCACGAAGGGCCAGTTGATCCAGAGGGCGATGCCGGGCTTGAACCATTGGCGGCTGGCCTGGAAGATCTCCATCAATAGGCGGGTAAAGACATAAAAAGCGGCCAGGCTGAACCAAACCCCCAGGGGGATCTGCTGCCTTGGGCCGGCGCCAAGCACCAGTAGCCCCAGGCCGTAGAGGCCCAGCACCAGGCTATGCTCGAGGCGGCTGGCAGGCAAAGCGAACAAGGCCTGGACGCCGCTGCGTACCAGCACGAAGGCACTGATCACCAGGAAGTCGCTGCAAAGCCAGAGCCAGGGACTGGGGTCGCCGCCTCGCAGCAACAGCATCATCACGCCTACCATCAGGCTGCTGTTGCCCAGGGCGAAGCGCCAGGAGGCCGCCGGCACCAGTTTCATGACCAGGGCCAGCACCAGCCAACCCAGCACGGCGGTGGCGCAGAGCAGGATCAGGACTTCGAAGAGGGTCGTCTGTAGCGCTGTCACCTGCCTCGCCTTCTGTTCTTGGCCCAAACCGGGCCGGCTCCAAGCGTCACCTTACTTAACCAAAGACTAACATTGCCCTGAAGGGGGGCAACAATCTCTTTTTAGCAGAACTTGGTGTACTGGTTATTTAAACAGTACACTGTGGCCATGCCAGCAAGAGGAATACAGGGTGCCCCAGGGTTTTCTACTTAGCCGCCACAGCCGCGACCAGCAGGGCGCCACCGAGATAGTGCTCTGGCTCAGCACAGATCAGGGCCCGGCCAGGCTGGTGATCGAAGGCGAGCGGCCGGTGCTGATGGTGGCCGCCGCCAAGCTGGAAAAGGCCAAGGCCCTGCTCGGCAACTTGCTGGTCGAAAGCCGGGACCTGGGGTTCAAGGACTTCGGTCGGCAGGGCGTCGCCATGCTTTATTTCCCGACCCTGGAGGCTCACAAGCAGGGCCAGGCCATCCTCACCAGCAATGGCCTGGAGGTGCTGGAGGCGGACATCAAGCTCCAGGACCGCTTCCTGATGGAGCGCTTCGCCCGCGGCGGCATCGCCTTCGAGGGCCAGCCTATTCAGAAGCCCGGCTATACCGAGTGGCGCCAGGTGCGCCTCAAGGGCTGCGATTACCACCCCAAACTCAAGGTGCTGAGCCTGGATCTGGAATGCTCCGCCAAGGGTGAGCTCTACAGCGCCGGCCTTTATGGCCACGGCGTGGCCAGCGTCATCATGGTGGGCCAGCCCCAGGAAGCCGAGCTGGACATCCTCTGGGTGGAAGACGAGAAGGCGCTGCTCAGGCGCCTGGAGGTGGAGATCGCCCGCCTGGATCCGGACATCCTCATCGGCTGGTCCCTAGTGGCCTTCGACATCCGGCTGCTGGCCAAGCGGGCCGAACGCCACGGCCTGACACTGCGCCTGGGCCGCGGCGGTGAGCCGCTCTGGCTTCGTGACGGCACTGGAGACGGCCAGGCCTTTGCCTCCCTGCCGGGCCGGGTGGCCATAGACGGCATCGACGGCCTCAAGATAGCCACCTACAACTTCGAAAGCTTCAGCCTCGAGTCCGTCTCCCAGGCGCTGCTGGGCCGCGGCAAGAAGACCGAGGACGTGGACAACCGCCTGGCCCAGATAGAGCACGACTTCCGTCATGACAAGCCCAAACTGGCGGCCTACAACCTGGAGGACTGCGTCCTGGTCTGGGACATCTTCGCCCACACCAAGCTGCTGGACTTCCTGGTGCTGCGCAGCCAGCTCACCGGCCTGGAGCTGGACAGGGCCGGCGGCTCAGTGGCGGCCTTCACCAACCTCTACCTGCCAAGGCTGCACAGGGCCGGTTTCGTGGCCCCCAACCTGCCGGCCGGCGGCGGCCTGGCGAGCCCCGGCGGTTACGTGATGGACTCCAGGCCCGGCCTGTACCGCAACGTGCTGGTGCTGGATTTTAAGAGCCTCTATCCCAGCATCATCCGTACCTTCAAGATCGATCCCCTCGGCCTTATCACGGGCCTGGAAGAAGAGGACGCCATCCCCGGCTTTCGCGAGGCCAAGTTCTCCCGCGCCCAGCACTTCCTGCCGGCCATCATCACCGAGCTCTGGCAGGCCAGGGACCAGGCCAAGCGCCAGCAGGACGGCCCCCGCTCCCAGGCCATCAAGATCCTGATGAACTCCTTCTACGGGGTGCTGGGCTCGGGAGGCTGCCGCTTCTACGACACCCGCCTTGCCAGCTCCATCACCTTGCGCGGCCACGCCATCATGCAGCAGACGGCCCAGTGGGTGAGGGACGCCGGCCACCAGGTGATCTACGGCGACACCGACTCCACCTTCGTGCTGCTGGACGAAAACCTCGGCAGCGATGAGGCCGACGCCATAGGGAGGGCCCTGGCCGCCGACATCAACGAGCGCTGGCGCCAAAAGCTCAGGGAGGAGTTCGACTTGGACTGCTTCTTGGAGCTGGAATACGAGACCCATTACCAGCGCTTCCTGATGCCCACCATCCGTGGCTCAGAGGCCGGCTCCAAGAAGCGCTATGCCGGCATGAAGGCCGGCGGCGAGCTTGTATTCAAAGGGCTGGAGACGGTGCGCACCGACTGGACGCCCCTGGCCAAGCATTTCCAGACCGAGCTCTACCGGCTGGTGTTCGAGGATCAGGACCCGTCCGACTTCGTGCGCCGGACTGTGGAAGAAACCCTGGCCGGCCAGCGGGATGAGGAGCTGGTCTACCGCAAACGCCTCAGGAGGCGGCTCGACCAGTACGTCAAGAACGTGCCGCCCCATGTGCGGGCGGCGCGCCTGGCCGACGAACACAACAAGAAGGCCGGCAAAACCCTCAAGTACCAGGGCAAGGGCAGTATCAGCTACCTGATGACCCTGTCCGGCCCTGAGCCCCTCGAGTACCGCCAGAGCCCCATCGACTATCAGCACTACATAGACCGCCAGTTAAAGCCGGTGGCCGAGGCCATATTGCCTTTCGTGGACCTGGAGTTCGAGCGGCTGGTGGGCGGCCAGTTGGGGCTTTTCTAGCCCTTGCGGCTTTTGACCTGGGCCAGGATCACGCCAAAGGCGATACCGAAAGCGAGGCCTGCCCCGATATGGCCGTTGGCAGCACCTATGGCGAGCCCACAGCCGATGCCGATGGCCAGGTAGGCACTGTACTTGCTAGGTTTGGTTGGACTCATATTGCCTCCTTCTAGGCGTTTAACTGGCGTTTTTTATTGCGGCTTTTCCTGCCCGTCCTTGGCGGCGCTCAAGGTCTTGAGCGGCACCGGCACCAGGCTGTTGATGATCCTGAGCCCCGGCTTGATGGTTTGCAGGTGGGCGATCAGATCCTGGTCGTGGAGAGGATCGAAACGCAGTTCCGGCACCCGGCCGTCGACATAACGGTCATGGAGCGAGAAGTAGCCCTTGCTCACCACCACGGCATTGAGTTCACTCAGGGGCACTGTCGCCTTACCTGCCATCCAGAGCACCCCTTCTTTAACTTGGATGCGTGACCTGGGATCGGCTCCCCGCCAGCTGAAAAAGGTCCAGGCGCCGAGGTTTATGGCCATCAGGGCGGCGAATAAAGCAGAGCGTCCCCACCAGAGGCAGAGCCCCGTTTCCAGCAGGGCAATGAGAAAGGCGGGCAGCCAATAGCGTTGCCAGCGATAGCTCAGCATCAGAAACCCCTTTGCCATTGTTGCAGCCTTCGCGGCTTGAGGCGGATCCAGTCCTGGCCCAGCAGGCTGTGCTTGACGCCCTGGCGGGCCAGGAGCCCCAGCAGCAGGTTGTAGGTCGGCGCCAGCCAGGCCTGGGTGCCGGTAATGTACCAGTGGATACCCAGTCCCAAGGAGAGCCCCATCAAGGTCAATCCGGCCAACACTGCGGCGAGGCCTGGCCAATGGCGCTGGCGCAGCCAGCACACCAGTAGTTGCATGGCCCAGAGGTAGCTGCAGCCGCACAGCGCCATGATCAATAGCGTCCTCGGTGCCGCCTGCACGCTGAGGCCGATAACGAAGGTGGCCGCTGCCAGCAACACAGAGCCGATCAGGGCTTGGCGCCGGAGGAGGTCATCCAGCCTCTGCCAGAGGCTGTGTCTATCGCCCGGCAACCGCAGCCAGAGGTAGCGCAGCCTGGCAACCGGATCCAGGCTGACCATGGGCGCCATCAGCACGCCGTAGAGCAAGAACATAAAGACGCCGTCGGGATCCCGCAGCAGCTCAAGGACCGGTGCCAGGCTCCAGCTCTGCAGGCAAAGAACTAGCCCCAAGAACGCCGGGAAGCCGAAGAAAAGCAGGGTATAGATGAAGAAGGCTCGGCCAAGGCCGGCCTTGCCGCCAAGCAGCATCACCAGCACGGGATCGCCGTAGCTGCTGACGGCCTTAGCGTCTTTATCTTTGGTCATGGCCTGTGCCAGGCCGCCCTTGAAGGCTAAGGGCTGGCGCAGCTTTCTTTGCCTCGGCAGCCACCAGTACAGCCAAGTCCAGGCGGCCAGGGCCAGCAGCAGCGCTAAAGGCCAGCCGTCATGGAAAAGCGCCTGTAGCTGTGGGTCCTGCTTGTCTGGCAGCAGGTGGGATACAAACATCATTGCCCAGAAGAATAGTAAGGAGCCGAAGCGGTAGCAGATAGCCCACTGGCTCAGCAGCAGGTAGGAGCTGATGGCCAGCAAACTCCAGCCGAAGACGGCGGCCTGGGGTTTCAACCAAGTCGCCGCCAAGGCGGCCAGCAGGGCGACAGTCACCAGGGCCAAGAGCGACGCCTGCCTGGCGTTGGGGGCCAGGGTAAGGCGGGGATTGCTGACCAGTTGGCGGAAGAGGTAACCCCCCATAATGACAGGGATGAAAAACAGTACTTCCATGCCCGCTATTCTGATCACCCGGGCCCCATCAAAAGGCAGCAGGCTGGCGGCAAGCAGCGCCAACCCCAGGTAGCTTATCCAGCGCTGCAGCGGCACCGAGGCGAAATAATGTTTAAGAACAGTGAAATAGGCTTTCATGCGTGGAGTTCCAGGAAGATCTCTTCCAGGCCCTTGGGTTGTTGAAAGCCGTCTGTGCCATTGCCTTGCAAGGCGCTTTCCTTGAGCTCATCCAGGGTGCTGTCCACCACCAGCCGGCCTTCTTTGAGGATCCAGATGCGGTCGGCGATGCGCTCCAGATCCGAGACGATATGGGTGGAGAAGATGAGGGTGCAGCCCCTATCGCCGATGAGCTCCACCAGGGTCTGCAGGAAGCGGCGGCGGGCCAGGGGATCCAGGCTGGCCACGGGCTCGTCGAGGATCAAAAAGTCGGGGTTGTGGGCCAGGGCGGCCAGTATGGACAGCTTCTGGCGCTGGCCAAGGGAGAGGGCCTGCACCCTTTTGTTGAGGGGGATGTCCCAGTCCTTGGCGAGCTCCGCCACCTTGGCCTTGTCCCAGTCGGGGTAGAAGGCAGAGAGCAGGTCCAGGTTCTGCTGGCCGGTCAGGTTGGCCAGCAGTTCGTCCTGTTGGGGCACGAAACCGATGCGGGCCTTGCCTTGGTCATTGAGCTGGCTAGCCGGTTCGCCGAACAACAGGCTGTGGCCGCGGCTTGGCAGGGCAAAGCCCAGCAGGGTCTCCAGCAAAGTGGTCTTGCCGGCGCCGTTCAGGCCCAAGAGGCCTATGACGTCCCCTTTTTTTACCTCTGCGTTGATGCTGTCCAGCACCAGTTCCTTGCCGAATTGCTGGCACAGATGGTCCAGCCTTACCAATGTCTCAGTCATGGTGTTGCTCCAGTCCTTGGCGTACTGCCTGGATGATGTCGTCGTCGCCGAGCGCCAGTTGGCGGGCGCTTTGGATCAATTGATGGATAAGGGGGGCCAGCAGGATCTGGGCCTCTGGACCTTGGCGGTTGTGGGCCGCCACCGTCATGGGTTTGCCCCGTTGGCGCAGCAGCACCCCTTCCGCCTCCAACAGGCTGTAAGCCTTGGAGATGGTCATGGGGTTGACGGCGTGCTTATCGGCCAGCTCCCGTACCGAGGGCAGGGGAGCCCCTGCCTTGAGTTGGCCGCCTGCCACCAACAGCTTCACCTGGTCGACCAACTGGCGGTAGAGGGGGATACCCGATTGTGGGTTGAGGCTGAACAAGGCCGCTCTCCATATGAGTGTATATTTACACTAATACACTTTGAGCGAGCCGGCAACAGTAAAGAAAAAGGCCGCTGGGCGGCCTTTTCTCAGAGCAGGGTGGAGAGGGCGTCCATGGCCTGGACGTTGCGCTGGGCGGCGGCTTTTTTCAGCCAATAGAGCGGCTTGGGGTCATTCCAGGGCAGGCCTTGCTGTTGGTGGTAGAGGCTGGCCAGGCGGTACTGGGCTTCCGCCAGGCCTGCCTCGGCGGCCGCTTCGAACCAGTGGGCTGCTTGCTGGTCGTCTCTTTCCAGTCCCTGGCCCCTGGCATAGAGGCGGCCCAGGGCCAGTTGGGCGCGGGCATCCCCGGCGTTGGCGGCAAGGCCGTACCAGTGGGCGGCTTGAGCCGGATCCTGGTGTTGCCATTGACCGGCCTCATAGAGATGGCCCAGGCGTAACTGGGCCTCCACCAGTCCTTGCTCGGCGGCGGCTTTGTACCAGAAGGCGGCCTTGTCGAGATCCAGGCGCAACCCCATGCCGTTTTCATAGAGGTAGGCCAACTGGTATTGACCAGAGGCATCCCCCTGGCTGGCCGCAAGGCCGGCCCAGTAGGCGGCCAACTGGAAGTCCTGGTTGAGGGGGGCCTGGCCTTGGCTGAGATCCCGGGCCAGCCTGGCCCGGGTGGCGGCGTCCCCTAGCCTTGCCTCTTGGGTACGGGCCTGCAGGGCGGCCTGCGCCTTCAGTACCTGTATCGCCTTGTTCAGGCCGGGATCGGCATCGGGCAATGACCTTCCCCTGATCGCCTGGGGCTGGGTCGAGTGGTAGTCGCCAAGGAGGGCCTGTTGGGGGGCGACGTGGCTGGCGCAGCCGGCAACAAGGGCACAATTGAGGGCGAGAAAAGCCTTCTTAAACATCATCACTATCCCGGTGAGTTGGTCCATGCGTCATGCCCGGTACCTCGCGACGTACCGGAGGGCGCAGACTTTAACCGAATTTGTACCAAATTGTAATAATGAGATAAGGCGACTTTAATGGCGCCGCACTGAAGCGGGAGGAGGAGAATGCCATGAAGTCTGGCCCCCTGATCGTTTACTACGACGGTGCCTGCCCCCTCTGCCGGGCCGACAAGGCCCGCTTCGAGCGCTGGGCGCCGAGGGCGCCGGTTACCTGGTTCGACATCACTGGCCAAGAGGAAGCGCTGAGTGCAGAGGGCGTTGACCCTGGCCTTGCCTTGCGCAGCCTCCACGTGCGCATGCCTGATGGTCTGCTCCATCAGGGCATGGACGCCTATGCCCTGCTGATGCGGCATGTCTGGTGGCTAAGGCCCCTGGGCTGGCTGATCACCCTGCCGGGCATCAAGCCCCTGCTGACGGCCTGGTACCGGCGTTGGGTGGACAGGCGCCTCTGCCGGCAGGGCAGGGGTTAAGGCAAGAGCCGTAGCCAGCCCTTGGCGCCCGTCCGGAACCTGAGGCCTTGGCCTTCCACTATGCCTTGCAGGAACTGGCTCTCCGCCTTGCTGGCCGGCTGTAGTTGGAAGCGCCTGAGCCTGGTCGGCACCGCCAGCAGGGCGCTCAGCCGGCCATCGGCAGCCAACTCGGGGAAATAGAGCAGCCCCAGGTCGTCCCTGTAGGGCAGGCCAGTCGTTATGCCCTCGTAGTCGTTGATGAGGTCGCCACAGCCGTAGAGGATGAGCCGGCCCTGGTAAAGCTCCATGGCCTTGGGGTGGTGGCTGGAATGGCCGTGGACCAGATCTACCCCGGCCTCCACCAGGCCATGGGCGAAGTTCCGCTGCGCCGGCTCTATTCCATAGCCCCAGTTGCCGCCCCAATGGATGGACAGCAGCACCCGATCTCCCGGGCGCCGCCAGGCGCCGATCGCCCCTGTCACTTCTGCCAGGCTGGCGGTATCCAGGCTGGGCAGGCGCCAGACGCCTGGCCTGCTGTCGGTGGCGGCCCAGTCTTGCGGCACACCGCTGTCGGCCAGAGCGCAGCCGAAGCAGAGCAGCCGCCCTTGCTCCAGGGGGAAGATGGCCGGCGCCTGGGCCTGGGCCAGATCCTCGCCGGCACCCAAGGCCGGGATCCCGGCTTTCTTCAGGGCGGCCAGACTGTCCTCGAGGCCTAGCAGGCCCCAGTCCAGCACATGGTTGTTGGCCAGGGTCAGGGCGCTGGGCCTGGCGGCCTGGAGCACGGCCAGGTTGGCGGTATTGAGGCGGTAGTGGATGTCCTTGCCGGGCCAGGGGCTGCCCCTGGCAGTGACGGCCGTCTCCAGGTTGGCAAGGCGCAGTTGGGGCTTGAGGCGGGAGAGCAGCTTGAGGGTGAAGCCCCAGGGATAGGCAGGGGAAACCGGCAGGGCCAAGGGGCCCTGGCGGCGTTCCATCAGGCGCAGGTAGTCGCGGGCGTCCTTGACCCAGGGCTCGAAGAGGCCGGGCGGGCAGGGGTGGGGCAGTATCTGATCAATGCCCCGCCCCAGCATGAGATCGCCGGCGAGGAAGAGGCGCAACATAAGCCATGCTCCAGAGGGCCTCCCTGAAGCGTGGCAGCTGTCAGTGCATTTCCACTACGCCCTGGGCCTTGAGGTAGTCGTCGTAACTGCCCAGGTAGTCGTTGATACCGGTGGGGGTCACTTCGATGATACGGGTGGCCAGGGAGCTGACGAACTGGCGGTCGTGGGACACGAACAGCAAGGTGCCCTTGTAGTGCTCGAGCGCCAGGTTCAGTGCCTCGATGGACTCCATGTCCATGTGGTTGGTGGGCTCGTCCATCAAGAGGATGTTGGGCTTGTGCATCATGATCTTGCCGATCAGCATCCGGCCCTGCTCACCACCCGACAGCACTTTGACCTTCTTCTTGATGTCGTTCTGGCTGAACAGCATGCGGCCGAGGATGGAGCGCAGCGTCTGCTCGTCGTCCCCTTCCTGCTGCCATTGGGCCATCCAATCCATCAGGTTGAGGTCCATGGCGAAGTCGTCGGCATGGTCCTGGGCGTAGAAGCCGATGTTGGAATTCTCGGACCACTTGACGTTGCCGTCCTTGGGCTCCATCACCCCGGCCAGGGTGTTGAGCAACGTGGACTTGCCGACGCCGTTGGCGCCGATGATGGCGATGCGCTCACCCACTTCCACGTTGAGCTTGAAACCCTTGAACAGCAGGTCGTCGTCGTAGCCTTGGGCCAGATCTGTGACTTCCAGGGCCTGGCGGTAGAGCTGCTTGGCCTGCTCGAAGCGGATGAAGGGGCTCTGGCGGGAAGAGGGCTTGACCTCTTCCAGCTGGATCTTGTCGATCAGCTTGGCGCGGCTGGTGGCCTGTTTGGCCTTGGAGGCGTTGGCGGAGAAGCGGCTGACGAAGGTCTGCAGCTCGGCTATCTGGGCCTTCTTCTTGGCGTTGTCGGCCAGGAGGCGCTCGCGGGCCTGGGTGGCGGCCGTCATGTACTCGTCGTAGTTCCCCGGGAAGAGGCGCAGCTCGCCGTAGTCAAGGTCGGCCATGTGGGTACAGACGGCGTTCAGGAAGTGACGGTCGTGGGAGATGATGATCATGGTGCTGCCCCGTTCGGTCAGCACCCCTTCCAGCCAGCGGATGGTGTGGATGTCCAGGTTGTTGGTGGGTTCGTCCAGCAGCATCACGTCCGGGTCTGAGAACAGCACCTGGGCCAGCAGCACCCGCACCTTGAGGCCGGGGGCCACGGCGGCCATGGGGCCGTAGTGCTGTTCCTGGGGTATGCCCAAGCCCAGCAGCAGCTCGCCGGCGCGGGCCTCGGCGCTGTAGCCGTCCATCTCGGCGAACTGCACTTCCAGGTCAGCCACCTTCATGCCGTCGTCTTCGCTCATCTCCGGCAGGGCATAGATGCGGTCGCGCTCGGACTTGACCGCCCACAGCTCGGCATGGCCCATCACGACGGTGTCGACCACGGAATATTCTTCGAAGGCGAACTGGTCCTGGCCCAATTTGGCCATGCGGGTGTGGGGGGGCAGGAAGACGTTGCCGGCGCTGGGTTCCAGCTCGCCGTTGAGGATCTTCATGAAGGTGGACTTGCCGCAGCCGTTGGCGCCGATGAGGCCGTAGCGATTGCCCTCGCCGAACTTGACGGAGATGTTTTCGAAAAGCGGCTTATCGCCGAACTGCATGGTGATATTGGCGGTAGACAGCACCTTGGGGCCCCCTGGGTTATGAGGGGGGCAAGCCTACTGGCTTTGCCTGGCGGAGGCAATGGGGCTGGCGGAATTTTCGCCATGAAAAAAGGCGCCTGGAGCGCCTTTTTCTTTTGGCTCAGCGGCTGGCCTTGAGGGTGAAGAGGCCTTCCTGGACCACCTCGGCTCGCGGCTTGGCTTCGGGCTGCGCCTGGGGCCGAGGCTCGTCCAGGGGCAGCACCGTCTTACACAGCGGGTAGGCGGAGCAGGTCCAGAAGCGCTGGCCGGCGTATTTGCCTTTACTGACCTGGCGTTGGCTCATCAGGGCGTCGCATTTGGGACAGTGCTTGCCGCCGGCAACCGGCGCCTCGACGGCGCTCAGGCTGGGCAGCCCGGGATCGGGTGTTTCCTGAGCTTGCAGCGCCGCCGCCGGGGAGGCGGGCAAAGGCTGGCCACGCAGGGTCTTTTCGATACGCTCGCGCAGGTGCAGGGCGGTGAGGGCGCTGTCGCTTTTCACCACCAGCAGCGGCAGGCCTATCTGTTGGCAGATCCGGGCCAGTTGCTTGTCGCGCTGTTTGCGGGCGCGGCTGACCTTATCTTGGGGGGCCAGCTCCAGCACCAGGCTGACGGCCAGATCACTGCGGCGGCAGAGCACGAAGTCGAGGCGCTTGGCGCAGATCTTCTCGAAGGCGCGGCGGTGATCGCTGCCCTTGAACCTGGGCTGCACCCCTATGACATCGGCCCAGCGTACCTTGGTGAAGACGCGGTAGTCGGGGTCGCAGGCGGCATCCAGCAGGGGCAGGAAGGCCATCTCGGCTTCGGTCAACAGCGGCTGGCGTTCATAGGGGCGGCGCAGCCGCAGCAGGCTCAGCAGCCAGATCAGCAGGGACAGCAGCAGCAGGCCGGCACCGGCCAGGATAAAGGGCAGCAGGAATTGCAGGTCGTCACTGGGCATGGGATGGCATTCCGATGGGCTTGGGCCGACTCTAGCCGGCCCTGGCTGTCAATTAGCTGAGCAAAACACAGCGCCACCCCGTCGGCAAGGCTTCAGCCCAGGCGGGTGCGGAATTTCTGCATCTGGTCGAGGATCTGCAGGCGGATCCAATGGGGAAAGCTTTGGGTCTGCACCAGATAGCGCTGGTTGTCGGCATAGACGAACCAGGCTGGCACTTTGACGCTGCCCACCGACTCGATGCGCTGTATCTGCTCTGCCTTGAGCCTGACACGGCGGCGGCGGTACTGGATCTCCAGGCCGTCCTCGTCGAAGGACAGGCCATGGACCCGCTCGTCGAGGAACCAGCGGGCCAGCAGGAACAGGCCCAGCAGCCCGGCCAGTAGCCAGAGGCCACCGTTGAGGCTGAAGTCCTGGTTACGAAGGATAAGGGCGCTGGCGACCAATGCCAGGGTGCCGGCGGCCTGACTGACATAGAGTTTGTCCGAGCCTTTGAAAGTGCGCATAAGTCGATTCTTCCAACCTTGGCCCCCTCGCCCCTGCCGGACAAGACGGCTCACTCTTTCTTCTCCCGGCCCTCAGTGGCCGGAGTGATCGGGTCTCGTTGGCAAACGGCGCCAGGGCCCTGTTGTCGGCCTTTTCCTACAGCAATGGCTGTATCAGAGGCCTCTGAATTGTCCAGATTGCCGTTCAAAAACTGAGCTGTCAATGGGCAACTCTTTGTTTGTCAATGTGGTTTTTGCCTGATCGGCAGTGGCACCGCCGGTGCTGGGCCGGCTCCTGGTAAAGTCGGGTGTTTCGAAAAGAAGGCGTCCCTGCCCAATCAAGGAACGAAACGCCTTCAGCATAGGGAGGCTATGTGCAGGGAAAAAGAGCGGATGGCGATGGGCTGGCCTGGCTCTTGCCTTGTCAACCTCGCCGGCTGGCCCAGCAGCCGCGGCCGGCGGCCTTGCCGTCGTAGAGGGCGTCGTCGGCCAGGGCCATCAGTTGCTCCATGTCGAGGTGATTGGCGGTGCCCACCCCTATGGTCAGGCCCAGTGGCAGGCTTTGCCCCTGGGGGCTGACATAGGCTTGGCTCCTGGCCGCCTCCAGCAGGCGCTCTGCCAGCTTCTCGGCATCCTCGGCGCTACAGGCGCCGAGGTAGACCAGGAATTCGTCGCCCCCCAGCCGGATCACCAGATCGTTTGGCCTCAGGCTGTGGTTCATGCGCTGGACCAGCTCGATCAGCACGGCGTCCCCCACGTCGTGGCCGAACTGGTCGTTGACTGCCTTGAAATGGTCCATGTCCACCAGCAGCACCGAGCTTTCCTGGCCGGCTGCCTGGTGGCGGGCCAGATCCCTGGCCAGCTGTTCGTCGATGATGCGCCGGGTCCAGGCGCCGGTCAGGGGGTCGGTCAGGGCTTCCTGGCGGGCTTGGTCGAGCTTGCTCATCAGCTCCTGGTGGCGGTGGGTCAGGACGTGCAGCCTGACCTCGTTCTCGGCCCAGGCCGCCAGGCTGGCCAGGGTCTCCAGATCTTCTTCGTCAAAGCTCCTGGGTTTGTCGGCGGAGATACAGAGGGTGCCTATGGCCTGGTTGTCGAAGAAGAGGGGATAGCCGGCGTAGAAGCGGAGGAAGGGCGGGCCCAGCACCAGGGGGTTGTCGAAGAAGCGGGGATCCTTGCCGGCGTCGGTGACGATCAGCGGCTGGCGGGCAGCCACGGCATGGCCGCAGAAGGAGACGGTCCTGGGTGTGCTGGTGAGCTCCAGGCCGACTGTGGCCTTGAACCACTGGCTGTCATCGCTGATCAGGGAGACAAAGGCCACGGGGGTGGCAAAGATACGGCTGGCCAGCTTGACGATGCGGTCGAAGCGCGGATCCCGCTCGCTGTTCATCATCAGGGACTTGCCCAGGGCATGGAGCCTTTGGGTCTCTATCTCGGGCCTGGGCGGTACCTGCATAGGGGCCTTGCCTCTGTCGGGGAGCCTTCAGGATGACAATAGCAGATGGGGGATCTCGGTTCCCGGCAGGCCGCTGTTGGCCATCAGCACAACCAGCCCCAGCAGGGCCAGGAACACCGCCAGGTACCAGGCGCCACTCACCATCATACCCCATTTGTTCATGGCCAACTGTTGGCTCGGGTTGTTGCGCTCCCCCAACAGATCGGCAAGGCCCGCCACCAGCAGTATCGCCAGCAGCATGAAGCCGAAATAGAGGCTCAGGGCAAACCCCAGGGCCGACAGGGCCAGCACGGCGTAAAAGGCGATAGGGTTGCGGCTGGAGGCCATCACCGCCTTCAGCACCCGGCCGCCGTCCAAAGGGTGGATGGGCAGCAGGTTGAAGAGGTTCAAGAAGGCCCCCAAAGACACCACTGCCCCCAGCCAGGGGCTGGCGGACAGGCGCCAGCCGACCCAGGCCAGCAGGCACATCAAGAGCCCCGCCGTCGGGCCGGCCATGGCCACGAAAACTTCCTGCCACTGGGTCTTGAACCGCTCCGACGAGACGGCGGCGCCGCCGAAGAAGGGGATCAGGTAGATGCCTTTGGTGGGGATATTGAAGCGCTGCATGGCACGCAAGTGGCCGTACTCGTGGAACACCAGTATGGCGATCAGCACCAGGGCCAGCTTCCAGTTGAAGAGGTAGGCGTAGGAGGCAAAGCTGGCCCCGGCCAGCACTACCTTGATGGCGCTGGCGCTCTTGAACAGCTTGAGGCCCAGGGCCAGCCAGCCAAAACCCTTGCCGTGGCGCTCGGTGTGGGATTCAGCTTCACCCTGAGGCTGGGCCATGGCCAGCGGCGCCTGGCCTTCACCGGCCAGGGCATCCCCCGACAGCAGCCGGTAGCGGAAGTGGCCTTGCTCCGGGTGCAGGCTCAATTGCAGCTGCCAGTCCTGGCCGTCCAGCAGGAAGCGGTGCTCGCTGAGGTTGCCCTGGGCGGCGCGGACGCTGACGGGCTTGTGATCGACCCGCAGCTGTTCGCTGCCACCCTGGCGGCTCAGGCTGAAATGATAAGGGCCGCATTGAAAAGTCAGTTCCATGGTGAAAAGGGGACTCGCTGTCGGGGTGTTAAGGGCAGGCTAACGGCCTTGCCCGGCCAATACCAGAGCAAAGAAATCACGGGCCTAAAATGCAAGACGCCAGGCAGGCCTGGCGTCTTGGTGGCTGGCACTGGGCTCAGTGCAGCTTGAGGCGGGGCCTGACCCAGCCGTTGAGCTTGTCGGCGATCATCAGCCCCAGGGTGCGCCAGAAGCCGAACAGGGCCAACTGGTGCTTGCGGTAGAGGGAGATGTACATCCAACGGGCCAGGTGGCCTTCCACGAAGAGGGTGCCCTTGGCAAGGCTACCCATCAGGCCGCCCACGGCGCTGTGTTCGGCCAGGGACACCAGGGAACCGTAGTCCTTGTATTGGAAGGGGTGGTCGAAGGCCTCGCTTTTGGTCAGGGCGCTCAGCAGCTTGTCCAGGTAGATGGCCTGCTGGTTGGCTGCCTGGGCCCGGGGCGGGGCGGCGTCGCAGCAGTCGCCGAGGGCATAGATATGCTCGTCGGAGGTGCGCAGCTGCTCGTTCACCACGAACTGGTTGCGCCTGGAGGTTTCCAGACCCAGGGTAGTCAGCCAGTCGGCGCCCTTGATGCCGGCGGCCCAGACCAGCAGACCCGCCTCCAGGCGCTCGTCGCCGTCCAGGATGAAGGCATCCTTGGTGGCTTCCACCACCTTGGCGCTGGTGCGTACCTTGACCCCCAACTTGTTGAGTTCGCGCTGGGCCTTGGCGGCGATCTTCTCGTTGAGGGCCGGCAAAATGCGCGGGCCCGCCTCCAGCAGGGTCAGATCCAGGCTCAGGTGATGGGCGCCGTAGCGGCGGAAGACCCGTTCGGCGCTGTTGAGCTCGGCCGAGAGTTCGACGCCGGTGGCACCGGCACCGACGATGGCGATGCGCAGCCGCTCCGGCTTTTCGGTGAGGGTCTGGGCCTGGATCCGGGCCAGCAGGTGGTCGTGGAAGACGTTGGCCTGTTCGGGGCTATCCAGGAAGAAGGCGTGCTCCGCCACCCCCTTGGTGCCGAAGTCGGCGCTCTGGCTACCCACCGCCAGTACCAGTTGGTCATAGGTCAGGTGCTGGTTGCTGGACAGGAAGCGGCCCTTGCCGTCGCGGCTGGGGGCCAGGGTCAGCTGGCGCTGTTCCTTGTCCAGCTCGGTGAGCCGGCCCTGGACGAACTGGAAGCCGTTGAGGCGGGCCAGGTTCAGGTAGTCGGCGCCGCCCAGCTCGGGGTTGAAGGCGCCGGTGGCGACCTCGTGCAAGAGCGGCTTCCATACATGCTGTCGGTGCTGGTCGATGAGCAGCACCTGGGCCAGGTGTTTCCTGCCCAAGCTGCGGCCCAGGCGGCAGGCAAGCTCCAGGCCCCCGGCGCCGCCGCCGACAATGACGATACGCTTCATAAATCCTCCTTAGACTGCCCGCTACTTTACCAAAGCCAAGTCCTTGTCAGTGAGGGAAAAATGGTCTGTTAATGTGGGTTGAAAGCTGTATCGAGGCTGTTGTCGGCCTGGCGTAAAGGTGGAGAAAATGTAGCCTCAAGGGGCCCGGTTTTTGTGTGGTCTGGCCGGAAAAAATCAAGGCGCCCTGGGACGCCTTGTCAGTGGAGCTGGGCGGGGTCAAAAACTGCCCGCTACCAAGATGGTACCGTCTTTCTTCGGCTGGTAGCCAAGGTCGCGGATCTCGACGCGGGTCCTCTGGTGGAAGCGCCTTTGCAACTGGAAGGCGACCTTGTCGCTGCCCACCATCAGGGCGAAGTGGGATATGGGCATGTTATTGCAGCTGATGTAGTTGGCGATGAAGTTGTAGCCGAGGCCGCTGCCACGGGCGGCCATCAGCACCCGTGCCGGGCTGTTGGAGAGGGTGCTCATGCAGATCCGGGTGGCCTCGCTGTTGTCGCCGGCCTTGTAAGTGGTGGCCTGGCTGGGCAGCGCGGCCGCCAGTAACAGGGCGACCGTAGCAATGGATACTCTGGTCATGGTCGACTCCTTGGTTCTTTTTGGATGAGACTGCCTGGCCAGTCGTAGCCAAGGCTAAATCACAGTCTGGGCCCACGCTTTAGCGGGCAAGGTACAACGAATGTAACAGGGCATGACTGGGAAGGGGTGCAAGGTTGGCAGGGGGCAGAAAAGGTAAAGGCAGATCTCTGAAATCCGGGCGGAAAAAGCCGTTGGCCCGTTAAAGGCGAGAGACTGCTAGCCATATTTCCTTACAAAAAGCCCGCCTGGCGGCGGGCTTTTTCAGGGGGCCAGGGCCAGTTGGCTGGCCTCGTCGCCCTTGAGGCGGAACTGGCTGTCTGGCTCAAGGTCGTTGGCCGCCACGGCGAGCAGGTGCAGCTCGCCTTCGGCAAAGCGGTAGGCGGCCACCACAACACCACCGCGGCGATAGCTGTCCCCCAGTTTCAGCTCCAGCTCGTCACTGGCCTTGGGGCTGGTTGCGGCTTTGCCGGCCAGGTGCCAGAGGGTACGCTTGTTGCCGCCACGGTAATGCATGCGAGCCACCACTTCCTGGCCCGTGTAGCAGCCTTTTTCGAAGCTGATGCCGCCGAGGCCGTCGAGGTTCAGCTGCTGGGGTATGTATTCCCCTTGCAAGGCGGCCGGCAGCCATGGCTGGCCGGCCAGTACGTCCAGGCCTTGCCAGGCGGCGGGCTCGAACCAGGCTCCGTCCAGCTTGGCCACCAGGGCCTGCATGGCCTCTAAGGGCAGGGCCAGCAGGTAGCGGCCCCCCTGGTTCAGCACCAGGCCATTCTCCAGCTGGGTGACCTCCATTACCTCCTGGGGCACTGGAACGCCGGCTGCCGTCAGGGCCGCGCTTGCCTGGCTGCCTGCCAGGCCCAGCAGCAACAGCTCCTCGGAGGCGTCGCTCAGGGTGACCTTGTTGAAGACGGCGTACTTGGCCATGCCGGGCAGTTGCTGGGGGATGGCGTCCCTTGCCTGGAGCAGTAGCAGATCCTCGCCTTGCCACAGTGCCGTGAACAGGCCCAGCATCTTGCCCTTGGGGTCGCACTGGGCGGCGAGGCTGGCCCTGTCTTTGGCCAGGGCCTGGATGTCGGCCGTGATCTGGCCTTGCAGGAACTTGGCCGCCTCTATACCGGCCAGGCGCACCAGGCCCAGCTCGGTAAGGGGGATCAGGGCCAGGGGCGGCAGGGCCTTTGGCAGGGCCTTGCTGGGAAGAGTGCCGAGGATGGATTGCCAGGATGACATCGATAAGCTCCTAAAATCGTTGCCTACATGATACTGCAAGGAGGCGCGGAGGCTGAATAGCGACGCGAAAGGGGGTAAACTTGCCGCCAGTTAAATTCCCCGGAGTATTTGCCTGATGACAGATCGCATTCACAAGGCGCGTCTCAAATGGGCCTGCCGCCGCGGCATGCTGGAGCTGGACGTGCTGTTCGAGCCCTTCGTGGACGAGGCCTATGACGATCTCAACGATCAGGACAAGGCCACCTTCGAGCGCCTGCTGACCCAGGACGACCCGGATCTCTTCGCCTGGGTCATGGGCCACCAGATCTGCCCGGATCCCGAGCTGGCCGCCATGGTCAAGTTCATCGTCGACCGTGTCCACGCCCGCATCCAGTCATAACCTTCAGCCCCATCCCTGGCGCTGGCGCCCCTGGTTGGAGAGGGCGCCGCTGCTGCTTTTCTTGCCCGCCATCCCCTGGCTGGGCTGGCGGGCGCTGTTGCTGCTCATTCCCCTCTGGTGGGTCAGGTTACCGCCGCTCCCCAGACTTATCTGGGTCGACGAGGCGGGCTGCCTGCGCCTGGACGGCCAGGTCCTGACAGCGCAGAGGGTGATGAAAAGCCCGCTGCTGGTGATGCTCAAGGCGGGCGGGCGCTGGTACTGGCTCTACCGGGCGGAGTTTGCCGAGGCGGACTGGCGCCGCCTCAAACGTTGCCTGAGGTAGCGCCGGCCCTGGCGCTGGGGCTTCAGGGCTTGTCCGGGTTCAGCACTGTGGGGCCGGACTGGGGCAGTTGGTCCGGGTAGTCCAGGTTGTAGTGCAGGCCACGGGACTCCTTCCTTTCCATGGCGCAGCGCACGATAAGCTCGGACACCAGCACCAGGTTGCGCAGTTCCAGCAGGTTGTTGGACACCCGGAAATTGGCGTAGTAATCCTGGATTTCCTGCTTGAGCAGCTCGATGCGGTGCAGGGCCCGCTCCAGGCGCTTGTTGGTGCGCACTATCCCCACGTAGTCCCACATGAAGAGCCTGAGCTCATGCCAGTTGTGGGCTATCACCACTTCCTCGTCCGAGTCTGTGACCTTGGATTCGTCCCAGGCCGGGGCCCTTGGCAGGTCGCCGAGGCTGGCCAGCTCGCCTCGGATCTTGTCGGCGGCGGCGTTGCCGAATACCAGGCATTCCAGCAGGGAATTGGACGCCATGCGGTTGGCGCCGTGCAAGCCTGTGTAGGCCACCTCGCCTATGGCGTAGAGGCCGGGTAGGTCGGTCTGGCCGTTGAGATCGGTCACCACGCCGCCACAGGTGTAGTGGGCGGCCGGCACCACGGGTATGGGCTCTTTGGTGATGTCGATGCCGAGGCCCAGCAGCTTCTCATGGATGGTGGGGAAGTGCTTGGTGACGAAATCGGCGTCCTTGTGGGAAATGTCCAGATAGACGCAGTCGGCCCCCAGTTTTTTCATCTCATGGTCTATGGCGCGGGCCACCACGTCCCGCGGCGCCAGTTCCCCCATCTCGTGGTACTGGTCCATGAAGCGGCTGCCGTCGGGGCGGCGCAGCACGGCGCCTTCGCCGCGCAAGGCCTCGGTGACCAGGAAGTTCCTGGCCTGGGGGTGGTAGAGACAGGTGGGGTGGAACTGGTTGAATTCCATGTTGGCGACCCGGCAGCCGGCCCGCCAGGCCATGGCGATGCCGTCGCCCGAGGCCACGTCCGGGTTGGAGGTGTACTGGTAGACCTTGGAAGCGCCGCCAGTGGCCAGCACCACCGCCTTGGCTCGCACCGTTTCCACCCTGGCCTGGTTGCGGTTCCAGACATAGGCGCCGAAGCAGCGCTCGGTGTCCAGGCCGAACTTGCGACCGGTCAGCAAGTCCACGGCGTTATGGGCTTCCAGCAACTGGATGTTGGGGTGGCGGCGCACCTGCTCCACCAAGGTCAGCTGCACGGCCCGGCCCGTGGCGTCGGCGGCGTGGAGAATGCGGCGGTGGCTGTGGCCCCCTTCGCGGGTCAGGTGGTAGCGGGGCTCGCCGTCTTCCCCTTCTTCCTTGTCGAAGGGCACGCCCAGCGAGATCAGCCACTCCAGGGCTTCCTTGGCGTGGCTGGCGGTAAAGCGCACCGCTTCGACGTCGCAGATGCCGCCGCCGGCTACCAGGGTGTCGTCCACATGGGATTCGATGGTGTCGGTCTCGTCGAAGACGGCCGCTATGCCACCCTGGGCATAGTAGGTGGAGCCTTCCTTGAGGGGACCCTTGGCCAGCACCATCACTTGGGCATGGTCGGCCAGTTTCAGGGCCAGGGTCAGGCCGGCAGCGCCGCTGCCGATGACGAGGACGTCACAGAGATGGTCAGTGTCTGCGTGCATACAGTATGATGGCGGGCAGGGCAAGTGTCAGGTGCGGCGCAGTATCCCTCCAAGCTCGGGCAGAGTCAAAAACTTGGAGAGTCGTTGAACTTCCCTTGCATCGCTGCGTCATAGAGGTGGCGCTTGTACCGAGTCACAACGCAGATTTGAGAAAAACATGTTGGGAGAACAGGCTCGGATGACTGAGCAGACCGTGGATAACGACCTGGCATTGGTCGAACGCGTGCAGCGTGGCGACAAACAGGCGTTCAATCTGCTGGTTGCCAAGTATCAGCACCGGCTGGCCAATTTGGTGGGCCGTTACGTGAAAAATGCCGGGGACGTCCCCGATGTGGTCCAGGAGGCCTTTATCAAGGCCTACAGGGCGCTGCCCAACTTCCGTGGGGAGAGCGCCTTCTACACTTGGCTGTACCGCATCGCCGTCAACAGCGCCAAGAATTATTTGGTGGCCCAGGGCCGCCGGCCGCCGGCCAACGACGTGGATGCCGACGAAGCGGAATTCTACGACGGTGCCGACGCGCTGCGGGAAGTGGACAGCCCCGAGAGGATGTTGCTGTCCGAGGAAATAAAGCGGGTGGTGTTCGAAACCATTGAGTCCTTGCCGGACGATTTGCGTTCCGCCATTACACTGCGCGAGATGGAAGGGCTCAGCTACGAGGAGATCGCCACCGTGATGGAATGTCCGGTGGGGACGGTAAGGTCCCGTATCTTCAGGGCTCGTGAGGCTATCGACAAAAGGCTGCAACCTTTGCTTAGGCGTTAAGGGTAATGACTATGGCACAGCATCGTGACGAACTCTTCTCGGCATTGGTCGACAACCAGCATGGGCTGGACGACCACCTGTTGGAAGAACTCAAGACGGATCCCGAGGCGCAGGCGCGCTGGCACCGCTATCACCTGATCGGTGACGCCCTGCGCGGCGAGCTGCCCGGCCAGTTGTCCTTCGACATCACTGCCAAGGTGGCTGCCGCCCTGGACGAGGAGCCGGCCCTGCTGGCACCCAAGGCAGTCGAGAAGGCCAAGCCCCGAGGCCTGCAGGGCTTCTGGCGCCCAGTGGCGCAGCTGGCGGTGGCCGCCTCCGTGGCCCTGGTCGCCGTCGTCGGCGTCCAGCAGTTCAGTGGCAAGGACGACCTGCCCCAGCCGGCCAGCCCAGTGCTGTCCACCCTGCCGGCCCTCGGCACCGCCGCCCCTGTCAGCCTGGAAGCGGCTCCCCGCGGCGGCCAGCAGCAGGGCCGTCTGGTACAGGCCGAGCAGCAGCGCAGGGTCAACGCCTACCTGCAGGATCACGCCCAGCAGCTGAGGCTGCAGGACGAAGAAGAGGCCCAACAGCAAGCCAGCGAGGCCAATCCGCAATGATGTCGACCTGGTTGGTGCTGGCGGCACTGACAGCCACCCCTGCCAGCCCAGCCGCCAGCCCGCAAGACCCCGGCGCCCAGCCTCCCGCCCAGGAGGCCAGCGCCGACAGCCAACAGGCCATGGACTGGCTCAGTGACCTGTCCAAGGCCCTGACCCAAGGCAACTACGTCTTGTCCCTGGTCAAGGTCCAGGAAGGCCGGGTCCAACCCTTCCGCTACGAACACGGCGTCATCGACGGCCAGGAAGTGGAACACCTGGTGTTCCTCAACGGCCCGCCCCGTGAAGTGGTGCGCAAGGGCGGCGTGGTCACCCTGCTGGACATGGAGCACAGCCCCTTTTCCTACAAGGCCGACAGCATCCGCGGCCCCATTCCCGACGCCCTCTTGTCGCCGCCGGCTGATCTTGCCCAGCACTACGACCTGGTGCTGGCCGGTATTTCCCGCATCGCCGGCCACCCTGCCCAGCTGCTGCGCATAGTGCCCAAGGACAACTACCGTCACGGCTACTGGATCTGGATAGACAAGGACAGCCACCTGCCGCTGCGGGTGGACAGGGTCGCCCAGGACGCCGCCGTGGTGGAACAGCTGATGGTGGTGGATCTCGACGAGCTCAAGGCGCCGTCCGATCACCTGCAGCGGGTCGCCGCCGTGCAGTTCCCGGCCCCCAGCCTCAACCCCCAGGCCAGGCCCCTGACCCTCGGCAAGGTCACCTGGCTGCCCCCCGGCTTCCACCCCGTGGTGGCCAACTACCACCGCCTGGCCCAGTTGGGGGAAGGGGTGGACTACTGGCTTTATTCCGACGGCCTCGCCGAGATCGCCGTCTACATCAATCCCAGCGCCCCTTCCCAGGAGCTGACCATGCGCCAGAGCGGTTTCTACAACCTGGTGGGCATCAACCACGGCGGCGTCGAAGTGATGGCGGTAGGCACTGTGCCCACCGAAGCCCTGGAGCGGGTGGCCAGCCAGGTCACCCTGGTGCGGCCATGATAGAGCGGGACGTGGAAGTGGTGGCGGTGGCCAAGGAGCGCATCCAGGTGCAGTTCCGCCGCCAGTCCAGCTGTGACGGCTGCCACAACCAGGACGACTGCGGCTCAGGCCAGCTGTCCAAGGCGCTGAGCAACCGCCTGGAAAGACTGGAGCTGAGCTGCTTCGAACCTGTGGCCAAGGGCGATTTCGTGCGGGTCGGCATTTCCGAGCAGAGCCTGGTGCGGGGCACCCTGGTGCTCTACCTCTTGCCGCTGCTCTGCCTTATCGGCGCCGCCCTGCTGGCTTCCAGCCTGGTGGACGCCTGGCAGCTCTCCGAACTCTGGGTCTTGCCGGCCCTGGTTGCCGG
Organism: Gallaecimonas kandeliae; assembly: GCF_030450055.1. Taxonomy (NCBI): domain Bacteria; kingdom Pseudomonadati; phylum Pseudomonadota; class Gammaproteobacteria; order Enterobacterales; family Gallaecimonadaceae; genus Gallaecimonas; species Gallaecimonas kandeliae. The sequence goes on from NZ_CP118480.1 coordinate 838,541, forward strand.
CGGCTATGGCGGTTTCAAGTGGGCCGGCCACCTGGCCACCTCACTGGTGGAAGAGCCGAAGCTCATCAAGGTGCTGAGCCGTGAAAAGGAGCGTTTGAGCGTCGCTGTTTCCGGCGGATGATTTGCCTTGCGCTTTAGCGTAAAATCCCCGCATTTGCGACCCAGCAGTCAATTGGATCATCCCAAGCCTCATGAAGCATATTCGTAACTTCTCCATCATTGCCCACATCGACCACGGCAAATCTACCCTGTCCGACCGCCTGATCCAGGTGTGTGGTGGCCTGACCGACCGCGAAATGCAACAGCAGGTGCTGGACTCCATGGACTTGGAGCGCGAGCGCGGCATCACCATCAAGGCCCAGAGCGTCACCCTCAATTACAAAGCCCAGGACGGCGAGACCTACCAGCTCAACTTCATCGACACTCCCGGACACGTGGATTTCTCCTACGAGGTGTCCCGCTCCCTGGCCGCCTGTGAGGGTGCCCTGCTGGTGGTGGACGCCGGCCAAGGGGTGGAAGCCCAGACCCTGGCCAACTGCTACACGGCCCTGGACATGAACCTGGAAGTGGTGCCTGTCCTCAACAAGATTGACCTGCCCCAGGCCGAGCCCGAGCGCGTCGCCGAAGAGATCGAAGACATCGTCGGCATCGAGGCCATAGACGCTGTGCGCTGCTCCGCCAAGACCGGCATCGGCGTCGATGAAGTGCTGGAGCGCATAGTCCAGGCCATACCGGCTCCGGTCGGCGACCCTGACGCCCCCTTGCAGGCCCTGATCATCGACTCCTGGTTCGACTCCTACCTCGGTGTCGTCTCCCTGGTGCGCATCAAGAACGGTTCCCTCAAGAAGGGCGACAAGATCAAGGTGATGAGCACAGGCCAGAACTGGGACGTGGACCGCCTCGGCATCTTCACCCCCAAGCAGAAGGACACCGCCGGCCTGCAATGCGGCGAGGTGGGTTGGGTAGTGTGCGGCATCAAGGACATCCACGGCGCCCCCGTGGGCGACACCCTGACGTTGGCCAAGCACGGCGCCGACAAGCCCCTGCCGGGCTTCAAGAAGGTCAAGCCCCAGGTCTATGCCGGCCTCTTCCCGATCAGCTCCGACGACTACGAGTCCTTCCGTGACGCCCTCGGCAAGCTGTCCTTGAACGACGCCTCCCTCTTCTACGAGCCCGAGACCTCAACGGCGCTGGGCTTCGGCTTCCGCCTCGGCTTCCTCGGCATGCTGCACATGGAGATCATCCAGGAGCGCCTGGAGCGGGAGTACGATCTGGACCTCATCACCACGGCCCCGACCGTGGTCTACGAGGTCAAGAAGACCGACGGCGAAACCATACTGGTGGACAACCCCTCGGCCCTGCCGCCGATCCAGAACATCGAAGAGATAGGCGAGCCCATAGTCGAGGCCCACATACTGGTGCCCGCCGACTATCTCGGCAACGTCATCACCCTCTGTATCGAGAAGCGTGGCATGCAGACCAACATGGTCTACCACGGCAAGCAGGTGGCCCTGACCTATGAGCTGCCCATGGCCGAAGTGGTGCTGGATTTCTTTGACCGCCTCAAATCCACCAGCCGCGGCTACGCCTCCCTGGACTACAACTTCAAACGCTTCCAGACCGCCGACATGGTGCGCCTGGACGTGATGATCAACGGCGACCGGGTCGACGCCCTGGCCATCATCACCCACAAGGACAACGCCCAGTACCGGGGCCGCGAACTGGTGGAGAAGATGAAAGAGCTGATCCCCCGCCAGATGTTCGATATCGCCATCCAGGCCGCCATCGGCAACCACGTCATAGCCCGCAGCACCGTCAAGGCGCTGCGTAAGGACGTAACGGCCAAGTGCTACGGTGGTGACGTCAGCCGTAAGAAGAAACTCCTTCAGAAACAGAAGGAAGGTAAGAAGCGGATGAAGCAGCTGGGGAACGTGGAAGTGCCCCAGGAAGCCTTCCTCGCCATCTTGAAAGTAGGAAAATAAGGACTATTCATGGCGCAGTATTTCTCCATCCTCCTGGTACTGATCACCCTGGGTACCGGCCTGGTTTGGGCCCTGGACAGGTGGCTGCTGGCCCCCAGGCGCCGGGCCGCCCTGGCCCGTGCCGAGGCCAGTGCCGGCGGTGACCTGGACCAGGCCAGCCGCAACAAGCTGCTGGCCGAACCCGGCTGGGTGGAGAGCTGCCGCGGCGCCTTCCCGGTGATAGCGGCGGTGCTGGTACTGCGCTCCTTTATTTTCGAGCCCTTCCAGATCCCGTCCGGCTCCATGATGCCGACCCTGCTGGTAGGGGACTTCATCTTGGTGGAGAAATTCGCCTACGGCCTCAAGGATCCGGTCTTCGCCAAGAAGTTCCTGAAGACAGGTGAGCCCAAGCGCGGCGACATCTTCGTCTTCAAGTACCCCGAAGATCCCAGCGTCGACTACATCAAGCGGGTGGTGGGCCTGCCTGGCGACCGCATCATCTACCGCAACAAGCACCTCTATATCCAGCCGGCCTGTCAGGAAGGGCAAAGCCCCTGCCCGGGCCTGACCGAGGTGGGCAGCGTCGACAAGGGCCGGGGCGAGTTCAGCCTGGGCAACTTCCCCCAGGACAGGCGCACCGAGACCCTGGGCGACGTCAAGCACGACATACTGCTGGCCCCCGTTTTCCCGGACAGGGTTGGCGACTACTACAACCAACCGGGCACCCGCCCTGACGAATGGATAGTGCCAGCCGGCCATTACTTCGCCATGGGCGACAACCGCGACAACAGCCGGGACTCTCGCTTCTGGGGCTTCGTGCCCGAGGCCAACCTGGTGGGCAAGGCGGTATTCATCTGGATGAGCTTCGACATGGATCGCAGCCCCGACAGCTGGCTGCCCAACTGGGTGCCGACCGGGGTGCGCTTCGGCCGCCTGGGGCCCATCCACTGACAACAACGATGGAACATTGAGGGAGCGCCTGGCGCTCCCTTCGCATCACGGGATCAAGGAGGATAGGTGGCGCAGTATTTTTCCATAGTGCTGGTGATGATCACCTTGGCCACGGGCCTGGTCTGGGCCCTGGACAGGTGGAAGCTGGCACCCCGGCGCAAGGAGGCCCTGGCCGAGGCCGGCGCGGCCGGCGGCCTGGACCAGGACAGCCGCGACAAGCTGCTGGCGGGGCCTGGCTGGGTGGAAAGCTGCCGCGGCGCCTTCCCGGTGATAGCGGCGGTGCTGGTACTGCGCTCCTTTATCTTCGAGCCCTTCCAGATCCCGTCCGGCTCCATGATGCCGACCCTGCTGAAGGGGGACTTCATCCTGGTGGAGAAGTTCGCCTACGGCCTCAAGGAGCCGCTCTTTCGCAAGAAGTTCCTGGCCACGGGGGAACCCAAGCGGGGCCAGGTGTTCGTGTTCAAGCACCCCCAGCACCCCGAGATCGACATGATCAAGAGGGTGGTGGGTTTGCCGGGGGACAAGATTGTCTACCGCAACAAGCACCTCTACATCCAGCCGGCCTGCAAGCAAGGGCAAAGCCCCTGCCCTGGCCTGGAAGAGGTGGCCAGCGTCAGTGAAGGCAAGAGCCCCTATTCCATGGGCCAGGTACCTTTGGAGAGGCGCAGCGAGGTGCTGGGCGGTGTCAAGCACGACATACTGCGCAGCCCCGTCTTCCTCGACCAGGTGGGGAGTTACTATCCCCACCCCGGCGGGCAGGCGGACGAATGGATAGTGCCGGCGGGGCATTATTTCGCCATGGGCGACAACCGCGACAACAGCAGCGACTCGCGCTACTGGGGCTTCGTGCCCGAACAGAGCCTGGAGGGCAGGGCCGTTTTCATCTGGATGAGTTTCAAGATGGACCGCGGCCCTGACAGCTGGTTACCCAGTTGGGTACCAACCGGGGTTAGATTTGGACGCCTGGGTCCCATAAAATAAGTATTCGAGCAGGGCGGATTGACCGCCCTCTTTATTGGAAGACAGATGACCTATTCCCTTGAGACCCTGTATCGCCGCCTCGGCTACAGCTTCAATGACGAAAAGCAGGTGCGCCAGGCCCTGACCCACCGCAGTGCCGGCTCCCAGCACAACGAGCGGCTGGAATACCTGGGCGACTCCATTTTGAGCTTCGTCATTGCCGACGCCCTCTACCACCGCTTCCCCAAGGCCAACGAAGGGGACATGTCGCGGATGCGCGCCACCCTGGTCAAGGGCAAGACGCTGGCGGAGCTGGGCGCGGAATTTGGCCTCGGCGACTTCCTGCGCCTGGGCCCGGGTGAATTGAAATCCGGGGGCTTTCGCCGCGAATCCATCCTCGCCGACGGCGTCGAGGCGCTGATCGGCGCCATCTACCTGGACTCGGACTTGGCCAGCATCCGCGACCTCATCCTCAAGTGGTATGAGAAGCGCCTGGGCGCCATCCAGCCCGGCGTGGCCCAGAAGGATCCCAAGACCCGCCTGCAGGAACACCTGCAGGGCAAGCGCCAACCCCTGCCGCACTACCAGGTGGAAAAAGTGGAAGGGGAAGCCCACCAGCAGACCTTCACCGTTTCCTGCCTGGTGGAAGGCCTGGAAAACCCCTTTATGGGCGTAGGCTCCAGCCGCCGCAAGGCAGAGCAGGCCGCCGCCGAGCAAGCTCTGGAGCATCTCAATGACTGAACAACGCTGCGGTTTCGTGGCCATAGTGGGCCGCCCTAACGTCGGCAAGTCCACGTTGCTGAACAAACTGCTGGGCCAGAAGGTGTCCATCACCTCCAAGAAGGCCCAGACCACCCGCCACCGCATCCTCGGCATCGACACCCAGGACCAGCTGCAGGTGATCTACGTGGACACCCCCGGCCTGCACAAGGACGAGAAGCGCGCCATCAACCGCCTGATGAACCGCGCCGCCGCCAGCTCCCTGGGGGACGTGGAAGCGGTGATCTTCGTGGTCGAAGGCAGCCATTGGACCGACGACGACCAGATGGTGCTGGACAAGCTCAAGGCCGAGAAGAAGCCGGTGATCCTGGCCGTCAACAAGGTCGACAACGTCAAGGACAAGAACAGCCTCTTCCCGCACCTGGAATGGCTGTCCAAGCAGCATGACTTCGCCGCCATAGTGCCGATCAGCGCCGAGAAGGGCACCCAGGTGGAGGCCCTGCGCAGCGAGGTGGAAAAGCGCATCCCCGAATGCGAGCACATCTTCCCCGACGACCACATCACCGACAGATCCAGCCGCTTCATGGCCGCCGAGATCATCCGCGAGAAGCTGATGCGCAACCTCGGTGACGAGGTGCCTTATTCGGTGACGGTGGAAATCGAGCAGTTCAAGGAAGAAGAGGGCCGCTTCCACATCAACGGCCTCATCCTGGTCGAGCGGGAAGGCCAGAAGAAGATGGTCATAGGCCACAAGGGCGAGAAGCTCAAGCGTATCGGCACCGACGCCCGCCAGGACATGCAGCGCCTCTTCAACTACCCGGTGCACCTGGAGCTGTGGGTCAAGGTCAAGTCCGGCTGGGCCGACGACGAACGGGCCCTGCGTTCCCTGGGTTACGGGGACGATTGATGGCCCTGGCCTATGTGCTGCACCGCCGTCCCTACCTGGACGATGCGGCCCTTGCCGAACTGCTGCTGGACGACGACAGCAGGGCCGGGGCCGTGGTGCGGGGCATGGCCGCCAAGAAGAGTCATAAGAGGGCTGCCATGCAGCCCTTTGTGCTGCTGGAACTGAGCCTGGCAGGCCAGGGGGATCTCAAGAACGCCCGCGCCATCGAGGTCAAGCGCCCCCATGGGCTGGCCGGCAACGCCCTCTACGCCGGCTTCTACATCAACGAGCTGCTGGTGCGGCTGGTGCCGAGAGGCGCGGACACCGACGGCCTCTTCGCCCTCTACCAACAGACCTTGCTGGCCCTGGCCACAGGGGAGGTGGAGCCGGTGCTGCGCCGTTTCGAACTCAGCCTCTGCCATCGCCTCGGCTATGGCATAGACTTGTGGCGTGACAGCGAAGGCAGGCCCCTGACCCCCGAAGGCCGCTACCAGTTGCAGCCGGAGCTGGGGCTGGTGGCCGACCTCAAGGGTCCCTATGCCGGCCAGCAGCTGCTGGCCATGGCCCAGGACCACTGGCAGGAGGAGGCCGTACGCCGCACCGCCAAACAATTCTGCCGCGCCCTGCTGGCCCCCTTGTTGGGGGACAAGCCATTGAAGAGCAGGGAGCTTTTCCGACTCGCAGGAGGAGTCCAATGAACCCCATCTATCTCGGCGTCAACATCGACCACATAGCGACAGTGCGTAACGCCCGCGGCAGCCAGTACCCCGACCCTGTGGAAGCGGCCTTCGTGGCCGAGCGGGCCGGCGCCGACGGCATCACGGTGCACCTGCGCGAAGACCGCCGCCACATCCGGGACCGCGACGTCTTCCTCTTGAAAGACACCATCCAGACCCGCATGAACCTGGAGATGGCCGTCACCGAGGAGATGCTGGGCATCGCCGAAAAGGTACGCCCCGCCTTCGTCTGCCTGGTGCCCGAGAAGCGCGAGGAGCTGACCACCGAAGGCGGCCTGGACGTGGCCGGCCAGCTGCCCCGCATCAAGGCCGCCTGTGAGCGCATGGCCAACCTCGGCATAGCGGTGTCGCTGTTCATCGACGCCGACCCGCGCCAGATAGAGGCGGCCGCTCAGTGCCAGGCCCCTTATATCGAGATCCACACCGGCCACTACGCCGAGAGCCACGGCCGGGCCCAGCTCAAGGAGCTGGAGCGGATCCGCGCCGGCGTCGAGCTGGCCTTTAATGCCGGCATCATCGTCAACGCCGGCCACGGCCTGCACTACCACAACGTCCAGCCCATCGCCGCCATGCCGCAGATCCACGAGCTCAACATCGGCCACGCCCTCATCGCCCGGGCCCTGTTCGACGGCCTGGACAAGGCGGTGCGCGACATGAAGGCGCTGATGGTGGCCGCCAGGTGATCCTCGGCCTCGGCAACGACCTGGTCCGCATAGAGCGCTTCGGCAAGGCCGCCGCCGGCTTTGCCAAGCGGGTGCTGACCCCGGCGGAGCTGGCCCAGTTTGAGCACAGGGGCAAGCCCCTGTCCTTCCTCGCCAAGCGCTGGGCCGCCAAGGAAGCGGCGGCCAAGGCGCTGGGCACCGGCATAGCCGACGGCGTCACCTTCCAGGACTTCGAGATAAGCAACAACGGCGCCGGCAAGCCCTCCCTGGCCCTGTCCGGCCGGGCCCTGGAGCTGGCCAAGGCCATGGGCGTGACGCACTGCCACCTGGCGCTGTCCGACGAACGGGACTACGCCATGGCGACGGTTATCCTCGAATCCTGACTGGTGTCACTGCGGTTACGATCTGGGTTTTCCAGCCAGCCATGCAACCATGACCATTGCCTTTAAATGCCGGGTCCCGCCCCGGCAGGCGGGTTACTTTCTCTCTGTGCAAGAGAAAGGACGGGGCCACCAAGGCCAAAGAGTGCACCCCCGGTTCCGCCGCCGCTTCGCGGTACCCTCACCTCCGTTCGTTTGCCGCAGACCGCTTCGTACGCGGGTCCAACCACGTACTCAGCTCTCTCGGCATCCCTGCCTCGAGCCTGCTCCCACTCTCTGCGGCTCGGCGGCTCCAAGGGGGAAGGGGTCTTTTGCTTCATCAACATCGGGCTGGAGTAAGATCCTGTGATTTCATCCAGCCACTAAAAAAGGGGCCTTGCGGCCCCTTTTTTAGTGGGATTGTTTAAGGCTGGGCCGTGCTCCAGTCCACCCAGTTCAGCTGCCAGCTGAGCAGGATCAGGGCGCCGAAGCCGATGCGGTACCAGGCGAAGACGGCGTAGCTGTGGTTGCCGATGAATTTCAGCAGCGCCTTCACCGCTATCATGGCGAAGATGAAGGAGAACAGGAAACCCAGGGCGAAGACCGGCAGGTCGCTCATCTGGAAGAGGTGGCGGTACTTGTAGGCCGAGTAGACGGCGGCGCCGGTCATGGTGGGCATGGCCAGGAAGAAGGAGAACTCGGTCGCTGCCTTGCGGGACATGCCGAACAGCAGGCCGCCGATGATGGTGGAGCCGGAGCGGGAGGTGCCGGGGATCAGCGCCAGGCACTGGGCCAGGCCGACCTTGAGGGCCTGCTGCCAGGTCATGTCGTCGACGCTGTGGGCGCTGATCTTATGGTCGCGCTTCTCGGCCCAGAGCATCACGAAGCCGCCGATCACCAGGGCGGTGGCGACGGTAATGGGGTTGAACAGGTACTTGTGGATGTCGTCGGCGAAGGCCAGGCCCAGGATCACGGCCGGGAAGAAGGCCACCAGCAGGTTGGCGGTAAAGCGCTGGGCCGGCTTGCGGGTCGGCAGGCCCGTGATGACGCTCAGCACAGTCACTCTGTATTCCCAGATCACCGCCAGTATGGCGCCAAGCTGGATGATGATGTTGAAGGCCATGGCCCTGTCGCCGGTGAAGTCGATGAGGTCGGCGACGATGATCTGGTGCCCTGTGCTGGAGATGGGCAGGAACTCCGTCACCCCTTCCACCAGACCCAGGATAAATGCCTGAAAGGCAACCCACAGTTCCATCCGTACTCCTAAGGCGGACAAGCCGCTGCTGTCATAGTTCTTGTTGCCCGCGGTTTGGGGCCCAGTGTTAGAGCGCAGATGCTAACAAAGTTTCGGGATTTTTTTACCTTCAGGATGGCCTTATCGAGGGATTTTTTTCCCGCTGTCTTGGCTGAGGTTCAGCCAGTGGCGCCGGATCGGCTTGATACCGCTGGCCAGGCCGTCGCCAGCAGCCAAGGCGTCGCCGGGCCTGGGATGGGATCTGGATCATGGATGCAACACCCAAGCCGCTGGAGTGCCCAACTAAGGTTCCTTTCCTGCCCAGGGGAGGTTATAGCTAGGGTCTGAAGTGCTTTACCGAGGTGTACTGGTGATGAAGGCTGTTGCCGTCCTGTTGCTGTTCCTGCTGAGCGCCGGGCCCAAGGCCTCGGCCGAGGAAACCGTGAAATGGGGCGTCTTCGACTGGCCGCCCATGCACATAGTGGCGGGGCCCGAAAAAGGGCAGGGCACCTTCGACAAGGTGATGCAGCACTTCCAGCAGCGGCTGCCCGGCTACCAGCACCAAGTGGTGGTGGCCAACACCAGGCGCTTCTGGGATTACCTCAAGAGCGGCGAGCACTTCTGCTACGTGGGCTCTGTCCAGACCCCGGCCCGTGAGCGTTTCGCCTATTTCTCCCTGCCCGACGGCCTGGTGCTGTCCAACCATGTGGTGATGCTAAAGGACAGGGCGGCGGCCCTGGGCTTGGCCGGTCCCTTGTCCCTGGCGACCTTGCTGGACAACCCCCAGCTCAAGGGCGGCATCATCAGCCAGCGCTCCTACGGCAAGGAGCTGGACGCCGTGCTCCGCGACCATCCCAAGGCCAATCTCTACGCCCAGAGCGGCGGCGATCTGGGCCTGTCCCTGTTCCGCATGCTCGAAGCCGGCCGCCTCGACTACATCATCGAGTACCCCCATGTGGCGGCCTATTTCGAGCGACTGCTGGGCAAGGAAGGCAGCACCCTCAGCCTGGCGGCCAGCGAAGCCCCGCCCATCCAGGTGGTGCATGTGGCCTGCCCCAAGACGGCCTGGGGGCAGCAGATGATCGCGCGTATCGACGCCATCATCCTGGCCGACCGCGGCAGCGAGGCCTACCGGCGCATGCTGGAAACCTGGTTGACCCCGGACGAGCAGCAGGTGGTCCGCCAGGCCTACGACGAGGTCTTTATCAAGGAGTGATATCTGAAGTGAAAATACGGATTCAGTCGGGATCCTCTAGCTTAGCGCATTGGTGGCCTAGATAGGCGTTGTAGGAAAATGAAATGATGAAAACGAGATAGAAAATTTCGCTCCTAAAGTGAGAGCCCATCCCAAACCAAAGCAACACTGCCACGAGATAAATGCCTACATAAAGTGCCGTGCCTAAAAACTTCCTACTCATGGACTACAACTTTCGACTAATGCCTGAGTGACGGCCTTGAAATCTTGACCGTTCACTGTGATTTTTCCTGGCTTCTCTGGAATGTAGTAAGTGCGGTAGATAGTCAGCCCTTGCTTATCTTTTTTCCCCATTAGGCTGTACCCATCCTTGCCAAAGGAAGAGCCCGTAGTAAAGAAAACGACTTCCCCATCCTTGTATTTTAAGTAGTTTGGGGCGTCGACATGACTTGTTACCTTTTCCTGCAATAAAGCCCTTTTTGTATTGGTATAGAGCTTTTTGGCCAGTTGATGAATATCTTCGTTAACATGGATACCGTGAAGTAGTGGGCTTTTACTTGGTAAGTGATTGAAAATATATACCACTGCTGTCCAATACCCTCCCTTGTAGGTAAAGCTGTAGTTGAACTTGTCCACGTTATCGATACGACTGTGGCTTACATAGGCATCATCAAAGGATAGGCTATTGACAGTACAGGCTAACTCATTGGCTTCAGCCCAAGGGATATAGACCAGAGAGACTAGCGCTATCATGACAGCATTAGCCATTTTCATGGTTCTTACCCTCCTTTAGCTTGGCATAGCGATGTCGAAGATATAGGCCTTGACTGAAGACGACAGGTATTAGCACGAAGAATATGTTCTCCTGCAACCTAGGACTGGCAGTTTCCCACCGCCATATGACGGCGGAAAAAATGCCAAGGTAGACAATAAGGTTGATAATTCTTGCTCGTGTCATTAGTAAAAGGAAGAGCCTTTAAGTTGCGAACGTCGGTCTTTCTCTTCTCTGATCTCATTGAGGTGGCTCTTGTTAGCCGCAATAGCAACCCAAATGACCAGTGTCGCTATGCCTCCCCTTGTAACCTTTCGCTGTTTCCATAAAGTTTGAAGGAAATCTTTTGCGCCAAGTGCCGACACGCTGATACCTAGATAGGACGCATAGTCATCAATGGTGCTGTGAAAGGCCTCTTCTTCAAGTAGCTCTTTATTGGTCAAAGACCACATTCCCCATTGTGGGTTGACGAAAGTGGTATCCAAGGCCCTGGTGATAAGGATACCTGTCAATTGCCTATTGGGAAGTGCTCGGATCAATGCCATGGCTTCTTGACGTTGTGCTTGGCCGAGATGGCGATACAGTATGGTGGCGCAGATAGCATCAATGGCTTCTGGGCCACTACTTTCAATCACTGGTTGGGGAATGCTGATAATTTTAGCCAACTCACGCAGTTGTCCTTTGGCGTCAGTCGGCAGGTGATAGGGTAAGTCGGCTATTTTAGGCAGGCTCGGCATGAGGATCTCCTTATCTCTCAATCATCTTTCAAGGTCAGGCTAGCATAGCTGCTTAGAAATGCTGTAGGACAAATAAATTTAAGAAGTAACTTACTAATCAAGTGGTAATGTTTTCTGGTGATGCGGACGCCATAGGGGATTGAGGTCCATTGTTAAAGTTCAGCGCGCCATTCAGCTTTCCAGCAGTGCCTGGTGCGGCCCGGCCCAGCGCGCCAGCTCGGTGAAGCCGGGCAGGTCCTGCACCTTGGCCCGGCAGTAGGCCAGCAGCTGAGTGTCGTCCAGGCTGAGGTCGATGGGGAAGCGGCAGGGCTGGCTGACATGCCAGGGGGTGGGGCAGTAGATCTCCAGGCGGTTGCCTTCGGGGTCCAGGAAGTAGAGGGACCAGCTGTTGCCGTGGGAGACGGCGCTGAAGGCCTGGCCGGCGGCCACCAGGCCGCCGTGGTACTGGCGGAGCTGGGCCAGGGAGTCGACCCTGAAGGCGATATGGTCGAGGGGGCTGTCGGCGCCCCTGGTCCCGGCCCCCGGGCTCAGCACTATCTGGTGGTGCTCGTCGGGGTGCCGGCTCAGGAACACCATGCCGTTGCCCCTGTCGGTGACCACCAGCCCAAGCACCAGGCGGTAGAAGGCCTCCATGGCGTCGATGTCGGTGGCCAGCAGTTCGATATGGCCGAGGCGCAATGTGGGCAGGGGGGCAGTGCCGGTCTGGGTCATCCCTTGGTCCTTGTTGATCTGGGAGGCCCCACTCTAGGGACCTTGAGTGGATTTGACAATAAGGTACTATTCCAACTCACTGAACCAATAACTTTGACAAAGCCATGACCCTTTCCTTCGAACAGCTGAAGAACATGATGGTCTTCTCGGCCGTGGTCAAGGCGGGCAGCTTTGCCGAGGCGGCCAGGCAGCTGGGCCTGTCCAGGGCCGTGGTCAGCTACCACGTCAAGCGCCTGGAGGCGCAGCTGGCGGTGCGGCTGCTGAACAGGACCACCCGTTCCCTGAGCCTCACCGAGGTGGGGACGCAGTTCTTCGAGAGCTGCCAGCGCATCGCCGAGGAGGCGGATCTGGCCCAGTGGCGGCTGGAGCAGCTGCGCGACGAGCCCCAGGGGCAGCTTCGCCTCTCGGCCCCCACCCACCTCGGCAGCGACTTCATAGTGCCGGCCCTCAGCGAGTTCCGCCGCCGCTACCCGAAGATCGGCATCACCTTTTCGCTGACCGACGAGGTGCTGGATCTGGTGGAGCAGGGCCTGGACCTGGCCATTCGCGGCACCCAGGGGCAGCTGCCGGACTCCAGCCTCATCGCCACCCCCCTCACGGAGCTGCGCCCCATCATCTGCGCCTCCCCTGCCTATCTTGCCCGCCACGGCCAGCCCCGCACCCCCGACGATCTCGAAGGGCACCAGTGGGTGCTCTACAAGCGGACGTCGCCCCAGCTGCTCCTGGAGAAGGGGGGCCGCCAGTGGCGTATCAAGATGAGCGGCATGGTGGAAACCGACAACGCCGCGGCCCGCACCGCCTTCGTCCTGGCCGGCGAAGGCCTGGGCCGCCTGCCCGGTTATGTGGTCAGGGAGCAGTTGGCCAGGGGCGAGTTGGTGGAGCTGCTGCCGGACTACCGCCTGCCCGTTATCCAGATCTACGCCGTCTACCCGCCTGGGGCCACCCAGTCGCGCAAGTTGGCGGCGCTGGTGGCCTTCTTGAAAGGGTATTTCGCGACGCGCTATCCGGCGATTTGAGGGGGCGGTTGAATTTAACGCTTGCCAACACCCTTGGGTCTCGTTGCCTGGAACAGCTCTCCCAGGGTCAGGCCTTCATGCCAAAGAGCAGAGAGTTGCAGGCCATGGTGCCTGGCGAGATCCGCTGCCAGGGTCTCGAACTCCATGACATCTGGCGTCATCCGGGACGGGTAGCGGGCGCGGTAGATGGCGAGCAGTGGGTCCTCCGGGCTGAGTTTCAGCCCCTGCCCGGCGCCGATGGCGAAGGCATCCGTGAACAAGCCGAGGAAGCGGCGGATGGCGTCCTTAGACGCCTGCGGGAAAGCCTGCCGCCACTGGGCACCTTGGCAGTTCCTATCCTGGTAGGCCTTGGGTAGGCCGTTGTCCCTTAATCCCAGGAAGGCCAGGATCCCCAGTACCAGAGTTGCCATTGTTATTGTCCAATCCAACATAACGGTTCCTTGGCTTCGCCGCCGTAGGTTAGGTCTTCATCTTAACCTTGGGTGGTTAACCATTCATTCCTTTAAATGCCGGTTCCCGCACCGGCGGGCGGCCTACTTTGTTTTACTCGGACCTTCCCTGGTCCTCGCCCAACGGGCCATCGTCGCAAGCTCCGATGTTCAAAATGGTTCCAGACCATTTTGTCGCACAAAGTAGGCAAAGGCACCGCCCACGTTTACTCGGCCCCTCCCTGGTCCTCGCCCTACGGGCCATCGTCACAGGCATCGATGTTCAAAATCGCGTCCTGCGATTTTGTCGCTTCTCCTTCGCCTCTGGTCGCGGGCATCCTGCCCTTCTTCCGCTCGCTCGGCCTCCCTGCCTCGCGCCCGCTCACCCAATCAGTTCGCGGCAAGCCGCTCTCGCTCGCCAGCTAAAATCAGTCCACTGGACTGATTTCTTAACGCGCTCACCCCGTCGCCTCAGCGCTCCACTTAACGGGCTCCGGGGTCTCACCAGCAGGTCTGGGTTCCTTGTTGTGGAAGCGGATGATGGTTACAGTAGCTTTAACCTATGAATAGTTGACCTCGACCTGTTTGAAGGCCATTAGGTCAATGACTTCAGAGTATTTGGAGTCGTCAGTAGATCAATTTTTACGCAGTGGAGGCGAATTAAATGGGTAAAAGGAAGCTGATTAATTTTTTACTCTTCTTCATTGTTACAGCCTGCATGACCTTTTTAATTAAGGATAGTGGCACTATCCCAATTAGGAAATCAGCCGACTTTCATGGGGAATACATACTTTTCATTGTTAGCATCATTTTTACCTCGGCTTACTTCCTTGATGAAAGAACAAAGATTTCCAGATTAATAATGTGGTTGTGTGTCGAATTGTCATTTCCTCATAAGAAGGAAATGGCCTTGTTCTATGCAATGCTGGCAATGTCTCTTGGATATACCTCTATCTCAAGTTGAAAAAATGGTCTTCCTAAATTGAGGATGGAGTTGTTGATGCCCTGAATGGCTTTTGCTTTTTCCTTCTCTTGTAGGTAGATGATTTTTTTTGCTCCTTTTTAAATAAACCCTTCCATCTTTAGGGGCGCCCTATATCTGCCTCTAGCGTATCCAAGCTGAAATGAGGTTCAGACCTAAGTTGTGATGCAGGACGTTAAAGACGTAAATGAAGGTGATGAGGATGCAGGGGACGTAGAGTGCTCTGACGTATTTTGAATCTATGTACCTTGCGGTCATCACCGCCAGAGACCAGGCGGTCAGGATGATGAGGACACCACCTAGGCAATCAAACCAGTGGTAGACATAAGGGTTGGTGATCTCTGTGATCTCCCCCAAGTTGCTCAACATGATAAAGACAAACAGGGAGAGTGAGATCTTCTTGAACCGTTCTGTGTCAGTTGTCCTGTATTGCCCGATCAGCAGGACAAGTAACGAACTCAGAAAGATAACCGGAGCCACGTAGGGATAATATTCATATACAAGCATTATTGATTTATTCCTCCTAAAAGCTGCGTCTCTTTTTCTAAGCCTCTGGCGCTCTCGGGTCTTCATCAACCGGCCCTAGAATGAAAGCTGGTCTTTCCTGTGTGTAATAGAATTGTTCGTTTTCCAGTCGCATGATTCTTTCAGTTAGAGCTAGGTTGTACTTTTGTCCTTTCTTTCCGAAATGCACTTCCCTATGACAGTTCGGACAAAGAGCAATGACATTTCCTGGATGGTCCGGTCCGCCATCACCTAATCGGTGCAAGTGATGAACCTCGAGAAAGGGTCCAAACTTCCCATCGAAAGGAGCGGGCTTTTCACATCCCTCACAACGACCATTGGCTCTTTTAAGGGCGTAGAGTCGAATGGCTGTAGCCCTAAGACTAGTGTTACGAAGCACTGCCGCTTTGTTACTTGTGGTGCTGGATTGCAGTGCGAGGGGCGTTGTTTCCCAAATCCGGTGAACCAATCCGCCTGACTGTGATCCGATCCCCGACGTATCGATGGGGAACAGCAGATGGGTCAGGCTAAACGCACTATCACCAATTGGGCAGACTACAACCGCGCCTTGGTTAACCGAGGCTCATTAACCTTCTGGATGGATGAAGCGGCTACCCGCCATTGGCATTGCCAACAGCATCACGGCGGTCGGGGTCGTGGTTTCGAATACAGCGACACCGCCATCGAGACAGCGCTGATGCTCAAGGGCCTGTTCGACCTGCCGCTGCGTGCCTTGGAAGGCTTTATCAACTCGCTATTCCAGTTGATGGAACTGCCGTTGACCTCGCCCAGTTACAGCTGCATCAGCAAGCGCGCCAAGACGGTCAACATCCGCTACCGCCTGCCCAGCAAGGGCCCAGTTGCCCACCTGGTTATCGACGCCACCGGGCTCAAGGTCTATGGCGAAGGCGAGTGGAAGCAACGCAAGTACGGCAAGGAGAAGCGCCGTGTCTGGCGCAAGCTACACCTGGCCGTCGATGCGCAGACCCATGAGGCTATCGCCGCCGAAGTCAGCCTGGAAAACGTCGGTGATAGCGAGGTACTGCCCGGCCTGCTCAATCCTCTGCGCCGCCGTATCGACCAAGTCAGCGCCGACGGGGCTTACGACAGCAGAGCCTGCCACCGGCTACTGCAAAGAAAAGGCGCCAAAGCCAGCATCCCGCCTCGCAAGACAGCGGGGTACTGGGAGCAAGGTCACCCAAGGAACGAGGCAGTGGCGGCGCTGAAAGCCGGGCAACTGGCCGAGTGGAAAAGGGAAAGCGGCTATCACCAACGCTCAAAAGCGGAAACGGCTATGTCGCGATACAAGCAGCTCATCAGCCCGAAGCTGAGTCTGCGCGACTACAACGGCCAAGTGGCAGAGGCTTTGGCTGGGGTGAAGGTGATGAACAAAATGCTGGGCCTCGGCATGCCTGTTCGCCAGGTCAGTTAAGGGCAGCAAGCCCTTTAGGAGCAGGCTTTCCAGGCTCTGATTTGATCAACAACGCCAGTGCGAGGTGTCGAAGATCTTTTAATGATGTCTTAGAGGTTGGTTTATAGAAGCTATCCAGTGTGCCGCTGGGCTCATGAACTGAGGTATCTGAGCTCGACTGTAAAGCGAGGTGAAAGATGATGACTTCTCTCAGTTCGTTGTCTTTATCTGGGCGTTGCTCTTTGTGTGAACCAACGCAGATCGCTTGCCCTTGATAGCAGACGTGGCCTCGCCTGACGTATTCAAAGAGATGCAGTGTCTTGCCGTTTTCTTGGTGATTTTGAATAGCCAAGTTGCCTTTAACCAGCTGCATATCTCCTGATTGGCCTTCTCCTGTATACCAGAAGGTGCCATCTTCCTCATTGAACCTATCGCTGTAGCCATAGCTGGCGCCTGAGTCGCTGGTAAAGAGGAATACGCAAGGGTGGGCCTTGGGTGTGCTTATCCCGCCTTGTGTTTGGCCACCAAAACGACCGTGTATTTCTTCCTTGCGTTTGTAGATCTGCCCTACGGTAAACATCCCTTGTCTCAGTTTGTTTAGCCATCTCCTGAGTACTAATTTGAGGCATAAGGCGATGATAAGTAAAGGTTAATTTTCTTGGGGTTGATCTCCATAGAATCCCCTGACGCTCTATTCCCAGCAGCTAGCAACAACGAAGCTGGTGGGATTGGGTTACCAATAGTGCTGAGTGATGCTGCTCTTCCGCCCGTTAAGTGCAGCGCTGAGCTGGCGGGAGTGGAGGGGCAGCCGAGACAGGGATGTCGAGGCAGGTGAGTACGCGTCGGGATACGCGTATGAACCGGTGCACTGGGAACGACCAGAGGCGAAGAAAAAGCGAAACGTGGGCAAGGGTTTTGCCTACTTTTGACCTCAAAAGTAGGGCGCGTGCAGGGGCGCCCCCCTGCGTATAAAGGAATTAGCGGTTAACCACCCAAGGTTAAGAAGAAAGCCAAAGCCTGCGGCAGCAAAAGAGCTAAATGGGTCCGCAGAGTGAAGCCATCCTGGCGGCGCATTCCGGCTCGCACGTCCTGTGTGCTCGCGTTCGGCTGCGCGAAAGCCGTGCTTTCACTTCGAGCCTCACCCCACCAGCCCTTGCCGCCCAACCTCTTCATCCAACTTATCCATCTCGTCGATCAGCTCAAACACCTCGGGCTCGACGTCCGAGGTGGCGGCGCCTTTCTTGAGTTGGGTCTCTATCTCGTGGGCGAGGTTCTTGAGGCGGGGCGTACCGGTATAGGCCAGGGCGCCGTTGAACTTGTGCACCGCCTGGTAGAGGGCATCAAAGTCGGCCTCGGCCAGGGCCTTTTCCAGGCCCTCCCGGGTCTGGGGCAGGCTGTCGATGAGCATCTTGACCATGTCCTTGGCCAGGGCCTCGCGGCCGCCGGCCTGGCGCAGGGCCTGGTCCCAGTCCAGCACCACCGGCTTTTTCAGCCAGCGCAGCAGGGTGGCGTGCAGGGTGCGCTCGTCGATGGGCTTGGTGAGGTAGTCGTCCATGCCCTTTTCCAGCAGCTTCTCCCGCTCCCCGGCCATGGCGTGGGCGGTGACGGCGATGATGGGCGGGCAGCCCTGGCCGAGGCGCTCGCGGATATGGCCCATGGCCGTGACCCCGTCCATGCCCGGCATCTGGATATCCATGAAGATGGCGTCGAAGGGCCACTTCTCCACCGCTTCCAGGGCCTGGAGGCCGCTGTTGGCGCAATGGACCTCGCAGGGGCTGTCTTCCAGCAGGGCGCTCATCAGCTTGAGGTTGGGGCTGTTGTCGTCCACCACCAGGATGCGCCCCGGCGGCAGGGGGGGCAGGGCGCTGGGATGGCGCAGCGCCGGCAACTGCTGGCTGGGCTGCTCTCCCACCAGGGCCCGGTAGAGGCGCGGCGCCGTCAAGGGCTTGACCAGGCAGATGTCCAGGCCCTGGGCCAGCATCCGTTCCCGCACCTGGGGATCGGCGTGGTTGGACAGGCCGATGATCCTGGCCTCTGCGGGCTTGTCGAGGCGGGCCAGCAGGGCGGTCAGATCCTGCTGCTCAAGCTGGTCCAGCAGCACGAAGTCGGCCTCGGGCATCAGGGCCGGATCCTCGGTGGTCTGGAGGCTGAAGGGCCAGCTTTCCATCAGCAAGGTCAGCATGCGGCGGGTGCGGCGGCTGCCGCCCACCAGCGCCACCGTCTTGCCTTCCAGGGGGGCCATGGGCAAGGGGTCGTGGAAGACCATGGCGGCCTTTTTCACCGGCAGGCTGAACCAGAAGGTGGAGCCCTTGCCCACCTGGCTCTCCATGTCCATCTGGCCCTTCATCTGGTTGACCAAGGTCTTGGAGATGATGAGGCCGAGGCCGGTGCCGCCGAAGCGGCGGGTGATGGAGGCGTCGGCCTGGGCGAAGGCGCTGAAGAGGTACTGCTGCTGCTTGGGATCGATGCCGACCCCGGTGTCGGTGACGGTGACGCGGATCTCGCAGCCCTCGTCTTCCTGGCAGTCGTGGCTGACGATGATGTCGACGCCGCCGGCCTGGGTGAACTTGACGGCGTTACCCACCAGATTGGTGAGCACCTGCTTAAGGCGCAAGGCGTCGCCCATCAGGGAGTCGGGGGTGTCGGGGGGCAGGTGCAGGCACAGCTCCAGGCCCTTGTCGCGGGCGTTGGCCCCCATCATGTCCACTACCTCGTAGAGGGCGTCGTGGAAGCTGTAGGGGGTGTTGTCCAGCTTGAGCTTGCCGGCCTCGAGCTTGGAGAAGTCCAGCACGTCGTTGATGATCGCCAGCAGGTGCTGGGCCGAGCGCTCTATGGTCTGCAGGTAGTCGGTCTGGCTGGGGGTGAGCTGGGTCTTCATCAGCTGGCGGGCAAAGCCCAGCACGCCGTTGAGCGGGGTGCGCAGCTCGTGGCTCATGTTGGCCAGGAATTCGGATTTGACCTGGCTGGCCTCCTGGGCGCGCTTGCGGGCCTTGTCCAGTTCGATGTTCTGGATCTCCACCTGCTCCAAGGTCATGCGCAGGTCGTAGGTGGCCTGGTCGATGTTGTGCTGCATGTCGGCATGGTATTCGTCCAGGGACTTGGCCATGGCGTTGATGCCGCTCTTGAGGGTGTCGAGCTCGCCGATGAGGATGCCTTGGACCCGGGTGTCCAGCTTGCCTTCGCGGATGCGGTCCACCGCGTGCACCATGTTGGAGATGGGGTCGGTGACGTGCTTGAGCAGGCGCCAGGTGAAGAGCAGGTGCACCATGACGCCGATGAAGACGATCAGCAAGGTGCGGAACAGGGCCTCGTGCTGGGCCACTATGGTGGAATCCTGGTTGAGCTGGATGGCCACATAGCCCAGCACCGGATCCTTGGGATCGATCTTGTCGCGGTAACTGGCGTAGAAGCTGGTGTCGGCCATGATCGGCGCCCGCAGCATCAGCCGCCCTTCGACATAGGCGAAGGTGGGGATCTGGGGTATGGGCTCGCCCGGGGGCAGCTTCATCAGCGGGAAATCGCGGTGGAAGGTGGAGGACACCATGGGGGTGCCCTGCTTGTCGTAGACGGCGATGTTGCGGATGGCTTCGGTATTACGCCTGTGCACGGCGCTGACCAGGCGCTTGAGCTGCTCGCGGTCTTCCAGCACCAGGCCGGGCTCGGCCGCCACCGTCAGCGGCGCTATGACGGCAAGCCCCTGATCTTTGAGGTGTTGCAGTACCTCTTGGTAACGTTGCAGGGTAAAATACCCGCCCAACAAGGTGCCGATGAGCAACGTTGGTGCCAGTGTCAGTATCAGTACCCAGGCGCGAAGGCCAAATTTGGTCATGCCGGTGACTAGCGTCCCCTGTTCAGTAGAGCGTCCTTTTCCCGCCGCTATAATGGCACAGCCTTTTGCCGATCCCCAAGGTCTCCCATGGTTCAGATATACAAGCCCAAGCAACGCCAGCAACAGTCCGCCGTTCAAGACCTTAGCATCCAGGACCTGGATCTCCACGGCCAGGGGGTGGGGCGCAGCCAGGGCCTGGTCTGCTTCGTGCCCGGCGCCCTGCCCGGCGAGAAGGTGCGGGCCAAGCTGGTGGCCAAAGGCAAGCTGGCCCAGGGGCGGCTGCAGAAGGTGCTGGAAGCGAGCCCCGAGCGCATAGCGCCCCGCTGCGAATACGTGGGCCGCTGCGGCGGCTGCCAGCTCCAGCACCTGGAGCGGGAGCGCCAGCTTCATTACAAGGAAGCGGCCCTCAAGGCCGATCTCGAAAGGGCCGGCATCAGCCCTGCCCAGTGGGCGCCGGCCATCAAAGGCCCGGCCTTCGGCTACCGCCGCACCTTGCGCCTGGCCATCCATGAGGGCAAGCTCGGCTTTCGCGCCGTCGGCTCCCAGAACATCATCCCCATCAGCCATTGCGCCGTTGCCGAACCCGAGCTGTCAAAGCTGCTGCCGTCATTGCAGGCACTGCTGCCGAGCCTCAAGGGCCAGCGGCTGCTGGGCCACCTGGAGCTCCTGCACCTGCCGCCCCATAGGGCGGCGCTGTGGCGCCTGACCGGGCCCTTGCCCAAGGGCGATCTGGCCAAGCTCATCCATTGGGCCGAGGCGCAGCAGGTGGCGCTCTTTACCCAGCAGGACGGCATCCACCAGCACTGGCCACAAGAGGCCGTGCAGTTGGGCTACGAGCTGGACGGCCTTGAATTCACCGTCGGGCCGGCCGACTTCATTCAGGTCAACGGCACCGTCAACGCCGCCATGGTGGACCAGGCCCTGGCCTGGCTGGCGCCAAAGGCCGAAGAGCTGGTGCTGGACGCCTACGCCGGCCTCGGCAACTTCAGCCTGCCGCTGGCCAAGAGGGCCAGGGCCGTGCTGGCCGCCGAAGGGGTGGCGGCCATGAGCGAGCGTAACCTCGCCAACGCCGCCGCCAACGGCATCGCCAACCTGGAGGCCCGCACCCTGGATCTCGACGACGAGCAGGCGGTGGCGGCGCTGCTGGCCCAGAGGCCTGACGCCGTGCTGCTGGACCCGGCCCGCCCCGGCGCCGAGGCGCTCTGCCAGGCCCTGGCCGGCAAGGCGGGTCAGGGCAAGGCTGGTCCGAGCCGGGTGCTCTATGTATCCTGTAATCCTTCCACCTGGAAAAGGGACGCCGCACTGCTGGTGGCGGGCGGCTATTCCCTGGCGCGTCTGGGGCTGATGGACATGTTCAGCCAGACAGCCCACGTGGAACTGATGGCACTTTTTATCCGGGAGGGGTGATGGTTTCCATCCGCGGTACGCACCAGGGGCAAGGGGCCTTGGACACCCAGACATGGCTGGCGGGCCTCAAGGTCCGCGAGCAGGACATTCCGCGCCTGGCCCAGGCCTGTGAGGCGCTGGCCGGGCAGGACAGGGCCCAGGCCCAGGAGATGGTGGAGATCCTCGTCGATCTCGCCATGGACGGCGACACCCTGCTGACGGCGCTGCTGCTCCAGCCTTACCGCCGCAAGACCCTGCCCCGCGACCAGGTGGTTGACCAGTACGGCACCACCCTGGCGGCGCTGCTGGATTCTGTCGTCGACATGGACGCCATCCGCACCCTGCACCAGGGGGCCGCTTCCAGCACCCAGGTGGACAGGGTCAGGCGCATGGTGCTGTCCATGGTCAACGACGTGCGGGCCGTGGTGATCAAACTGGCCGAGGCCATAGTGGAGCTGCGCGCCGTCAAGGACGCCGACGAGGAAACCCGGGTGCTGGTGGCCAAGGCCGCCGCCAACCTCTATGCGCCGCTCGCCAACCGCCTCGGCATAGGCCAGCTCAAGTGGGAGCTGGAAGACCTCGCCTTCCGCTACCTGCATCCCGACACCTACAAGCGCATCGCCAAGCTGCTGGACGAGCGCCGCATCGACCGCGAAGACTATATCCGCGACTTCGTGGCCAACCTCCGACAGGCCCTCAAGGCCGAGGGCGTGGACGCCCAGGTCTACGGCAGGCCCAAGCACATTTATTCCATCTGGAAGAAGATGAGCCGCAAGCACCTGGCCTTCGACGAGCTGTTCGACGTGCGGGCGGTGCGCATCATAGTGCCGCGCCTGCAGGACTGTTACGGGGCCCTGGGGGTGGTGCATACCCAGTATCACCACATCCCCAAGGAATTCGACGACTACGTGGCCAACCCCAAGCCCAACGGTTACCGCTCCATCCATACGGTGGTGGTGGGGCCCAAGGGCAAGACGGTGGAGATCCAGATCCGCACCCAGGCCATGCACGACGAGGCCGAACTGGGGGTGGCGGCGCACTGGGCCTACAAGGAAGGGGGCGCCGGCGGCAAGGACGCCGGCCTCGAAGGCAAGGTGGCCTGGCTCAGGAAGATACTGCAATGGCAGGAGGAGATGGCCGACGCCGGCGATCTCGTCGAGGAGCTCAAGCACCAGGTGGTGGAAGACCGCGTCTACGTCTTCACCCCCAAGGGCGACGTGGTGGACTTGCCCGCCGGCGCCACGCCCCTGGATTTTGCCTACAACATCCATTCCATGGTCGGCCACCGCTGCATCGGCGCCAAGATCTCCGGGCGCATAGTGCCCTTCACCTACCAGCTGCAGACCGGCGACCAGGTGGAGATCCTCACCGGCAAGGAGCCCAATCCCAGCCGTGACTGGCTGAACCCGCACCTGGGCTATGTGCGCTCCAGCCGGGCCCGCGCCAAGGTGCAGCACTGGTTCAAGCAGCTGGACCGCGACAAGAACCTGGCCGCCGGCCGGGAGATGCTGGAGCGGGAGCTGGCCCGCCTGGATCTGGACCTGTCCCAGGCCCAGGTGGCGGTGGACAAGTTCAACATGGGCACCCTGGACGACCTGCTGGCGGCCATCGGCGGCGGCGACATCAAGCTCAACCAGGTGGTCAACTACCTCAACAGCCACTACTTCAAGCGGGAAGTGAGCGACGACGAGGCGGTGGCCGAGCTCATCAGCCAGAAATCAAGCACAGCCCGCAAGTCCGGCAAGAGCCCCTTCGTGGTGCAGGGGGTGGGCAACCTGCTCACCAACATCGCCGGCTGCTGCCAGCCGGTGCCGGGGGACGACATCGTCGGCTTCATCACCCAGGGCCGCGGCATCTCGGTGCACCGCACCGACTGCGAGGAACTGCTGAAGCTGGCCCGCAAGCATGGCGAGCGGGTGGTGGAAGTGGACTGGGGCGAGACCCCGGGCCAGAGCTTCGGCGCCACCTTGCGCATCCAGGCCGCCGACCGCAACGGCCTGCTGCGGGACATCACCGCCATCCTCGCCAACGAGCGGGTCAACGTGGAGGCCATGCGCAGCCACACCGACTACTCGAACAACGTGGCCACCATAGAGGTGCAGGTCAGCCTGCAAAAGCTCGATACCCTGGGCAAGGTGCTGGCCCGCATCAACCAGATAGCGGACGTCTTCGAGGCCAAGCGGATCACCCAGAAATGACGGCCCAGCGCCAGTGGACAAGGGACTTCGGTGCCGTCAAAAGGAGACTGTGGAGATGAAAGAACTCGAACGCCTGGTCGGCATCATGAGCCGGCTGCGGGACCCGCAAAACGGCTGTCCCTGGGATCTGGCCCAGAACTTCCAGACCATAGTGCCCCACACCCTGGAGGAGGCCTACGAGGTGGCGGACGCCATCGAAGGGGGCGACAGGGAAGCCATCAAGAACGAGGTGGGGGATCTGCTGTTCCAGGTGGTCTTCTATGCCCAACTGGGCAAGGAGGAAGGGGCCTTCGACCTCAACGACATCGCCCGCGCCATCAGCGACAAGCTGGTGCACCGCCATCCCCATGTCTTCGGCGAGTCAGAGGAGTCAGACCCGGAGCGGCTCAAGGCCAACTGGGAAGCCATCAAGGCCGCCGAGCGGGCCCACAAGGATGCCGACGTTTCGGTGCTGGCCGATCTGCCCTTGGCGCTGCCGGCGCTGATCCGCGCCATCAAGCTGCAGAAGCGGGCCGCCCGGGTCGGCTTCGACTGGGACGAGCTGACCCCGGTGTTCGACAAGATCCACGAGGAGATCGACGAGGTCAAAGCCGAGGTGGCGGGGGGCGATGCGGCCCGGCTGGAAGACGAGATGGGGGATCTGCTGTTCGCCGTCAGCAACCTGGCCCGCCACCTGGACGTGGACCCGGAGGCGGCCTTGCGCCGCGCCAACCACAAGTTCGAGCGGCGTTTTCGCGCCATCGAGAAAAGGGTCAGCGATGCGGGCGAAGTGCTGGCCGAGCAAGGGCTTGACAAACTGGAGGCCCACTGGCAGGCGGTCAAAGAGGACGAATAGCGCGTTGTGGGAATGGGGGCTTTTCCTCTATAATGTCTTCCCGTCCTAAGATCCCCATTTCTTAACGCGCTCAGGTCCTACATGACGACAAATTACATCTTTGTGACGGGTGGTGTTGTATCCTCCCTCGGTAAGGGTATTGCTGCTGCTTCCCTGGCTGCCATCCTTGAAGCCCGTGGTCTGAAAGTGACCATGATGAAGCTCGACCCCTACATCAACGTCGACCCCGGCACCATGAGCCCCTACCAGCACGGGGAAGTCTTCGTCACCGAAGACGGCGCCGAGACCGACCTGGACCTGGGTCACTACGAGCGTTTCATCCGCACCAAGATGACCCGCCGCAACAACTTCACCACGGGCCGCATCTACGCCGACGTGCTGCGCAAGGAGCGCCGTGGCGACTACCTGGGCGCCACCATCCAGGTGATCCCCCATATCACCAACGAGATCAAAGAGCGGGTCATCGCCGGCGCCGCTGGCCATGACGTGGCCATCGTCGAGATCGGCGGCACCGTCGGCGACATCGAGTCCCAGCCCTTCCTGGAAGCCATCCGCCAGATGGGTACCGAAGTGGGCCGCGACCATGCCATGTTCATGCACCTGACCCTGGTGCCCTACCTGGGCGCGTCCGGCGAGGTCAAGACCAAGCCGACCCAGCACTCCGTCAAGGAACTGCGCTCCATCGGTATCCAGCCCGACATCCTCATCTGCCGTACCGACCGTGCCGCCCTGCCGGCGTCCGAGCGCTCCAAGATCGCGCTGTTCACCAACGTCGAAGAGAAGGCCGTCATCAGCCTCAAGGACGTGGACTCCATCTACAAGATCCCGGCCCTGCTCAAGTCCCAGGGCCTGGACGAGCTGATCGTCAAGCGCTTTGGCCTGAGCTGCCCCGAGGCCGACCTGTCCGAGTGGGAACAGGTGGTCTACGAAGAAGCCAACCCCCAGGGCGAGATCACCATCGCCATGGTCGGCAAGTACGTGGAACTGCCGGACGCCTACAAGTCCGTCAATGAGGCCCTCAAACACGCCGGTCTCAAGAACCGCGTCACAGTCCACATCAAGTACATCGATTCCCAGGACATCGAGACCAAAGGCACTGAGCTGCTGGAAAACGTCGACGGCATACTGGTGCCCGGCGGCTTCGGCGAGCGCGGCGTGGAAGGCAAGATCCTGGCCGCCCAGTACGCCCGTGAGCACAAGGTGCCTTACCTGGGTATCTGCCTCGGCATGCAGGTGGCGCTGATCGAGTTCGCCCGCAACGTCGCCGGCCTGCCCGGCGCCCATTCCACCGAATTCAAGAAGGACGCCGCCGATCCCGTGGTGGGCCTCATCACCGAGTGGGTGGACGAAGAAGGGGAAGTGGAAGTGCGCTCCGAGGCCTCCGACCTTGGCGGCACCATGCGCCTGGGCAGCCAGCTCTGCCACCTGATCCCCGGCTCCAAGGCCCATGACCTCTACGGCGCCGACACCATCTTCGAGCGTCACCGCCATCGCTACGAGGTCAACAACAAATACCGCCCGGCGTTGGAAAAGGCCGGCATGGCCTTCACCGGCCTCTCCGCCGACAAGAAGCTGGTGGAGATCGTCGAGATCCCCAGCCATCCCTGGTTCGTGGCCGGGCAGTTCCACCCCGAGTTCACCTCCACGCCCCGTGACGGCCACCCCCTCTTCGGCGGCTTCGTGAAGGCGGCCTGGGAAGGGCACAAGCAGAAAGCCTGATTTGGAAATTGGCCGTGCCCCTGGGGCACGGCCTTTGTTTTTACGAGAAGGAACAGTAAAGCCATGACCACCATTGCCAACATCATTGGTCGCGAAGTCCTGGATTCTCGCGGCAACCCCACAGTCGAAGCCGAAGTTCACCTGGCCGACGGCACCGTCGCCCTGGCCTGCGCCCCCTCCGGCGCTTCCACCGGCACCCGCG
This sequence comes from Gallaecimonas kandeliae, assembly GCF_030450055.1. Taxonomy (NCBI): domain Bacteria; kingdom Pseudomonadati; phylum Pseudomonadota; class Gammaproteobacteria; order Enterobacterales; family Gallaecimonadaceae; genus Gallaecimonas; species Gallaecimonas kandeliae. The sequence continues at coordinate 864,936 of NZ_CP118480.1, forward strand.
AGGCCCTGGAACTGCGCGACGGCGACAAGGCCCGCTACCTGGGTAAAGGCGTACTGACTGCCGTTGCCAACATCAACGGCCCCATCAAGGCCGCCCTGGTGGGCAAGAGCGCCCTGGATCAGAAGGCCATCGACGCCGTCATGATCGAACTGGACGGCACCGACAACAAGGCCAAGTTGGGCGCCAACGCCATACTGGCCGTGTCCCTGGCCAACGCCAAGGCCGCCGCCGCCAGCCAGAAGAAGCCGCTCTACGTCTGGATAGCCGAGCTCAACGGCACCCCTGGTGTCTACTCCATGCCGGTGCCGATGATGAACATCCTCAACGGTGGCGAGCATGCCGACAACAACGTCGACATCCAGGAGTTCATGGTTCAGCCCGTCTCAGCGCCGAGCTTCCGTGAAGCGTTGCGCATGGGCGCCGAAATCTTCCACAGCCTGAAGAAAGTGCTGCAGGCCAAGGGCCTGAGCACTGCCGTCGGTGACGAAGGCGGTTTCGCCCCCAACCTGGCGTCCAACGCCGACGCCCTGGCCGTCATCAAAGAAGCCGTTGCCGCCGCCGGCTACGAGCTTGGCAAGGACGTGACCCTGGCCCTGGACTGCGCCGCCTCCGAGTTCTACAAGGACGGCCAGTACGTGCTGGGCGGTGAAGGCAAGTCCTTCAGCTCAGAAGGCTTCGCCGACTACCTGGCCGGCCTTGCCGCCCAGTACCCCATCGTCTCCATCGAAGACGGCCTGGACGAGTCCGACTGGGCCGGCTGGAAGGTGCTGACCGACAAGCTGGGCACCAAGCTGCAGCTGGTGGGCGACGACCTCTTCGTCACCAACACCAAGATCCTCAAGGAAGGCATCGACAAGGGCATCGGCAACAGCATACTGATCAAGTTCAACCAGATCGGCTCCCTGACCGAGACCCTGGAGGCCATCGCCATGGCCAAGGCCGCCGGTTACACCGCCGTCATCTCCCACCGCAGTGGCGAGACCGAGGACGCCACCATCGCCGATCTGGCCGTGGGCACCGCCGCCGGCCAGATCAAGACCGGCTCCCTGTGCCGCTCCGATCGCGTCGCCAAGTACAACCAGCTGCTGCGCATCGAAGAACAGCTGGGAGAAAAAGCGGTTTACCGTGGTCTGAGCGAAATCAAGGGCCAGGGCTGATCCCCTCAAAGGACTGACAAGCCGCCCGCCAGGGCGGCTTTTTTCATGATGCAGGCAGCAGAACTTCCGGACAACAAGCCGAACCAACAGCACCGTTACCTCTTCTGGGGTGGCCTGGTGCTGGCGCTGCACGCCCTGCTGTTGTGGCAGCTAGGCCTGGGGGTCCATATCCCCAAGGCCATCAAGGCGCCGCCGCCTCTCAAGGCCCACCTCTTCTACGCCAGGCCCAAGCCGCAGCCCCAGAGCAGCAATGCCGGCAGCAAGGCCGAGGTGCTGCCCGACAAACCGGCAGACAAGCCCGAACCCCGGCAAGGCACCAAGACCCAGCCCCAAGGCCAGGCCAAGCCTGCCCCCAAGGCGCCGGGCACCCTAGTGGAGAGCCCCAATCCCGCCCCGGCCCGGGATCTCGGCAGCGCCCTGCAGCAGAGCCTGGACAGGCTCAACGCCCGGCGCCAGCAGCAGTGGCTGGACAGCCGCAGCGCCGGCACCGATGCCCTGCCCAGGCCCAAGGCCCAGCCCCACCACGAGGAGATGATCGATCTCGGTGGCGGCCAGCGGCTTTACCATGGCCCCAACGGCGAGTGCGCCTTGCTCCAGGAGGTGGACGGCCTGCAGGGCAAGGAAACCCGTTGGCTCAGTACCAGCCTCTGCCAGGAAAAAGGTCCGGATTTCCGCGACTTCATCAAGAAGCGCCAGCAGCGGGACTAGGGTAGACGCCCTCTGGGCGGTCAGGCATTGTTGGGGAACAAAGCCTAAGATCAAGAGACTGTCCCGAAACTGCTGCCCTATGGATATTTCACTGCCCCTACAGGCCTCCTGGCGCATGCGCCGCAACGTGGTACTGGCCGCCCTCCTGGTGCTGGCCATCTTCAGCCTCTGGGACATCGCCTGGCTGGGGCTGGATCATCCGCTGCTCTACCCGATGCTGGTCACCCGCGCCCTGCTGCAATGGCTGCCGGTGCTGGTGTTGCTGGTGGAGACCATCAGGGAGGTCTCGGTGCGCCAGTTCCACCGCTGGCTCTGGTGGGCCTGGGTGATGGTGGGGCTCGGCAACGCCATCATTTCCATACTGCCGACCTTCTACAGCCTGGCGCCGCTGACCGCCAAGGGCCAGTTCATCCTGATGCTCTACGGCTTCTTCCTGACCCAGCTGCCCTGGCGCAAGAAGCTGGCCGCCGGCCTTATCGTCACCGCCACCCAATTGGGGCTGGCCGCCTGGATAGGCCACCCGGACTGGAACAGCCAGCTCATCTACCTCGGCATTCTGGTGGGGGTGGGCACCTTGTCGGCCCGCCAGCAGGACGCCATGCACCACGCCATAGTGGAGCAGACCCGGCGGCTGCGGGCCCTGTCGGAGACGGACGCCCTCACCGGCATCGACAACCGCTACGCCTTCGAGCGCCGCCTGGACCAGCTGCTGGCCGACGGCAAGCCTTTGCTGCTGGCCCTGATCGACATCGACAACTTCAAGGGCTTCAATGATTTGGCTGGCCATCTGGAAGGGGACCGCTGCCTGCAGCAGCTGGCTTATGGCCTTAGCGAGGCGATGGAGGGGCACCTGGCCCGCTACGGCGGCGAGGAGCTGGTGGCCTGGATGACGCCGAGCGGGGAGGGCAGCGCCGAGCGACTGGGGCAGCGGCTGGTGGACCAGGCCCGCGCCCTCAGGCTGCCCCACCCCGGGGGCGGCTTTGTCAGTGTCAGCGTCGGTGTTACCCTGGCCAGGACGGAGGACGATCGCCGCAGCCTGCTGCTGCGGGCCGATCAAGCCCTCTACCAGGCAAAAAATGGAGGCCGCAACGGTTTTGTGGTGGCCTAGAAAGGAGTCGACATGGCATCACTTTGGCCCATCCAGTACCCGGAGCGCCTGCAGCTCTATACCCTCGACACCCCCAACGGCCAGAAGGTCTCTGTGGCCCTGGAGGAGCTGGGGATCCCCTACGAAGTCCACTGCGTCAGCTTCAGGGACGGCCAGCAGCATTCGCCTGAGTTCCTGGCCATCAACCCCAACAACAAGATCCCGGCCATAGTGGACCCCAATGGCCCACAAGGGGAACTCAAGCTGTTCGAGTCGGGCGCCATCCTTTGGTACCTCGCCGAGAAGACAGGCCAGCTGTTGCCCGCCGACCCGGCCAGGCGTATCGAGTGCATCCAGTGGCTCTTCTTCCAGATGGCCAATGTCGGCCCCATGTTCGGCCAGTTCGGCCATTTCCACCGCTACGCCGCCGACCAGTGCCTGGACCCCTATCCCAAGGAGCGCTACCGCAAGGAAGTGCGGCGCCTGCTGGCGGTGCTGGAGCAGCGCCTTGAGGGCAGCCTTTACCTGATGGGGGACGACTACAGCATCGCCGACATCGCCACCTTCCCCTGGATCGATTGCCTGGGCTGGCACTACGACGGTTACCAGGTGGTGGCGCTGGACGATTTTCCCGCCGTCATGGCCTGGTTCGAACGCTGCATGGCCCGCCCGGCCAGTCAACGCGGCATGAAAGTCGGAGCCTAGGCGGCAAGGGCATTCCCAAAGGGCGCCCGCCCCACCATAATAGGACCCCAAGACAGACGGGAGACAGCATGGCACGTGTGATGATAGTGCTGCTGGTGCTGCTGGGGTCGTTGCAATACCGTCTCTGGTTCGGTGACAACGCCCTCAGGGACCACTGGCAACTGCATGCCGACATAGCGCGGATCAAGGCCCAGAACGCCCAGCTCAAGAAGCGCAACGCCCTGATGTATGCCGACGTCAAGGATCTACGCAAGGGCGGCGCCGCCGTCGAAGAGCGGGCCCGCAACGAGCTGGGCCTGATCCGTGACGGCGAGACCTTCTTCAGGGTGATCGGCTCCCGCGACGACAAGAACGAACCGGCATCAAGCAATGACTGACAAACTGGTTGCCCTGGTACCGGCGGCCGGCATTGGCCGCCGCATGGGCGGCGACAAGCCCAAGCAATACCTGACTCTGACCGACAAGAGCATCCTCGGCGAGACCCTCAGCCGGCTGCTGGCCATGGAGACCGTCAGCGAGGTGGTGGTGGCCCTGGCCGAGGACGACCCCTATTTCTTCGCCATGGCCGAGTCCCATCACCCGCGCCTGCGCACCGTCGTCGGCGGCGAGGAGCGGGCCGATTCGGTGCTGGCCTGCCTCAATGCCGTCAATCCCGACATAGCCCCCTGGGTGCTGGTGCATGACGCCGCCCGGCCCCTCATTACCGAGGGGGACGTCCAGGCCCTGGTCAAGGCGGCCAAGGCCGGGCAGGGCGCCATATTGGCGGCGCCCCTGGTGGACACCGTCAAATGGTCCGGCGACGGCCGCAGCATCGAAGAGACGGTGCCGCGCCAGCATTTGTGGCGGGCCCTGACCCCCCAGTGCTTCCCCACGGCCCTGCTGCGCCAGGCCCTGGCCGAGGCCCTGATGGAGGGCGCCGCCATCACCGACGAGGCCTCCGCCATGGAGCGCCTCGGCCTCAAGGTGGCGCTGGTCAAGGGCAGGGCCGACAACATCAAGATCACCGAGCCTGCGGACCTTCCCTTGGCCCGCTGGCTCCTGAGCCAACAGGAGATAAGCTGATGCGCATCGGCCACGGCTTTGACGTACACAAGTTTGGCGCCGAGCGCGACCTTATCCTCGGCGGCGTGGTGGTACCCCACCACAGTGGCCTTATCGCCCATTCCGACGGCGACGTGGTGCTGCATGCCGTCACCGACGCCCTGCTGGGCGCCGTCGCCCTCGGTGACATAGGCCGCCATTTCCCCGACAACGATCCGGCCTTCAAGGACGCCGACAGCCGTGCCCTGCTGCGCCATGGCTTTGCCCTGGTCAAGGCCAAGGGCTACCGCCTCGGCAACCTAGACGTGACCATCATGGCCCAGGCCCCCAAGATGGCCCCCCATGTGGCGGCCATGGTGGAAAACCTGGCAGCGGATCTCGAGAGCGAACTGGAGCGCATCAACGTCAAGGCCACCACCACGGAGCGGCTCGGCTTCGTAGGCCGGGAAGAGGGCATAGCGGTGGAAGCCGTAGTACTGCTGGAGAAAAATGCATGACGGCCAAGGCCCTGTTCAAGACCCAGCCTGAGGACTTCTTCGTCGAGGAAGTGCTGGGCTTCGAACCCGAGGGCGAAGGGGAGCACCTCTTCGTCCATATCGAAAAGCGCGGCATGAATACCCAGTGGGCCGCCAAGCTGCTGGGCGAGGCCTGTGGCGTCAAGGAGCGGGATGTCTCCCACTCCGGCCTCAAGGACCGCCACGCCGTCACCCGCCAGTGGCTGTCGGTCTGGCTGCCGGGCAAGGAGACCCCGGATCTGGCCGGCCTCGAAAGCATTGATCTGCACATCCTCAAGGCCCGCCGCCACAACCGCAAGCTGCGTATCGGCACCCACAAGGCCAACGGCTTTCGCATCCGCCTGCGCGAGGTCAGCGAGCCGGCCCTGGTGGAAGAGCGGCTGCAAAAAGTCGCCGCCGAGGGCTTTGCCAATATCTTCGGCGATCAGCGCTTCGGCCAGGGGGAACGCAACCTGGAGATCTTCGACGCCGTGCTGGCCGGCAAGCGCATGAAGAAACCGCGCCAGGCCATGGCCATCTCGGCGGCCCGCTCCCACCTGTTCAATCGGGTGGCCGAGCATCGTCAAACCCAGGGGCTGATGAGGCAGGTGCTGCCCGGCGACGTGCTGATGCTGGCCGGCTCCCACTCCGTTTTCGTCGCAGAAGAAGCGGAACTCGACAGCCTGCAGCAACGCCTTGCCGAAGGTGATGTCCAGCTCACAGGCCCCCTCTGGGGCAAGGGGGGGGTCGGCCCGCAAGGTGACGCACTGGCCTTGGAACTGGCGGCCGTGGCCGCTGAGGGCGAGCGCTGTGCCGGCCTCGAGAAGCTGGCCAACGGCGCCCGCCGCCCCCTCTGGCTTAAGCCGGAGATCCAGTGGCACTGGGACGGTGGCGACCTGCTGCTCGAATTCACCCTGCCCACCGGCAGTTTCGCCACTGCCCTGCTCGGCAACCTGGCCGAGCTGGTAGAGCCGGACAGGTTCAGCGAGGCCCAGGCATGAAGATACTGGTCAGCAACGACGACGGCGTCCATGCCCCCGGCATAGCGGCCCTGGCTCAGGCCCTTTCCGGCCTCGGCGAGGTACGGGTGGTGGCGCCGGACCGTAACTGCTCCGGCGCCTCCAACAGCCTGACGCTGGAGAACCCGCTGCGGGTCCAGCAGCTGGAGAACGGCTTCTACGCCGTCAAAGGCACCCCCACCGACTGCGTGCATCTCGCCATCAATGGCCTCTGGGACGATTGGCACCCCGACCTGGTGGTGGCCGGGGTCAACGCCGGCGCCAACCTGGGGGATGACGTGCTCTATTCCGGCACAGTGGCGGCCGCCACCGAAGGGCGTCACCTGGGCCTGCCGGCCGTCGCCGTCAGCCTGGTGGGGCGCAGCCTCAAGCATTACCAGGCGGCGGCCGAAGTGGCCGCCGAGATCGTCGCCGGCCTCAAGGATCACCCGCTGCCGCCGCTGCATATCCTCAACATCAATGTGCCGGACCTGCCGCGGGAAGCGCTCAAGGGCGTGGAAGTGACCCGCCTCGGCAACAGGCACAGGGCCGAGAGCATGGTGGCGACGACAGATCCGGCAGGCCGTCCCATCTACTGGCTGGGCCCAGTGGGCAAGGAAGCTGACGCCGGCCCCGGCACCGATTTCCATGCCGTCGGCCAGGGCCGGGTGTCGGTCACGCCGCTGCAGATCGATCTCACCGCCCACCGCATGCTGGCCCCCCTTGCCGGCTGGTTGGAAAACCTGCAACCCTAGCGAAACAGAAGAAAGGGAGACTATGGCCATCGACGGCACTGGACAGCGATCCCGCCTCATCGCTCAGCTGCGGCAGGAAGGGATCAGTAACGAAAGGGTACTGGCGGCCATGGGTGCCGTGCCCAGGCACTGGTTCGTGGACGACGTCCTGGGCCATAAGGCCTATGACAACACGGCCCTGCCCATAGGGGAGGGCCAGACCATCTCCCAGCCCTACATAGTGGCACGCATGACGGAGCTGCTGCTGCGCGGGTGCAGCCCTGCCAAGGTGCTGGAGATCGGCACAGGTTCCGGCTACCAGACGGCGGTGCTGGCGCAACTTTGTGGCCAGGTGTTCAGCGTGGAGCGGATCAAGAACCTGCAATATCAGGCGCGGCGCCGGCTGCAGCGGCTGGATCTGCACAACGTGCAGATGAAGCACGGCGACGGTTGGCAGGGCTGGGCCAGCAAGGGACCCTTCGACGCCATAGTGGTGACGGCGGCCCCGGCTGCCATCCCCGATGCCCTGCTGGGCCAGTTGGCGGACGGCGGCATCATGGTGATCCCGGTCGGGGAAGAACAACAGGTACTGAAAGTGATAGAACGCCAAGGCATGACCTACAGGGTCGAGGATGTGGAGTGGGTACGGTTCGTACCCCTGGTTGCAGGAAGTTTGCTGTGAAGATCTTTTCCCCCTTTTACGACAAGGTGCTGCGCTGGGCCGTGCACCCCCATGCCCCCCGTTACCTGGTGGCCATGAGCTTTGCCGAGTCCATCTTCTGGCCGATCCCCACCGACGTGATGCTGGCCCCCATGGCCCTGACCCAGCCCCGCCAGGCCTGGCGTTTCGCCCTCTTCGCGACCCTGGCCTCGGTGCTGGGCGGCGCCGTGGGTTTTGCCCTGGGTTGGTTGCTGTTCGAGCCGGTGGTGATGCCCTTCGTCGACTTCATGGGCTATCAGCACCAGATGGAGACGGCCAAGAGCTGGTTCGATCATTACGGCATCTGGGTGGTGCTGCTGGCCAGCTTCTCGCCCCTGCCCTACAAGGTGTTCACCGTCACCGCCGGGGTGATGCAGATGCTGTTCCTGCCCTTCATGGCGGTGTCCTTGGTGGGGCGGGCCGCCCGTTTCTTCCTGGTGGCCGGCCTGATGCGCCTGGGCGGCGCCCCCATGGCGGAGAAACTGCGCAGCTCCATCGACTGGCTGGGCTGGGCGACTGTGCTGCTGGCGGTGGCGGCCTACTGGATGCTGCGCTAAAGGTTTGATAGATAAAGGGGTGCGCCTTCGCAAGGTGGCTGGGCGCCAAGAGAGGATGATGAAGGGACGGCTGGTAACCTCGTTATTGGTACTGCTGCTGTCGGCCTGTACGGCCGACAGGCCGGCCCCGGTGATCTCCCTGTCCAGCAACAGCCCCGTTGTTCCCGTGGTGGATTACGAGCCCATCAAGGGCAGCCGTTACCGGGTGCACAAGGGCGACACCCTCTATGCCATCGCCTTCCGTGCCGGCTGGGACTACCGGGAGCTGGCCAGCCGCAACCACCTCCGACCCCCTTTCACCATCTACCCCGGGCAAATCATCAAGTTGTCATCTGTCCCCACTAGGGTGGAATCGAAAACTGTGAGGCCTCGTCAAAAAATTGGCGAGAAAACGATTGCCAAGGCTGAGGCGTCGCAGTACAGTCAAAACAAGGGTGTATTCGTTAACAAAAATGTTACATCAACTTCTGGCAGCCAGGATTATGCCTGGCAATGGCCGACGCAGGGCCCGGTATTATTGGGCTTTTCAGCAAACCAAAATGGAAACAAAGGGCTAGACATAGGTGGCGACAGGGGGGACTCTGTTGTTGCAGCGGCTCCGGGAAAGGTGGTTTACGCGGGCAGTGCGCTGAGGGGCTACGGGAAGCTCATCATCATCAAGCATGATGACCAATACCTCAGTGCCTATGCACACAACGCGGAATTGCTGGTCAAGGAGCAGCAGTGGGTGAAGGCAGGCCAATTGATCGCCCGCAAGGGGGATTCCGGCAGTAACGGTGTGAAGCTCCATTTTGAGATCCGCCGCCGGGGTGAGGCCATCAACCCGCTCTTGAAGCTACCCAAGCGAGGATAACAAGAATGACTGTGTAAGCGGAGTGTCTACTACAAGTTGACAGGAGGCTCTATGGCCCGCAAAAAAGGTGACAACGACGACGTCCTTGACATGGAATCACAAGACATGGACAAGGAAATGCAGGCGGTCGAGGCTGAGGCTGAAAGCCAGCAGGAAGAAATCACCCTGGGGGATGATTTCCAGAAAAGCCTTGATGCCACCCAGATGTACTTGAGCGAGATTGGTTTCTCTCCTCTCTTGAGTGCCGAGGAAGAAGTCTTCTACTCCCGCAAAGCCCTCCGGGGCTGCGCCGCCTCCCGCAAGCGCATGATCGAAAGCAACCTCCGCCTTGTGGTCAAGATAGCCCGCCGCTACAACAACAGGGGCCTGGCCCTCCTCGATCTCATCGAAGAAGGCAACCTGGGCCTGATCCGCGCCGTCGAAAAATTCGATCCCGAACGGGGTTTCCGCTTCTCCACCTATGCCACCTGGTGGATCCGCCAGACCATAGAGCGGGCCATCATGAACCAGACCCGCACCATCCGCCTGCCCATCCACGTGGTCAAGGAACTCAACGTCTACCTGCGCACCGCCCGCGAGCTGGCCCACAAGCTGGACCATGAGCCGACGGTGGAAGAGATCGCCACCAAGCTGGACAAGCCGGTGGACGACGTGGCCAAGATGCTGAGGCTCAACGAACGCATCAGCTCGGTGGACACTCCCATCGGCGGCGACTCCGACAAGGCGTTGCTGGACGTCATCGCCGATGAGAAGGAGATGGGCCCCGAGTTCGAGCTGCAGGACGACGACATCCGCTCCAGCCTGATGAAGTGGCTGGACGAACTGTCCGACAAGCAGCGGGAAGTGCTGGCCAGGCGCTTTGGCCTGCTGGGCTACGAGCCTGCCACCCTCGAAGAGGTGGGCCACGAGATTGGCCTGACCCGCGAACGGGTCAGGCAGATCCAGGTGGAAGCCCTGCGCCGCCTCAAAGAACGGCTCTTCCAGGAAGGGCTGAACGCCGAATCCCTGTTCAGCGATTAAAGCCCCGCTTCCTCCTTGAGGCGATAGAGCAGCAGCAGCGCCTCGCGGGGACTAAGGGCATCCACATCCAGTGACTTGAGCCGGCTGACCACAGCCGGCTCTTCATTGAGGCTCAGGCTCATCTGCCGTTCGGCCACCGGCGCCGGGCTCGGGGCCTGGCCTTCCAGTTCGTGCAGCTTTTGCCTTGCCGCCTTGACCACCGCCTTGGGAACACCAGCCAGCAGCGCCACCTGCAGGCCGAAGCTCTTGCTGGCCGGTCCGCTCTGCACGGCGTGCATGAAGGTGACGGTATCGCCGTGCTCCACGGCGTCCAGGTGGACGTTATCCACACCCTCGAGCTGCTCGGCCAGGGCCGTCAGTTCGAAGTAGTGGGTGGCGAAGAGGGTCAGGCTGCGGCTTTGGCGCGCGAGGAACTCGGCCACGGCCCAGGCCAGGGACAGGCCGTCGTAGGTGGAGGTGCCGCGGCCTATCTCGTCCATCAGCACCAGGCTGCGGTCTGTGGCGTTGTTGAGTATGGTGGCCGTCTCGGTCATCTCCACCATGAAGGTGGAGCGGCCGGAGGCGAGATCGTCTGCGGCGCCGATGCGGGTGAAAATGCGGTCTACCAGGCCTATCTCGGCGCTTTCGGCCGGCACCGGGCAGCCCATGTGGGCCATCAGGGTGATGAGGGCCGTCTGGCGCATGTAGGTGGACTTACCGCCCATGTTGGGGCCCGTGACCATCAGCATCTGGTGCTGGTCGCTGAGGGCCACCGGGTTGGCGATAAAGGGGGCGTCCAGCACCACTTCCACCACAGGGTGGCGGCCGCCGTCGATGCGGATGCCGCGCTGCTCGCTAAGGGTCGGGCGGCAGTAGCCGAGGCTCTGGCTGCGCTCGCAGAGGTTGGCCAGCAGATCCAGCTCGGCGCAGGCCGCCGCCAGTTGCAGCAGGGCGTCCAGTTCCGGATGCAGGGCGTCGAAGAGGGCGTCGAAGAGCTGCTTTTCCAGGGCCAGGGCCTTGCCCTGGCTGGTCAGCACCTTGTCCTCGTACTCCTTGAGTTCGGGGATGATGTAGCGCTCTGTGTTCTTCAGGGTCTGGCGGCGCTGGTAATCGCTGGGGGCCAGGTGGGACTGGGCCCGGGTCAGCTCGATGAAGTAGCCGTGGACCCTGTTGAAGCCGACCTTGAGGGTGCTGATGCCGGTGCGCTGGCGCTCCCGCGCCTCTATGTGCTCCAGGAAGTCGGTGGCGCCCTTGGACAGGGCCCTGTATTCGTCCAGCTCGGCGTTGTAACCGGGGCGGATCACGCCGCCGTCGCGAATGAGCACCGGCGGGTTGTCGATGATGGCATCGCAAAGCAACTGGTGCAGGGCAGGGCGGGGGGCACAGGCTGAGCGCAGTTCGGCGAGCCGGCCTTGGCGATCCGTCAGCAGGGCATCCAGCGCCGGCAGCACCGCCAGGGCGCTGCGCAGCCGCACCAGGTCCCGCGGCCTTGCCGAGCGCAGCGCCACCCGAGCCATGACCCGCTCCAGATCCCCCACTTGCTTCATCTGCTCGCTCAGGCTGGCCTCCAGCATGGCGCCTGCCAGCTGGTCTATGGCATCGAGGCGGCCTTCCAGAACGGGGATATCCCGCAGCGGTCTGTGGATCCAGCGGGCCAGCAGGCGCGAGCCCATGGGGGTGGCGCAGTTGTCCAGCACCGAGTAAAGGGTGTTGTCGGTGCCGCCGGCCAGGCTCTGGGTCAGCTCCAGGTTGCGGCGGGTGGCGGCGTCCAGCACCACGGCTTCGTCTTCGGCCTCCAGCTTGATGGCCTTGATGTGGGGCAGGGCGGTGCGCTGGGTGTCTTTAAGGTACTGGAGCAGGCAGCCGGCGGCGCAGAGGGCCTGCTTGGCCTGTTCTACCCCGAAGCCGATGAGGTCACGGGTGCCGAACTGCTGGGTGAGGGTGCGCCTGGCCGTGTCGAGATCGAACTCCCACAAGGGGCGGCGGCGCAGGCCCTTACGGTCCCCCAGCAGGGCCAGGTCGAAGTCCTCGGGGTAGAGCAGCTCCGCCGGGTTGGTGCGTTGCAGCTCCGCCTTCAAGGCCTCCACGCCCTGGGGCTCGGACACCAGGAAGCGGCCCGAGCCGATATCCAGGGTGGCGTAGCCGAAGCGGCCGTCCTTGCCAAAGACGGTGGCCAGCAGGTTGTCGCGCTTCTCGGCCAGCAGCGCCTCGTCGCTGATGGTGCCGGGGGTGACGATGCGCACCACCTTGCGTTCCACAGGGCCCTTGCTGGTGGCCGGATCCCCTATCTGTTCGCAGATGGCCACGGATTCGCCGAGGGCCACCAGCTTGGCCAGGTAGCCTTCAACGGCGTGGTAGGGCACCCCGGCCATGGGGATCTTGTCGCCGCCGCTTTGGCCGCGGGCGGTCAGGGAGATGTCCAGCAGCTGAGAAGCCTTCTTGGCATCGTCATAGAAGAGCTCGTAAAAATCCCCCATCCGATAGAAGAGCAGCACTTCCGGGTGCTGGGCCTTGATACGCAGGTACTGCTGCATCATGGGGGTGTGTGCAGACAGGTCGAGGTTTTCCATGGGGGATCTCTTCTTCTCTTCGGACGACGCGGCTATTTCACCACAGCCGGGCCCGGCATTCATCAGGGGCGGGATCTTATGTGCTGCTGGGCGCCTTGGCCAGGGGCGGCGGGGGGGCTTAGTGCCTATACTGGGAAGCGGAACTCCCCGGAAAGAGGCGCCTGTGGGCGCCTCTCTTTGGATACGAGTCAGGAAAGGCCACCCGCAAAGGATCAGCATATGGATATGCCGGCAGAGGAAATGAAGGCGCAACGGCTGCCCTACCAGAAGGAAGGTGCTGTCAACAGGCGTATCCTCATCGTCGACGACAACCCCGACGTCCATCAGGACTTCAGCGCCGCCTTTGCTAACGAGCAAAGCCTGTGGCCCAGCCCCCCGTTCGAGTTGGATGCGGCCTCTCATGGGCAGCAGGCGCTGGCCATGCTGCAGCGCGCCTTGGATGAGGACAGGCCTTATGCGGTGGCCTTTATCGACCTGCGCCTGCCTCCCGGCTGGGACGGCTTGGAGACCATCCGCCGCCTCTGGCAATGTGATCAGCGGTTGCAGGTGGTGCTTTGCATCACCTCCCTGGATGCCCGTTGGAGCGATATAGCAAGGTACCTGGAAAGGCCCGACCGCCTGTTGATCCTGAGGAAACCCTTCGACGCCATCGAAGCACACCAGATGGCCTGCACCCTGGCAGCCAAGTGGCAGATGACGGAAGACAGCCTCTCCCGCATTCACAGCCTGGAGCAGGCAGTGGAGGACAGGGCCAAAGAACTGGTGGAGATGTCCCACCTGCTTCAGCACGATCCCCTGACCGATCTGCCCAACAGCTCGTTGATCCCTGACCGACTGTCCCAGGCCATAGCCACGGCCCGCCGTCACCGCAAGCAACTGGCCGTGGTCTTCGCCGGCCTGGACCGCTTCGACCGCATCAGCCATGCCCTCGGCAGTGCCACCAGCAACGAGCTTCTCAAGCTGATCGCCCAGCAACTGCAAGGGACTATTCGCCGATCGGATTCCCTGTTCAGGGTCGGCTCCGACGTCTTCGTGTTGCTGCTGACCGACGTCAGCCACCCCAAGCAGACCACCGTCATAGCGGAGAAGCTGCTCAAGGCCTTCAGGGAGCCCCAGGATGTGGCGGGCCACAGTCTGAGCGTCACGGCAAGCCTGGGGATCAGCATCTACCCCGACGACGGCGAGGAGGTCGATGTACTGCTGAAAAAGTCAGAAGTGGCCATGCACAGCGCCAAGGTGCAGGGCCCTGACCTGTTCCGCTACTTCATCACCGGCATCAACCAGCAGGCCAGGGAGATGCAGTCCATCGAATCGGCGCTGCACCACGCCCTGTTGCAGAGTGAGCTTGTCGTCTACTACCAGCCCAAGATCGAACTGGCCACAGGCGCCTTGATCGGTGCCGAGGCATTGCTGAGGTGGCGGCAGCCCGAGCGGGGGTTCATCTCGCCGGCCCAGTTTGTTCCCATAGCTGAGGACAGCGGCCTGATAGTCCCCATCAGCCGCTGGGTGCTGCACCAGGCCTGCCAACAGGCAAGGGCCTGGCAGGACGCCGGGCTGCCCCTGCTGACGATGGCGGTCAACATCTCCGCCGTCGAGTTTCGGCACAAGCACTTCGTGGACAATATCAAGGCGGTGCTGGCCGAGACGGGGCTGGCGCCCCACAGCCTTGAGCTGGAGATCACCGAACGGGTGCTGATGCTGGACGTGGCTTCGACCCTGTCCATATTGCAGACCCTCAAGGAGATGGGAGTCCGGCTCGCCATAGACGACTTCGGCACCGGCTATTCCAGCTTGAGCTACCTCAAGCGCTTCTCGGTCGACGCCCTGAAGATCGACCAGTCCTTTGTCCGGGATATCAGTACCGACAGCAACGACGCCGCCCTGGTGGATGCCATCATCAACATGGGGCACAGCCTCAACCTGAGGATCACGGCAGAAGGGGTGGAGACCCGGGAGCAGCTGGACTTCCTGTGCCGCCAGGGCTGCGACGAAGGTCAGGGCTTTTATTTCGCCCAGGCCATGGCCCCGGAGGACTTCGTGTCGGCCTGGCGGGAAGACGCCAGGCACTGCTGCTGCCAAAAAGGCTAAGTGGCTCTGGCCGCTGGCCGCCTGGCTTTGCATAATGGAGAGCCATTCACAGCTGCGAGCCATCATGACCAACCCGGATTGGGATGCCATCCGCACCCTTGCCGCCGAACTCGGTGCCAAGGCCAAGGCCGCAGGGCTGCGGCTGTCCAGCGCCGAGTCCTGCACTGGCGGCCTTATTGCCGGCGCCATCACCGAGATCGCCGGCAGTTCCAACTGGTTCGACGAGGCCTTCATCACCTACGCCAATGCCGCCAAGATGCGCCGCCTGGGGGTGAGTGAAGAGAGCCTGGCGCGCTTCGGCGCCGTCTCCGAGGCCGTGGTCCGCGAGATGGCTGAAGGGGCCAGGGTGGCCAGTGGCGCCGACCTGGCCGTTGCCAGCAGCGGCATCGCTGGCCCCGACGGCGGTAGTCCAGAGAAGCCGGTGGGCACCGTCTGGCTGGCCTGGGCCGGCCCGGACGGCACCCAGGCCCGCTGCGTCCATTTCCAGGGTGACCGCCAGGACGTCAGGCTGCAGGCCGTTTTCACCGCCCTCGAGGGTCTTTTGCAAAAAATCCCCTGATCCAGGGGTTGATACTGTACGACCATACAGTATACTTCCAGCATCTTATTTCAGAATTCGTGGCAGGAGCCGACAATGGACGACAACAAACAGAAAGCCCTTGCGGCAGCACTGGGTCAAATCGAGCGCCAGTTTGGCAAGGGTTCCATCATGCGCATGGGTGATTCCCAGGTGCTGAGCATCGACTCAGTGTCCACCGGCTCCTTGGGCTTGGACATCGCCCTTGGCATCGGCGGCCTGCCCTTCGGCCGTATCGTCGAGATCTTCGGCCCTGAATCCTCCGGTAAGACCACCCTGACGTTGCAGGTGATCGCCGAGGCCCAGAAGAAAGGCAAGACCTGTGCCTTCATCGACGCCGAACACGCCCTGGACCCCATCTATGCCCGCAAGCTGGGTGTCAACGTGGACGACCTGCTGGTGTCCCAGCCCGACACAGGCGAGCAGGCCCTGGAGATCTGCGACATGCTGGTGCGCTCCGGCGCCGTTGACGTGGTCATCGTCGACTCCGTCGCCGCCCTGACCCCCAAGGCCGAGATCGAAGGCGAGATGGGCGACTCCCACGTGGGCCTGCAGGCCCGCCTGATGTCCCAGGCCCTGCGTAAGCTCACCGCCAACATCAAGAAGTCCAACACCCTCTGCATCTTCATCAACCAGATCCGCATGAAGATCGGCGTCATGTTCGGCAACCCCGAGACCACCACCGGCGGTAACGCCCTCAAGTTCTACGCCTCAGTGCGCCTGGACATCCGCCGTACCGGCGCCGTCAAGGAAGGGGACGAAGTGGTGGGCAACGAGACCCGCGTCAAGGTGGTCAAGAACAAGGTGGCCCCGCCCTTCAAACAGGCCGAGTTCCAGATCATGTACGGCCAGGGCACCTCCAAGGAAGCCGAGCTCATCGACCTGGGCGTGGCCCAGAAGCTGGTGGACAAGGCCGGCGCCTGGTACAGCTACCAGGGCGACAAGATCGGCCAGGGCAAGGCCAACGCCGTCAAGTTCCTGCTGGAAAACAAGGACGTGGCCGGCGAGCTGGAAACCAAGCTGCGGGACATACTGCTGGTGAGCGGTGCCCCTGCCGGTAACGACGCAGAACAGCCCGAGGCCCTGGCCGAGGGAGACGAGTTCTGAGCGATGAGTTAAAGCAAGCAGCCCTGAGGCTGCTTGCCCTTCGTGAACACAGCCCCCGCGAGTTAGCCGACAAGCTGGCCCGCCGGGGCTTTTCTTCATCTGAAATTCAGCCCCTGATAGACAAGCTGCTTGCGCAAGGCTGGCTGGATCATTACCGTTATGCCGAAAGTGCCGTGCGGCGCTTATTGCACAAGGGCTACGGCCCTCTGCGCATCCAGGCGGAACTGGGCCAGAAAGGCATTCCCGGCCCCGTCGGCAAGGCGGCGCTCGAAGAGGCTGCCCCCGACTGGTTGGAGCAGGCGCAAAATGCCTATAATAGGCGATTCCGTGACGCCGCCATCCAGGACAAGAATGACTGGGCCAAGCGGGCAAGGTATCTGGCCAGCAGGGGCTTCGAACCTGCGCAGATCCGCGCCGTGCTGGCCAAAGCCGACCGCCCCTGAACCGCCGCACCCAGGACGACAACCACAGGATTTTCCATGAGCATGACCAGCGCTGACATACGTGACGCCTTCTTGAATTACTTCAAGGACAAGGGCCACCAGATTGTGCCCTCCAGTTCCCTGATCCCGGGCAACGACCCGACCCTGCTGTTCACCAACGCGGGTATGGTGCAATTCAAGGATGTGTTCCTTGGCTCTGACAAGCGCGCCTACAGCCGCGCCGCCAGCTCCCAGCGCTGCGTCCGTGCCGGCGGCAAGCACAACGACCTGGAAAACGTCGGCTACACCGCCCGTCACCACACCTTCTTCGAGATGCTGGGCAACTTCAGCTTCGGCGACTACTTCAAGGAAGGGGCCATCAAGTACGCCTGGGAATTCCTGACCCAAGTGGTCAAGCTGCCGGCCGAGAAGCTCTGGGTCACCGTCTACGAGACCGACGACGAAGCCTACGACATCTGGGCCAAGGACATGGGCGTGCCGAGCGAGCGCATCATCCGCATCGGTGACAACAAGGGCGCGCCTTACGCCTCAGACAACTTCTGGTCCATGGGCGATACCGGCCCCTGCGGCCCCTGCACCGAGATCTTCTACGATCACGGCGCCGACATCTGGGGTGGTCCTCCGGGCAGCCCCGAAGAAGACGGCGACCGCTACATCGAGATCTGGAACATCGTCTTCATGCAGTTCAACCGTCACGCCGACGGCCGCATGGAGCCGCTGCCCAAGCCCAGCGTCGACACCGGCATGGGCCTGGAGCGCATCAGCGCCATACTGCAGCACGTCCATTCCAACTACGAAATCGACATCTTCCAGCACCTGATCAAGGCCGCCGCCGCCGCCATCGGCACCGACGACCTCGACAACAAGTCCCTGCGGGTGGTGGCGGACCATATCCGTTCCTGCTCCTTCCTGGTGGTGGACGGCGTCATGCCTTCCAACGAAGGCCGTGGCTATGTGCTGCGCCGCATCATCCGCCGCGCCGTGCGCCACGGTGCCCAGCTGGGCGCAAGCGAACCCTTCTTCCACAAGCTGGTGGTCGCCCTCATCGACGTGATGGGCGAAGCCTACCCCGAGCTCAAGGACAAGCAGGCCATCATCGAGAAGGCGTTGCTGCTGGAAGAGGAACAGTTCCGCAAGACCTTGGAGCGCGGCCTCAAGCTGTTGGATGAAGAGCTGGCCGGCCTCAAGACAGATCTCATCCCTGGCGAGCTGGTGTTCAAGCTCTATGACACCTACGGCTTCCCCGCCGATCTCACCGCCGACGTGGCCCGCGAGCGCATGCTGAGCGTCGATCACGCCGGCTTCGAAGCCGCCATGGAAGCCCAGCGCCAGCGCGCCAAGCAGGCCTCCAACTTCGGTGCCGACTACAACACCCGCCTGGAGATCGACAGCCAGACCCAGTTCTCCGGCTACGACGGTGTCCGCGACGTGTCCCCGGTGGTGGCCCTGTTCAAGGGCGGCGACGCCATTGAAGAGGCCCTGGCCGGCGACGAGGTGCTGGTGGTGCTGGAACGCACCCCCTTCTACGGCGAGTCCGGCGGCCAGGTGGGAGACACCGGCGAGCTGAGCGCCGACGGCGTCCAGATCCGGGTCCACAACACCACCAAGAGTGGCGATGCTTTCGTCCACCACGCCAAGGTGCTCAGCGGCAGCGTCAAGGTCGGTGACAAGCTCAAAGCCGAGGTGGACAAGGTCCGCCGTGACGCCATCCGCCTCAACCACAGCGCCACCCACCTGCTCCACGCCGCCCTGCGCAAGGTGCTTGGCGAGCACGTGAGCCAGAAGGGCTCCCTGGTGGATAGCGAACGCCTGCGTTTCGACTTCTCCCACTTCGAAGGCATCAAGGCCGCCGAGCTGGCCGAGATTGAGCGCCTGGTCAACAGCGAGATCCGCGCCAACAACGCCGTCGGCACCCGCCTGATGCAGATCGACCAGGCCAAGGAAGCCGGCGCCATGGCCCTGTTCGGTGAGAAGTACGACGACGAGGTACGGGTGGTGCAGATGGGGGATTTCTCCGTCGAGCTCTGCGGCGGTACCCACGTGGGCAGGACCGGTGACATAGGCCTGTTCAAGGTAGTGTCCGAAGGCGGCATCGCCGCCGGCGTGCGCCGTATCGAAGCCGTGACCGGCGAAGCCGCCCTGGCTTGGCTGCAGGGCCGTGAGCAGCTGCTGTGTGAGTTGGCCGGCAGCCTCAAGACCGACGTGGCCGGCCTTAGCGAACGCTTCGGCCAGCAGCTGGACCGCACCAAGCAGTTGGAAAAAGAACTGGAGAAGGCCAAGGCCCAACTGGCGGCCCAGGCCGGCAGCGCCCTGGCCGAGCAGGCCGAGGACCTTGGCGGCGTCAAGCTGCTGGTGGCTGAGCTGCCTGGTGCCGATCCCAAGTCCCTACGGGAACTGGTGGACAAGCTCAAGGACAAGCTGGGCGAGGCCGTGGTGGTGCTGGGTGTGCCCGGTGACGACAAGGTCAGCCTGATCGCCGGTGTCTCCAAGAACCTTACCGCCAAGGTCAAGGCCGGTGAACTGATCGGCATGGTCGCCGCCCAGGTCGGCGGCAAGGGCGGCGGTCGCCCCGACATGGCCCAGGCCGGCGGCAGTGACGTGGCGGCCCTCAAGGGGGCCCTGGCCTCCGTCAAGGATTGGGTGCAGGCCCGCCTCTAAATGGCCCTTGTCGTCCAGAAGTACGGCGGCACCTCTGTGGGGGATCTCCCCCGTATCGAGGCTGTCGCCGATCGCATCATCGCGACCCGCAAGGCCGGCCACGACGTGGTGGTGGTGGTCTCCGCCATGGCTGGAGAAACCAATCGCCTTATCGCCCTGGCCAGGGCTCTGACGCCGGAGCCCGACCCCAGGGAGCTGGACGTGCTGCTGGCCACCGGCGAGCAGACCACCATAGCCCTGCTGGCCATGGCCTTGAAAAAGCGGGGCCAGCCGGCTCTGTCCCTGACCG
The DNA here is from genome assembly GCF_030450055.1 of Gallaecimonas kandeliae. Classification (NCBI taxonomy): domain Bacteria; kingdom Pseudomonadati; phylum Pseudomonadota; class Gammaproteobacteria; order Enterobacterales; family Gallaecimonadaceae; genus Gallaecimonas; species Gallaecimonas kandeliae. The sequence goes on from NZ_CP118480.1 coordinate 884,701, forward strand.
GCGATCAGGTGCGTATCCACACCGACCATCGCCACGGCCGGGCCCGTATCCTCAAAGTCGACACCACCATGCTGGACCAGGCCCTTGCCCGGGGCCAGGTAGTGGTGGTGGCCGGTTTCCAGGGCAGGGGGCCGGACAACGCCATCACCACCCTGGGCAGGGGCGGCTCCGACACCACGGCCGTGGCCCTGGCTGCGGCCTTGAAGGCCGCCGAGTGTCAGATCTTCACCGACGTGGACGGCATCTACACCACGGACCCGCGTATCGAGCCCAAGGCCCGCAAGCTGGGCCAGATCGGTTTCGAGTCCATGCTGGCCCTGGCCGCCCAGGGCGCCAAGGTGCTGCAGGTGCGCTCCGTGGAGTTCGCCGGCCAGTTTCGGGTGCCGCTGCGGGTGTTGTCCAGCTTCCATGAAGGGGAGGGCACCCTCATCACCTACGGCGAAGGCCAGGATCCTCTCGGTGTCTGCGGCGTGGCCTGTTGCGCCCAGTCGGCCTTCATCGAGGTGGATGGGGAGCATCTCCTGGGGGCCTCGGCCAGGCTGTTGTCTCCTCTCCAAGACGCCGGCATCGATGCCGATCTGCTGAGCGACGCCAATGAGCCGGGCAAAAAACTTTCATTTACGGTACCCTTGGGCGACCTCGGCCAGGTGTTACCCATGGTAAACGCCAGCGCCATCGACCTTGGTAACGCCAGGGTCAGGTGCGACCAGGGGCTGGCCAAGGTTTCAGTGATCGGCATGGGCTTCGACAGCCATGCCGACATAGCGTCCAAGATCTCGCAGGTACTGGGCGAAGAAGGGATTGGGATGCGGCTTTTTCACACCTCGCCGCGGCGTTTTTCGCTGCTGGTGGCGAGGGATGAGATGGAGCAAAGCGTGCGGCTTTTGCACCGCGCCCTGATACCGGAAATAACAGCCTGATGGCCTGCGGGCGAATATTCGGCCAATTTTCTTGAGCTTCAAGGGGTTGGCTTTATACTAAGCTGAAAATGAAGCTATTGAGCGGCTTTCATTGCAAGGAGCAAAGCGATGCTGATTCTGACCCGCCGTGTCGGCGAAACCCTGATGATCGGAGATGAAGTCACCGTTACCGTCCTGGGCGTGAAAGGCAACCAGGTGCGTATAGGCGTCAACGCACCCAAGGAAGTCTCGGTCCACCGTGAAGAGATCTACCAGCGTATCCAGGCTGAGAAAGATCCCAACGATCTCGACGGCAACTACTGATCGTTTTCCGGATAGTCGATTCCCTGAAGCGGCAACCTGTGACCCAGGTTGCCGCTTTTCTATACGGTCTGTTTAAAGGCTGTGCAACTGGCCGGTCTGCCTGGAAAAAGTGTTTGACTTGCCAAGTCGTTCCGGTAGTATTCGCATCCGTCGAGGTGAGGTGGCCGAGAGGCTGAAGGCGCTCCCCTGCTAAGGGAGTATGGGTCAAAAGCCCATCGGGGGTTCGAATCCCCCCCTCACCGCCATCGACACTTTCAAGATGCGACCATAGCTCAACTGGATAGAGTACCTGGCTACGAACCAGGCGGTTGGAGGTTCGAGTCCTCCTGGTCGCGCCATCTTGAAATGTGTCGAATAGCGCTTACCATTGGTAAGCGTTTTTTGTCTGAAGACTGCGACCATAGCTCAACTGGATAGAGTACCTGGCTACGAACCAGGCGGTTGGAGGTTCGAGTCCTCCTGGTCGCGCCATTCAGACAACACAATCCGACATCTGCGACCGTAGCTCAACTGGATAGAGTACCTGGCTACGAACCAGGCGGTTGGAGGTTCGAGTCCTCCCGGTCGCGCCATATATCAAAGGCCCGCTTTCATAGCGGGCCTTTCTCGTTCTAGGGCCCATTGCAGATCCCTCTGGGCACTCTTCGCTTTGCTTTGATGTTGAGATCCGGTTTCCCATGGCGATTGGCCTTAGTCCGCCCCTAGCGGTCAGGCAGGCCGGTCCCATGCTCGGAGAGGATGGTGGGGAGACCTTCCCTGGTGGAACGTCCAGGCCACCCATCCAGAGGCGGCCGCTCACCGGCGTCAAGGCAGCGCCTTGACTTCGAGGTTCGCCCTCCCGGTCGCGCCATATATCAAAGGCCCGCTTTCATAGCGGGCCTTTCTCGTTCTAGGGCCCATTGCAGATCCCTCTGGGCACTCTTCGCTTTGCTTTGATGTTGAGATCCGGTTTCCCATGGCGATTGGCCTTAGTCCGCTCCTAGCGGTCAGGCAGGCCAGTCCCATGCTCGGAGAGGATGGTGGGGAGACCTTCCCTGGTGGAACGTCCAGGCCGCCCATCCAGAGGCGGCCGCTCACCGGCGTCAAGGCAGCGCCTTGACTTCGAGGTTCGCCCTCCCGGTCGCGCCATATGTCAAAGGCCCGCTTTCATAGCGGGCCTTTCTCGTTTTAGGCTGCCTGCGACCCTTCGTGCAGGGCAAAGCCGCTTTAAGCCGCACCATCGATGGAAAAGCCCGCTTATCGAGCGGGCTTTTTGCGTTTGGGCCCAATTGGCCTGCCTGGGCTGGCTACTGTTGGTAACTCGTCACCCACAGCATCAGCGACATGAAGGCGATCAGTAAGGCGGAGAGGCCGAGGATCCAGTAGAAGCCGACCTTGCCACGGCTGAGGGGAATGCGGAAGTAGTTGATGGCCAGCCACCACAGCAGGCACAGCACCAGGGGGAGGAGAAAGAGTCTGCTCATTGTCCTTGGCCGCAAATAAGGTCGGTTGCACAACAGCTTACAGCCCTATTTCCGGTGTCGCCAGGGAAGTGCCGAGCTGGTGCAACAAAAGGGGTCTAGGCCCGGCTGTCCGGGGGCGCCAATGGCGGTGAAGGCGGTGGCGGTAATGAACCTCATCAGTGATCTAAATCACAAAGTTTTTGCATCCATCCCCGCTCAGCCATTACGCTTAGCTCCTTGGTCAAGGCATGCCGGGTTTGCCAGGGGCTGTCGCCCTCGACTAGATTGGTCAGGTCCCCCGGCTTGGAAGGGAAGGGTTTTCTTTGCTGAACCAGTTGCAACGCCGCCTCGATGCTTTGGCGGCCCAGAACGCATTGCCTTTATTGTTCCATCCGCTGCGGGGGGTCGAACGCGAAGCGCTACGCATCACAGCCGACGGCCAGATGGCGATGACGCCTCACCCCAGGGCCCTGGGCTCGACCCTTACCCACGAATTCATCACCACGGATTTCGCCGAGAACCTGCTGGAGTTCATCACGCCAGTCACGGCCTCTGCCGAGGAGCTGATGGCCTCCTTGTCGGATATCCACGTGTTCAGCCTCAAGCACCTGGACGGGGAGAGCCTTTGGCCCCTGTCCATGCCTTGCTATGTCGCCGATCCGGACAAGGTCCCCCTGGCCTACTACGGCACCTCCAACATAGGCCGTATGAAGCGGGTCTACCGGGAGGGGCTCAAGAACCGCTACGGCGCCATCATGCAGCTCATCGCCGGCGTCCATTACAACTTCTCCCTGCCCGAGGCTATCTGGGCCCATTGGCCGGAAGGGGACGCCTCCAGCGCCTACATGGGGTTGCTGCGCAACTATCGGCGCCTGGTCTGGGTGCTGCCCTACCTGTTCGGCGCCTCCCCGGCCCTCTGTGGCTCCTTCCTCTGTGGTAAGGAGCACCACTTGCCCTTCGAGAGGCTGGGCAAGACCCTCTACCTGCCCCACGCCACCTCGCTGCGGCTCTCGGACCTCGGTTACACCAGCTCGGCTCAGGCCGGACTGCGCATCGACCACAACAGCATAGGGCACTATATCCGCGACCTGCGCGAGGTGATCGCCACCCCCAGCAGTGATTTCGCCAAGATAGGCGTCAAGGTGGACGGTCAATACCGCCAGCTCAACGCCAACCTCCTGCAGATCGAGAACGAGCTCTACGCTCCCATCAGGCCCAAGCGGGTCACCCTGAGCGGCGAGAAGCCCACCGATGCCCTGGAGCGCGGTGGCGTTCAGTACGTGGAAGTCAGGGCCCTGGACGTGGACCCCTTCAGCCCCCTGGGGCTCTCGGTGGACACGGCCCGCTTCATGGACGTCTTCCTGCTGTCCTGCCTGCTGTTGGATGCCCCTGTGCTGGACGACGTCCAGTGGAGCGAGAATCTCAAGAACTTCCAAGCCACGGTATTGGAAGGGCGCAAGCCGGGCCTGATGCTGAGCCGACAGGGCCAGGCCGTCGCCATGGTCGACTGGTTTGCCGAACTGATGCCGGTCTGGCAGCGCATCGCCGAGGGCCTGGATGCCCAGCAGGGCGGGGACAGCTACCAGCAGAGCCTGGCGGTCCAGGCCGCCAAGGTAGCGGACCCCAGTTTGACCCCTTCGGCGCGCGTTTTGGCCGCCCTTAGCGAGGACCAGGGCACAGGCAAGCTGGGCCAGCAACTGGCAGCCCGGCATCGCCAGGCCTTGCTGGAAACCCCCTACCGGCGCTGGGACAGCCACTTCTTCGAGGCCGAAGCGGCACGCTCCCTGGCCGCCCAGGCGGCAGGGGAAGCGGCCGACGAGCAAAGCTTTGACGACTTCCTGGTGGATTATTTCGCCCCGGCCAAGGCCGGCGCCGCCTGAATGACAAACCCCGGCTTGCCGGGGTTTGTTTTATCCACCCAGGGCCTGGGCCAAATCCTCCCGCAGGTCTTCCACGTCCTCCAGGCCGATGGACAAGCGGACCAGGCTGTCGGTGATGCCGAGACGGGCCCTGAGTTCGGCCGGCAAGGCGCCGTGGCTCATGCTGGCCGGCAGGTTGACCAGGCTCTCCACGGCCCCCAGGCTGTCCGCCAGGGTGAAATAGCGGCAATTCCTGGCCAGGGCCTGGGCCCTGGCCGCGTCCCCCAGCTCCAGGCTGATGATGCCGCCGTAGCCGCCGCACTGGCTGTCGTGCACGGCGCGCTGGGTAGGCACCGCCAGGCCCGGGTAATAGAGGCGCTGCACGGCCGGGTGTTGGTTTAGCCAACCGGCCAGGATCTCGGTCGTTTCTTCTATGGCCTCCATTCGTACTCCCAGTGTCTTGAGGCCGCGCAGCAGCAGGAAGCTGTCCTGGGGCCCCAGCACGGCGCCGGTGCTGGCCTGAAGCCGGTGCAACCGGTGGCCAAGGCTTTCATCCCGCACCACCGCCAGGCCGGCCAATACGTCGGAATGGCCGCCGATGTACTTGGTGGCGCTGTGCAGCACCAGGTCGGCCCCCAGGGCCAGGGGATTCTGCCAGTAGGGGGTGGCGAAGGTGTTGTCCACCACCAGCAGGGCGCCGGACGCCTGGGCCAGGCCGGCCATGGCCCGCAGGTCCGTGACGCTGAGCAGGGGGTTGGCCGGGGTTTCCACGTAGAGCATGGCGATGTCGGGCCCCAGGGCGGCGGCCACGGCCTGGCTGTCGCTGCTGTCGACGAACTGCACCGCTATCTGGAAGCGCTTCAATACCTGGCTGACCAGCCGGTAGGTGCCGCCGTAGAGATCGGCCGTCATCAGCACCTTGTCCCCTGGGCTCAGCAGCATCATCACAGTGGTGATGGCGGCCATGCCGGAGGCGAAGGCAAAGCCGCGGCAGCCGCCTTCCAGCTCGGCTATCCGCGCCTCCAGGGCGCTGCGGGTGGGGTTGGCGGCGCGGCTGTACTGGTAAGGCCGCTTTTCCCGTTGGTCGAAGGTACTGACCTGGTAGATGGGCACGGCCAGGGCGCCGCTGGCCTGATCCGTGCTGCCGGCGCCGTGGAGCAGGCGGGTTTTCTTGCGCATGATGCCCTCCTTTTTCCTGTCCCAAGCTTAGGGCAAAAAAAGAGGAGGCCAAGGGCCTCCTTTGGGAGTCTGACGTCTTCGGATGGGCGGCAGCCGTCGCTGCACGCTACTCTTCGAGAGCAAGGTCGATGAATAGTTCCAGGTGACTGAAAAGCGGATAAAAAAAGGGGAGGCTTTGGAGGCCTCCCCATACAGGGATGTGACATGAAAAGTCTTGCTGCTTGCGAAAGATTAGAGGGGGGCGCCTTGTGAAAGTTCACAGGCTCTGGCACTTTTGTGGCGTGGATGACGGAAGATGTTGTAAATGATGCGAATTCTTTTTTTGCTTCCGGCCCTTTGGCTGGCCGGCTGTGCTACGGCGCCTCCCAAGGACCCTGATAACCTCTGCGCCATCTTCAAGGAGAAGGACGACTGGTACCAGGCGGCCCTGGACGTGCAGAAGAAGTGGGGCGTGCCGGTGCAGGTACCTTTCGCCATCCTCTACCAGGAATCGAGCTTCCACCATGACGCCTTGCCACCCCGTGACTACCTGCTGGGTTTCATTCCCTGGGGCCGGGTCTCCAGCGCTTACGGCTACGCCCAGGCCAAGGACGATACCTGGGAAGACTATATGCGCGAGACCGACAACTGGGGCGCCGACCGCGACGACTTCGACGACGCCCTGGACTTCATGGGCTGGTACATCGCCAAGACCCACAAGCTCAACGGCGTCTCCAAGTGGGACGCCTATGGCCTTTACCTCAACTACCACGAGGGCTGGGGCGGCTACCGCCAGAAGAGCTACGAGAGGAAGCCCTGGCTGAAGCAGGTGGCCAAGAAGGTGCAGAGCCGGGCCTGGGCCTTCTCCAAGCAGTACAAAGGCTGCAAGGACGACCTGGACAAGGGCTTCTGGGACTGGTTCTAGCCAAGAAAAAGGCCGCTTGCGCGGCCTTTTTTAATCCTTCTTGTACTGCGGCAGTATCCGCGCCGTCTTCACCATGTTGTCTTTGACGTCGATGATCTCCAGCGGGTAGCCGGCCAGGCGGATGGAGATGTTGGCCTCGGGGATCTCCTCCAGGTGCTCGAGGATCAGGCCGTTGAGGGTCTTGGGCCCGTCGGTGGGGAAGTCCCAGCTCATCTCCTTGTTGAGTTCGCGCAGCGAGATGGAACCTTCCACCAGGTAGGAGCCATCCGGCTGGGGCACGATCTCCTCGTGGGGGGCCGGCGCCTGGTCTGTGGTGAAGTCACCCACTATCTCTTCGAGGATGTCTTCCAGGGTCACCAGGCCTTGGATGTCGCCGTATTCGTCCACTACCAGGCCGATACGCTCCTTGTTGCGCTGGAACTTCAGCAGCTGGACGTTGAGGGGCGTGCCTTCGGGGATGAAGTAGATCTCCCGCACCGCCCGCAGCAGCGCCGACTTGGTGAACTGGTTTTTGGACAGCAGGCGCAGGGCATCGCGGGCATGGACGAAACCGACGGCGTCGTCGATGTTGTCCCGGTACAGCAGCAGCCGGGTGTGCTGGGCATGGGTCAGCTGCTTGACGATATCGCTCCAGTCGTCGTTGATGTCGATGCCCTTGATGTCGGATCTGGGGGTCATGACGTCCTCCACCTGCACCTTTTCCAGATCCAGGATAGAGACCAGCATGTCCTTGTGGCGGCGCGGGATCATGGCCCCGGCCTCGGCCACCACAGTGCGCAGCTCTTCGCTGGATAGGGCGTCAGCGCCGCTGCTTTCCGGCTTGATGTGCAGCAGGGCCAGCAGGCCGTTGGTGATGCCGTTCACCACCCAGACCACGGGGTAGAAGACTTTCATCAGCCCCTTGAGGAACCAGGCCGAAGGGAAGGCCACCTTCTCGGGGTAGAGGGCCGCCAGGGTCTTGGGAGTGACCTCGGCCAGCAGCAGCATGCCCAGGGTCAGCACGAAGGGAGTCAGGGCCACGCCCAGGTCGCCCAGCAGGCGCAGGCCTATGATGGAGGCGATGGTGGCGGCGGCGTTATTGGCCAGGTTGTTGCCAATAAGGATCAGGCCGATAAGGCGGTCGGTGCGGTCCAGAAGGTCACTGGCGCGTCGGGCGCCCTTGTGTCCTTCCTTGGTGAGATGTCGAAGCCGGTAACGGTTCAGCGACATCATGGCGGTCTCGGAACTGGAGAAGAAGGCCGAGAGGATGATGAGTACCAGCAAGGCTATCCATAAGGTACTCGTCGATATGTCGTCCAAAAGGGGCGTCCTTTATCAAAATAGGAATCCCCATTTTACTACGCGAAGGGGGGGCTGTGATCAAGACCGCAGTATGACTTCCTGGACGAATCTGCTGCCGAAATAGGCCAAGGTCAGCAATACGGCCCCGCCGAGGCTGGCCCAAACGGCGCCGCGGCCCCGCCAGCCATGGCGGTAATGGGCGTAGAGGGCCAGGGCGTAGACCAGCCAGGCCAGCAGAGAAAAGACCGTTTTGTGGATCTGGGCCCGGGCGAACATGCCGTCCACGAACACGAAGCCGGAGGCCAGGGCCAGGCTCAGCACGATAAGGCCCACCAGCATCAGCTGGAACAACTGGCGCTCCACCGTCATCAGCGGCGGGAGGAAGGCGGGCAGGGCGGACAGCCGGCGGTGTTTGAGCTGGCGGTTGATGAAGGCCAGCTCCAGGGCATAGATGGCCGCTATCACCATCACGGCGTAGGCGATGAGGCTCAGGGTGATGTGGATCACCACCTCGGGCTCGGCGTTGAGGTGCAGCACCCATTTGACCGGCACCTGCCAGGCCACCAGCACCACCAGGGCGGCAAAGCCGTGGACTATGGGCATCAGCTGCAGCACCGGCAGGCGCATGGCCGCCGTCGTCATCAGCATCACCACCACCCAGGCCGACATGGACGCCACGTTCAGCACCCCGAGGTTCTCGCCGTCCCCTGTCATCACCAGCACCATCAGGCTGGCCAAATGGGCGCCGGCGGCGGCAAAGCCCAGGGACACCGTCTGTACCCGGTTCGGCCCCTCGTGCTTGAACAGGCGGCCGGCCGCCAGCACGGCGGACAGGGCGTAGAGCAAGGTGGCGGCGAGGGAGAAGATAGAGGTCAGCATGGGTCCTGGGGCGTCCTTGGAGTTGCCCCATTCTAAGGGCAGGCTTTTGCAAAAGTGAATAGCGGTCTTTCGGGGCGCCCCCCTCTTTGGGGTATACTGCCTGCAACCCGATATCCAGAGATAAAGACAGATGTTCGAAAATCTGAGCGACAGGCTGACGCGTACCCTGAAAAATATCAGCGGCCGTGGGCGCCTGACCGAAGACAACATCAAGGACACCCTGCGCGAAGTCCGCATGGCCCTGCTGGAGGCCGACGTGGCCTTGCCGGTGGTGCGCGACTTCGTGGCCAAGGTCAAGGAGCGGGCCCTGGGGGCCGAGGTCACCAAGTCCCTGACTCCGGGCCAGGTCTTTATCAAGATAGTACGCGACGAGCTGGAAGCGGCCATGGGCGAGGCCAACGAGGCCCTGAACCTGGCGGCCCAGCCGCCGGCCGTGGTGTTGATGGCGGGCCTGCAGGGCGCCGGTAAGACCACCTCCGTCGCCAAGCTGGCCCGTTTCCTCAAGGAACGCCACAAGAAAAAGGTGATGGTGGTCAGTGCCGACATCTACCGTCCGGCGGCCATCAAGCAGCTCGAGACCCTGGCCGGCGAGGTGGGGGTCAGCTTCCATCCTTCCGACATCTCCCAGGACCCGGTTGCCATAGCCCAGGGTGCCATCGACGCCGCCAAGAAAGGCTTCTATGACGTGCTGCTGCTGGACACCGCCGGCCGCCTGCACATCGACGGCGACATGATGGCCGAGATCCAGCGCCTGCACGGCGCCGTCAAGCCGGTGGAAACCCTGTTCGTGGTGGACGCCATGACCGGCCAGGACGCCGCCAACACCGCCAAGGCCTTCCACGAGGCCCTGCCGCTGACCGGCGTCATCCTCACCAAGGTCGACGGTGATGCTCGCGGCGGTGCCGCCCTGTCCATCCGCGCCATCACCGGCAAGCCCATCAAGTTCTTGGGTATGGGCGAGAAGACCGACGCCCTGGAGCCCTTCCACCCCGACCGGGTGGCGTCCCGCATCCTCGGCATGGGTGACGTGCTGTCCCTCATCGAGGAAGTGGAGCGCACCGTCGACAAGGAAAAAGCCGCCAAGCTGGCCGACAAGGTCAAGAAGGGCAAAGGCTTCGACCTCGAAGACTTCCGCGAGCAGCTTGAGCAGATGAACAACATGGGCGGCATGATGGGCCTGCTCACCAAGCTGCCAGGCATGGGCCAGATCTCCGAGCAGATCAAAGGCCAGATGGACGACAAACTCACCAAGCGCATGGGGGCCATCATCAGCTCCATGACCCCCGGTGAGCGCCGCCAGCCCGAGGTCATCAAGGGCTCGCGCAAGCGCCGCATCGCCATGGGCGCCGGTGTCGAGGTGCATGAAGTGAACAAGCTGCTCAAGCAGTTCACCCAGATGCAGAAGATGATGAAGAAGATGTCCGGCAAGGGCGGCATGATGAAGATGATGCGCTCCATGAAGGGCATGATGCCCCCTGGCGGCATGCCCAAGCTCTGAGCTAATCCCTTCCTTTTCTCTGCGCGTTTTGAGAGGCGGCCCGGGCCGCCTCTACTATTGTCTATCCCGCCGCCGCCTTTTCTTGCATTCAAGTGCAATCTGAGTAAAATTGCCGGGCTTTACAGCATGGGCCCCCTCCGGGCCCGCCATTCACTTGTATCAACCAAGAGGACGGTATGGTTACCATTCGTTTGGCACGTGGCGGCGCTAAAAAGCGTCCGTTCTATCAAGTTGTCGTTGCTGACAGCCGTAACTCCCGTGACGGGCGTTTCATCGAGCGCGTTGGCTTCTTCAACCCCGTCGCCCGTGGCCAGGAAGAGAAACTGCGCCTGGACGTGGATCGCATCAACCACTGGGTTTCCCAGGGTGCGGCCATGACCGATCGCGTAGCTCAACTGGTCAAGAGCAACAAGGCTTAATTAGCCACCGTTTTCCCAGAGGTAAAGGCTTTTCATGGAAAAGATCACTGTTGGCCGACTCGGCGCCCCTTACGGTATCCGTGGCTGGGTCAAGGTGAATTCCTTTACCGACGATCCGGAAAACATCTTCTCCTACCAACCCTGGCTCTTGGGCCGTGATGGGGACTGGCAGGAGAGAGGCATCGTCAAATGGCGACGCCACAACAAGGGCCTGGTAGTGCTCTTGGACCAAGTTACCGATCGCAACGGCGCCGAGCTGTTGAATGGCATGGACATCGCAGTCGAAGCCTCTCAACTGCCGGAGCTTGCTGATGGCGACTACTACTGGCGCGACCTGGAAGGGCTTCGCGTGGTCAACCTCCAGGGCTATGACCTGGGCCAGGTGGACCACCTGATGGAGACCGGTTCCAACGACGTGCTGGTGGTCAAGGCCAACAGCCGAGACAGTTTTGGTCAACGTGAACGATTGATCCCCTTCGTCACAGAACAGTTCATCAAGAAGGTCGACATCCCTGGTGGTGTCATCGAGGTGGACTGGGATCCCAGCTTCTGATGAAGCTGGCGGTTGTCACCCTTTTCCCCGACATGTTCCGGGCATTGACCGAACACGGGGTGATGGGGCGAGCCATAGACAAGGGTTTATTGCGGCTTGAGTGCGTGAATCCCCGTGATTTCACCACCGACAAGCATCGCACCGTGGACGACAGGCCTTACGGCGGTGGTCCCGGCATGCTGATGAAGGTCGAGCCGCTGCAAGACGCCATTGCTGTAGCCAAGGCCGCAGCAGGTGCGCAGGCTAAGGTGGTTTACCTTTCGCCCCAGGGCCGAAGGCTGGACCAACAAGGCGTCCGAACCCTGGCCAAGGCCGAAGCCTTGGTATTGGTGTGCGGCCGTTACGAAGGCATAGACGAGCGCGTGATAACGTCGCTGGTAGACGAAGAATGGTCTATAGGTGATTACGTGCTGTCCGGCGGGGAACTCCCTGCCATGGTGCTGATTGACGCTGTCGCCCGGCTGGTGCCGGGAGTACTGGGTCATGATCAGTCAGCCGAAGAGGACTCTTTCGCGACGGGGCTGCTCGACTGCCCCCACTATACGCGGCCTGAGGTACTCGACGGCATGACGGTACCAGAAGTCCTTCTGAGCGGTGATCACCAGGCCATCCGCCGTTGGCGCCTCAAGGCGTCACTGGGCCGGACTTGGCAAAGGCGTCCGGATCTGCTGGACAACCTAGCTCTGACTGACGAGCAGGAACTACTTCTTGCTGAATTTATCCGCGAACAAGCGGATCACAGTTAAGTCTCAGTTACACCTAGGGAAATTGAAATTATGAGCAACATCATCAAGCAACTTGAAGACGAACAGCTGAAACAGGACGTCCCGGCCTTTGCCCCCGGTGACACCCTGGTTGTTTCCGTCCGTGTTAAAGAAGGCGATAAAGAGCGTCTGCAGGCTTTCGAAGGCGTGGTTATCGCCAAGCGTAACCGCGGCCTGCACTCCGCTTTCACCGTGCGTAAGATCTCCAACGGTGAAGGTGTTGAGCGTGTCTTCCAGACCCACAGCCCCCTGATCGCCAAGATCGAGGTCAAGCGTCGCGGTGACGTACGTCGCGCCAAGCTGTACTACCTGCGCAGCCGCACCGGTAAGGCAGCTCGCATCCGCGAGAAGCTGACCAGCAAGTAATGGTCGCTGTATAAAGCAAAATGAAACCCCGCCATCTGGCGGGGTTTTTTTATGCCTTGCCAACGGCGCCTGTCACAGCGGCTAAGCCGGGGCTGGCCTCAGGGCTGGTATTGCACCGACGGTGTGAAGCCGCCCCAGAACATGCGCTTGCCGTCGAAGGGCATCTTGCTGGCATCCATCATGTCGGCCAAGCGGGGATCCTTGAAGACCTTGTCGTTGATGGCGTCCCTGGCTTCCCTGGAAGGGTAGGTGATCCAGGCGAAGATCACCGTCTCGCCGGGCTGGAGCTGCACCGCCTGGGGAAAGGAGGTGAGCTTGCCCTCCTTGACGTCGTCGGCGACGCACTCCACATAGCTCAGGGCGCCGTGCTCGCGCCAGACGGCACCGGCGAGGCGAGCCATGGCCAAGTAGTCCTCCAGCCTGTCCAGTGGTACCGGGACCACGAATCCGTCGACATAACCCATGATGCTTCCTCCTGTTGCTGACCCTTCCAGCCTAGCAGGGATGCACTACTTGAGGTGCAACACCCGGGCGGGGTGGCCGAGGCGGATGAGTTCCCGCAGCCAGCGCTTCTGGCCGGGCTGGAGGCGGTCACCTGGGCCCTTGACCTCCACCAGGGCGTAGCCGCCCTCTTCGAGCACCAGCAGATCGGGAAAACCGCTGCGGTGGTGGCGGGGGTCGCTAAGAAAATGGCGGAACCAGGCGGCCAGGTGCGCCCCCGGTATGGCGCCGGCCAGTTCAAGGCTTTCCTCTGTCCAGAAGGGCCAGTGCACCAGGGCGTTGGTGATGCCCTGCTTTTGCCGCCGACAGGCCTGGGCCCTTGGCAGCCAGTCACCCTCAATTTCCTTGAGCCTTGCCTCGATAAGGGCCCGGCGCTTCTCGGTGAAATCAGGGCTGAACAGATCTTGGGGGCCGCGCTGGAAGGGGTGGAAGAAGGCGCCCGGCACCGGGGCGAAGACGATGTCCCAGAACAAGAGGCCGAAGAGGCCGGTGAGCAGTTGGTTCTCGCCGTGCACGCCGGCCTGGAAATACTGAAGGGCCTTTAGCTCCACCGAGCCCTTGCCGGCCGGCAGTGGCCGCACTTCCTCGGCTACGGCGCTGACCGGTGCCGCCGGCAGCTGCTGGCCCAGCTTCTTGGCCAGGCGCTGGCCGAAGCACTCGATAAAGTCCTGCTCGCTGGCGTCCATTGGCCCTTGCAGTACCGGCGCCAGCGCCTGCCAGGCGGCCTGGTCGCCGGCTTGCTTCTGGATAAGCCGTACCTGGCGCTCGCGGCTGGGGGGCAGGGGCGTCTTGGCATAAAAGGCCAGGGCCTGGGCGGTTGCACCGGCCCTTTCCAGGCGCCTGGCCAGGGCCAGGGTCAACTTCTGCCAGCGCCTGTCATCCCCTTCAGGCCAGCTGGTTGCCAGGGCCGGCAGCTCGGCCTCTTCCGTGGCCTCCAGTTCCTGGGCCAGTTTGGCCAGGGCGAAGTGGCGCTCGAGGTGCCCCCTGTCCCGGTAGAAACGGCTGCCAACATCCAGGGCATAGGCCTCGTAGCGCACGTGCTCCAGCGCCGTCACTACGAACTCGCTGAGATCCTGGTAGGGGTTGCCGAAATAGAGCAGCAGGCAGCGGCGGAAGAAGTCTTCGAAGCGCAGTTGCCAGATGTGAAAGGGCAGGGCGGGGAAGGGCAGGGCCTCGGCCTGGGCCAGCAGGTCGAGGCGCTTTTGCCGAGCGTCGAGGCCAAAGAGCTGGGCCAGCTCGGCCTTGGTCAGCAGCGCCAGCAGTGCAGTGGTCGGGGGAGCCGCTGCGATAAAGCCGGCGGCCTCGAGGCTGGCCAGGGCCTGGGGCAATGCCAGCTCGGGGTAATTGAGCTTGTCTTGCCGAAAGGCTTGGCCGCGGCGGCCAAGGAAGCGCACATAGAGGGCGCGGGCGTCGACCGGCAGGACCTTGAAGCTGGCCAGCAGAGCCTGCTCGGCCTCAATAAAAAGGTCGCCGTAGCGACCTTCAACCTGGGCCAGCAGGGCCTCGAAATGCTCAAGGTAATAGGTGCCGGTCAGGGCGTCAGCTTGAGCTGCCATCGGCTTTCCTGGGGCATCAGGGGTTCGGGGTGGCCTTCCTGCCAGTCCTGGTGGCCTTTGAGGTAATAAGGGGACAGGGGGTTGCTGGCCTGGCCGCCCGGCATCACCAAAATGCCCCTGTCCTCCTGGCCTGGAGTGACCACCAAGCGCTCCGAGGCGCCGAAGGCCGGGCCAGTGACGTGCACCGCGTAGCTGTCGCCGGACTGGGGCACCACGGGCGCGTCCAGGTAGCGGGCCAGCCAGCCTGGCAGGGCGCTGGAGAGGGGATGGCGAATGTGGCTCTGGTGCTCGGCGCCCCAGGTGGGCCAGCCCTGCTCGGCGGCCCTGGCCACCTGCCGCGCCGTCTGCTCGCTCAAGAGGGCGTCCCAGTCGTCATAGCCGGCGGGCAGCAGTTGGCCAGGCCGCTCGGTCAGCAACTGGCGCAAGGGGTATTCCCACTGGTTGTCGATGGCGGCGGTGTCGAAGCCGGGCAGTTTCTTCTGCAGTTCATAGAAGGGAGCAAAGAGGCTGCCCATCATGGCTTGGCGGAAGCCCTTGATGAGACCGAAGGCCTGGGAGCCGGCGCTGGCGCTGCCGTCCCAGGCGTCCACCAGACGCCTGGCCTTGACGAAGTCCGGCGAGGGCGGCATGGCCGCCAGCTCCTTGGCCAGCAGCTTGGCCCAGAAGTCGTAGAGGGGCACGCGGTTGTCGTACTGGAGGGCGAAGAAGCCTTTTTCATCCCAGAGGTTCTGGCTGCGCAGGGCGTCGCGGATGCGCCCGGCCCGCTCGCCGAGGGCAAAGCCGCCGTCGCCGATGCGGTCCAGCTCGGCACCGCCCAACATGCGCTGGTTGGCGCTCCAGATCCGCCCGCCAGGCGGGTTGATGCGCCTGGGGTAGGCGCTGGCCGGCAGGCGATCGCTCCAGGTAAGCCCGGGCTGGCTGAGGTCGACCGGGGCCTGGCCGTCGTAGCCGGTGCGCTCCGGCAGGGGGCCGGCCGGCGTCCAGGCGATATTGCCGCGGCTGTCGGCCACCACCAGGTTCTGGGTGGGGATCCCCATCTGGGGAGCCAGGTCCAGGGCGCAGTTGACGTCGGGGCAGTTCACCAGTTGCATCAGCTTGAAGTTGACGGCTCCCTCCTGCTGGGCCTCCCAGAGCTGGGCGTAGGGCCGGCCGTCGGGCAGGGTGCCCATCAGCGGCCCCCACTGGGTCTCGTCCACATCCAGCACTTCGCTCTTGCCGCTGGCGCTCAGCAACGTTTCCTGGTGGTGCACCAGGGGCTTGGGGCCCTCCTGGGTCTGGTAGCTGTTGTCGCCCACCTTGTTGACCACCACCAGGTCGGAGAAGTCGCCGTAGGCGTTGGTAAAGCCCCAGGCGATATGGCCGTTGCTGCCCACCACCAGGCCGGGGGAGCCGGGCAATGTCAGGCCCACCTCCATCTGTTCGCCGACCCGGGCGGCCATGCGGTACCAGATGTTGGGCAGGCGCAGGCTGAGGTGCATGTCGGAGGCCAGCATGGCGGCGCCGTCGTTGGTGAAGCGGCCGGCCACGGCCCAGGCGTTGGAGCCGGGGGCCTGCTCGGGGGCCGGCTTGCCGGGGGCGGCGAGGTTGGGCAGGCCATCTTCTGGGATGGGGGCCGGCTCAGGGAAGCTGCTGTCCAGGGCCGCATCCAGGGCGCCTCCTTCGGGGAACCAGAAACGGCGCTGGGCCGCATCCAACCTGTCGCTGATGGCGGCCAGGCTCCATTCCCGCTCGGCGCTGTTGCCCTGCAGGTCCAAGTACATGGCGTCGATCACCAGCAGGCTGTCTTCGGGGCGCCAGGGCTGGGGTTTTTGCCGCAGCAGCCAGTATTCGAAGGGCCTGCCGTGGAGAGCCGCCAGGCCCTGGTTGACGCCGCCGGCATAGGCCTGGAGCAGGGCCTGGGTCTTGGGATCCAGCTTGGCCAGGGCCTGCTCGGCCCGGGCGCGGAAGCGGTGACGGCGCTTGTCGCGGTCCGTCGCCAGGGCCTTGTCCCCCACCAGGGCGGCCAGCTCACCGGCGGCAAGGCGGCGCAGCAGATCCATCTGGAAGAAACGCTCCTGGCCGTGCAGGTACCCCAGGGTCCTGGCCAGATCCAGCTGGTTGCTGGCATGGATCAGCGGCACGCCCCTGTTGTCGCGGTCGACGCTGACGCCGTGGTTGAGCCCGGCCAGCCGGACCTCCCCGTCCAGCTTGGGGGTACTAGCGTAGAGCAGTACCAGAGGAGTAACGGCAAGGGCTGCCAGTAACAGTGCTCCAATTCGCCATTTCACTTTTTTTTCCTTGCCGTTCAGGAAGAGTCCATCAGAATAGGCCTCTTACATTACAAAGAAGGCCATGCTTATGGCCAGCATATTGATATAGCAGCGAAAAGACTGCCTATTTAGGGAGAGACCCATGCTGTTTTCCCCTTCGCTTGTCGAACTGGGAACATCCGGCCTGCTGGGTGGTGCCTGCCTGTGCTGGTGGCAGGGGCATAGGCGCATCAAGGCCTTGGAAGGCCAACTGCTCAAAGAGCGGCGGCAGTCGCAGCTCCTGGAGCAACTGGCGAGCCAGGGGCGCAGCGGCTGGCTATGCCTGACCCCTGAACTGGATGTGGCGAGCTACAGTCGCTCCCTGGCCGACTTGCTGCCCAAGCTGGAAGACGTCCGAGGCCGCCACGTCAGCCTGCTGGAGCTGCCCCTGCAACTGGGGGCCCTGCGTCAGTGGCGTGACGGCAAATCACCCTATTTCGAACAACAGATCCCGGGTTTCCAACTCCACGGCTACCGCAAGGACGGCCAACTCTGGCTGCATGTCCAATGCCAGCAGGGCCAACAGCGCCAGCTCAAGGAACTGCGCCGGCAACTGCAGTTGGACGGGGTCACTGGCCTGCTGAACCGCCAGGGCTTCATCCTCAAGCTGGCGTCCGAAGGCCTGGCCGACGGCGCCCTGGCCCAGCTCAACCTGCGCCGCTTTCGCCTCCTTAACGACAACCTCGGCCATGACGCCGGCGACAGCCTGCTGAGCCGCCTGGGCGAACTGGTCAAGGGCGCCCTGCACCATGGCGAATTCGCCGCCCGCCCCGACGGCGACACCTTCTGGGTCCGCTTCTGCGGCGACGACTGGGCGCCGCGCCTGGAGGCCCTGCTGCGGGTGCTGGAAAGTGCCGTCGGCCAGATCAACCGTGACGGCTATCCCCTGGCGGTGAAGGCCGGGGTCTGTGTCGGCGAGCCGGACTTGGAGATCTGGGAGTGCCTGCGCCGGGCGGATCTCGCCTGCCATCTGCCGTCCGAACTGCCCTGGGTCAAGTTCAGCGCCGATCATCCGGTGCTGGTGGAGCGCCACCAGGCCTCCGTCTGGGCCAGGAAGGTCAGCCAGGCCATCAACAACGACGATTTCCTGCTCTTCTACCAGCCCCTCAAGGCCCTCAAGCCCCAGCACGGCCCGCTGAGGGTGGAGGTGCTGGTGCGGATGCTGGGTGACCAGGGCGAGATGCTGAGCCCGGGCCGTTTCCTGGCCGCCACCGAGCATTTCCAGCTCACCAACCGCCTTGACCACTGGGTGCTGAAGGCGGTGATCGACTGGCTGAGCCGCCACCCCGACCTGCACGACCAGCTGGTGCTGGCCGTCAACCTCAGCGGCCAGAGCCTCTCTGACTGCCGTTTTGCGTTGCAGATCCGCGACTGGCTGCGCGCCGCCGGCGTGCCGGCCAAGACCCTCTGCATCGAGATCACCGAATCGGTGGCCATCGACAGCCTCAAGGAAGCGCGGCGTTTCATGGAAGCCTTGCAGCAAGAAGGGGTGCGTTTCGCCCTGGACGATTTTGGCAGCGGCTTTTCCTCCTTCCGCTACCTGCAGGTGTTGCCTGTGGATTACGTCAAGATTGACGGCAGCCTGGTGCGGGACCTGCTCAACAGCCCCAGGGACAGGGCCATAGTGCGGGGCATAGCGGCGGTCTGCCGCGGCTTGTCATTGCCGGTGGTGGCGGAGTTCGTGGATTCGCCGACCTTGCTGAACTACGTGCGGCGGCTGGGACTGGATTATGCGCAGGGCAACCTCATCGGTCGCCCTTCCCGGTTGGATCTGCTGCCCCTGGAGTGGCCGGAGCAGCAGGAGGCTTGAGCTTCAGGCCGCGTCGGCAGCCCCGTCCATCTCCAGCAGTTGGGCCCTGTTGCTGCGCGCGGCGCGGTGGGCGTTGGGCTTGTGCACATAGGTCTTAAGCTGGCGCTGCAGTTTCTGCACCAGGGCGCTGAGCGCCGCGTAGCCGTCGACATCCTTCGCCTTGGCGATGAGTTCACCACTGGGCAGTCCTATGCTGGCCTCCATCAGCACGGCCTGGCCGTCACGGTCGATGATGAACTTGGGGTTGATGAAGGGGACGTCGAAGCGTTCCAGCTTGCCCAGTTGTTTCTGGATCTGAGCCTCGAGGGCGGCGGTGATGGGCTGGGTCCGGCTGGTAATATCGATGCGCATGGTGAAACCTCCTGAGTCATCTTTTTCTTCGCCTTCGGTTTCAACCTACGCCTTTTGACAGGGGCTGTCATGTGATCTTGATCAACTTTTTTCGCCATTGCTGCCGGTCGCAAACAAAGCGTGAAAAAGGTGGCAGATCTGGCTTTTGGGGGCTTGTCGCCCGGCTTGGCCGAGGGCATAGTTGAGTGGATTTATGACGGCTCCCCTCCCCAACGACATCCAGGCCCTGCGCCTTATCCTCTGGCTTGCCGCCGGTGCCATGCTGCTCTGGCTGGGCATCGCCGGGCTGCCCTATTCGTTGCCGCTGCTGCTGGGCCTCTGGCTTGCCCAGGGGCTGATGCTGCTGCTGACCCGCAGGCGCAGCGGCCAGCGCTGGCTGCTGGCGGACATGGCCCTGCTCACCGCCCTCTTCGGGTTTTCCGGCGGCCATACCAACCCCTTCGTCAGCCTCTACCTGCTGCCCGTGGTCATAGCCTTGCTGGCCAAGGCCCAGCAGCGGGCGCTCTGGGTCGCCCTGGCCGCCGTGCTGGGTTACAGCGCCCTGATGCTGGTGCCGGACAACATGGGCTGGCACAGGGCAGGGCATTACTGGGGCATGTGGGCCAACACCCTGCTCACCATAGGGGTGCTGCTGCTCTTCGCCGCCCACCTCAACAAGGTGCTGCGCCGCCAGGAGGCGGCCATAGGCCGGCTGCGCGAGCAGCAGCTGCGCTCCGAACAGGTGATGGCGGTAGCGGCCCAGGCGGCCCTGGCCGCCCACCAGTTGGCCAGCCCCCTGTCGGTGGCCAGGCTCAACGCCGACGAACTGGCAGAAGAGCTGGCCGATCCCAGGCTTGCGGCCCTGCAAGGGGCCCTGTCCCGTTGCGCCGGCCAGTTGCAGGAGGTGCGCCAAGCGGCCGAACCTCAGCCGGCCAGTGGCCTGGCCCTTGGCGCACTCTTGGCCGACCTGGCCGAGCGCTTCATGCTGCTGCGCCCCGCCACCGACCTGCAGCTGCCAAAGGCGCCGACCGCCCTGGTGAGAAGTGACGCCACCCTGATCCCGGCCCTGCTCAACCTGCTGGACAACGCCGCCCACCAGGGCGGCCAGATAACCCTGCGGCTGACGGAAGAGGGCGAGCATTGGCTGCTGCGCATCGACGACGGCGGCCCTGGCCTGGCCCCAGAGCTGGCCCGCTCCCTGGGCCAGCCGCTGCCCTCAGACCGCCATCCGGGCCCTGGCCTCGGCCTCTTCCTGGCCCATGTCAGCCTGGAGCGGCTGGGGGGCTTCCTGCGTATCCAGGGGGACGGCGAGCGCAGCTGGGTGGAAGTGGGGCTGAGAAAGGCGTGAACACCAAACTGCTGCTGCTGGAGGACGACCTCGTCCTGGCCGCGACTTTGGCCAGGGTGCTGGGGCGCAAGGGCTTCGAGGTCAGGCACCTGGAAAGGGCCGAGGCGCTGCTGGCCGAGGCCGGGTCCTTCGCTCCCCAGGTGGTGCTGCTGGACCTCAAACTGGCCCAGGGCACCAGCCTGCCGCTGATAGCGCCGCTGCGGGCGCTGTTGCCCCAGGCACGGCTCCTGGTGGTGACCGGCTATGCGGCCATCGCCTCGGCGGTGGCGGCCATCAAGGCCGGGGCCGACGACTACCTGCCCAAGCCCCTGGACATGGCCTCCTTGCTGGCCGCCATAGGCGGCGAAGCGACGCCCTCCCAGGCCCAGCAGCCCTTGCCGCCGGCGCGGCTGGAATGGGAACATTTGCACAAGGTGCTGGCCGACCACGGCGGCAACGTCTCCGCCACCGCCAAGGCCCTTGGCATGCACAGGCGCACCCTGCAGCGTAAGCTGGCCAAGCACCCGGTGGCGGTTGCGGCCAAGGATGAGGAGTAACGACGGCATGACCAAGGTTTGGGACGGTTTCGTCCGGCTTTACCACTGGGCCCAACTGGGCCTCTTGGGCGGCTGCTGGTGGACGGCAGAGCAGGGGGACATGGTCTGGCACCAGTGGCTGGCCATGACCCTGATGGCCCTCTGGGGCGCCCGTCTCTACTGGGGCTTCGCCGGCTCGGGCAGCGCCCGCTTCGGCCAGTTCCTCAAGGGGCCCAGGCAGGCCCTGGCCTTCGGCCGCGATCTCTTCAAAGGCCGCGGCAAGGGTGTGGCCGGCCACAATCCCCTGGGGGGCTGGATGGTGGTGGCGCTGCTGCTGAGCCTCGGCGTCCAGCTCGGCACCGGCCTGTTCGCCAATGACGAGATCTTCACCGAGGGGCCGCTTTATGGCTGGGTTTCAGGCGAAACCTCCGACTGGTTGACCCGGCTCCACCACCTCAACTTCAACCTGCTGCTGGCCCTGGCCGCCGTCCATGTGCTGGCGGTGCTGGGCCACAGCCTGCGTGGCGACAGGCTGGTACCGGCCATGGTCACGGGCCGCAAGGCCGGGGTGGCAGAGGCGCCAAGGCTCAAGGCGCCCTGGCCGGCCTGGCTGGTGTTCGCCGGGCTCTGGGGGCTCCTGTACTGGGGCTGGGGCAGCGGCCTCTGACCACAAAAAAGGCCACTGAAGGTGGCCTTTTTGCTGCTCAGCGGTTCTTGAACTCGGTGTGGCAGGCCTTACAGTTCTTGGCCGTCTTCATGAAGGCCGGCTTGATGGCGGCCAGCTCACCGCCAGCGGCGGCTTTTTCCAGGGCCGCGGCATCGGCCTGGAAACCGGAGAGGTGCTCCTTGAACTCGTCCATCTTCTCCCAGACGGCGGCCTTGGCGTGGGTGTCGCCCTTGTCGGAGCCGGGGTAGAGGAAACCCTCCAGGGGCATCTTGGACAGGGCGGCCAGGCTGGCGGCGCGGTACTGGAATTCCTTGGCGTCGAAGGCCTTGTCGCCCTTGACCATGGAACCCATCTCGTGGAAGTGGGCCGCCACCAGGTCGAACACCGACTGGCGATAGTGGATGGCGTCATCCTTGTTGTCGAAGGCCTGGGCCAGGGGGGCCACCAGCAGGGCGGCCAGAAGCAATTTTTTCATTATCCCTCCTTGTTGGGCATTGCCGGTCAAGTTCTAACCCAGGCAAGGCCTTGGGAGCAAGGGCAGGGAAAAGGGATCGGGATCACAAGTCCTTGGAGCGCGGCGACCAGCTCTGATATACTGGCCGCACTACTTGGGGCCGATCAGGATTCGACGGGGATCGCGAAACCCAAGGTGCATGCCGAGGTGCGGTTGGCCTCGTAAAAAAACCGCAAAAAAATAGTCGCAAACGACGAAACTTACGCACTCGCTGCCTAATAAGCAGTAGAGAGCCCTTCCCCCTTAGCCCGCCTGTCGGCTTTGGATCAGGAAGGTCAAACTTGACAGGATCGCGTGGCGGCTTCGCCTGGAGCCAAGACGTTAAAACCAATCAGGCTCGCTGCTTGAAAGCCTGCCACTCGGCGCTCAACGCAGTTAACTAAAAGAGACGGCTAAGCATGTAGTACCGAGGATGTAGGGTTCACGGACGGGGGTTCAAATCCCCCCGGCTCCACCAAACCAACAAAAAGGCCACCCAAGCGGGTGGCCTTTTTGTTGGTTTGACGAGCGGGTGGTGAATGACCCCCTGGGGTTCACCAATCGGCATGGACAGCCGATTGGCACAGCGCGCAGCGCTGCCCGCAGGGCGAGCGCCAGGGACGGCGCGAGTGCAATTCCCCCGGCTCGGCCTCCGTTAGGTGGCCTCGGGCAGCAGGCCAGCCTTGATGTTCCGAGTCACCGGTTTGCCGGGAGCAAACCGGAACAGCCGCAGAATGAAGTACAAGCGACTTACAACAAGACCGAGCACGACGTTAAGGGATTAGGACATCCGAGGTAGGCTAGATGCTTGGCGACAGCGCAGGTGTACGAATTTCAATCGAAATAGCTTGGCGGCTTACTTGGTATATTCTGGATAAATTGGTTTTGGACCTGAGGTCAGAGGCTATCTTGTTTATCCGTCTCCCACATGCGATACGCAATTCTGGGGATGTATAGGCTAAATGTGATCAAAAAACGCTCAGCGCTAATTCCAACAGTAAGTTCTAGATGAGGTCGCCATCTAGTGATTTTTCAATGTGGGTTTAACGGAATTTCTGCTGCTGAAATTAAGGATAGATCCGATAAATGTCGCTGAAACCAGTAGAGTATTAAAACAGCTGCCGAGACCTTTGGGAAATGTCTCGATCATCGGTAGCGATTCATCTGTTGTAACCCTAAATGGAATGACTCATGTCAAGGATATCCTCTCTCATTCTACTGGCCGCAGGCTTGCTGTCCGGCTGTGCCAGTCACGAAACTGCACCCACCTATCCTCATAGTGATATCGCTGTTAAATACCATATCCGGCACTTTGCTATGGACATGGCTACATCAGACTCCGATCTGGGTAAAAACCTGCTCCAGCCAGGCAAGGCTAAGGTGCTGGTGCAGACTCAGCTGATCAAAAAACTGCGTGACAAGGGCCTGCTGGCTGACAAGAACGATGTGAATGTTGTCGATTTGGACATCTTTGTCGATTACGTCAGGCATTTTGTCGGCGATGGCACCCCGTTTCCAACGGATAAGCTGCGTGAGCCCAACATGAGGCTGACTATTACCAATTATCTGGGAGATGAGGTGCTTTATTTTCATGAAAGCCCTGTTTTTGACAGGGTAAAGGGAGTCGCCCTAGGTGGGATGCTGGATGACGACCAAAAGCTGCAATATGCCTATCTAAGCGCAACGGTGAACTCCCTGATTGAAGCTACAGAGGATGATCGCCAGTTCGTATCTGATGCTTTTTCATTCAAGACCAAGGGCTTGAACGAAGAAGCCATTATTGCCAAGCGTCGCTATACCGAGAAGCCACCCATTGTTGAAAGCAAGCCTGTCGGACTAGCCTCCAAAGACTATATCCCCTCAACTGTTGTTCAACCTTACCTCCAAGCCCTGGCAAGCGGCGACCGGGATAAACGCATCGACACCGACAAAGCCCTTCTGGGTACCTGGTTCTACAGCAAGGAACTTTACGATAGGGTGCAAAAGCAAGTGCTGGACAACTACCTGGGCACGGACCCTGAGATGGTCAAAGAGGCTATCTGGGCGACTAAGGCGCTGGCTTACTCTGGCTTGGAGCAATACCGGAGTACTGTGGTGGATGTGGCCAATCTTACTAAGGATGAGAAGCTAAAAAAATATGCTCTCAAGTATCAGAGGACTATGACGGAACGTGTTGTGATGGCCAAGGCCATCCACGATGTCTCCACCATGGATCCCTCACTCGACTGGCGAGCTAATCAGCTGTCCAACATGCTGCGTTCCGGTGACGGCGACCTAAGGGACTTTGCGGTCAAAACGATCTACAAGGACTACGGTAAGAATGCCTATCTGCTGGCTCAGCTGAGTCATATATTGGATACCGAAGCTCGCTCTGACCATTTCCGTTATGGGGGCCAGTCAGACTTTTACGCCTGGGCCTGCCGAGTGCTTGGCGTCTCCGGTGACAAAGGATACAAGCCATTGCTGGATGATATGGCGCAGCATGCTGCCTCACCCATGGTACGAGAATATGCTGAGAAGTTTGCCGGAAAACTGGATTAGGAATGGCAGAATGGGGTGTCGATAGATGCCCCGTTTTTTCTGCTAGTCAGGCCTACTAGATTCTGAACTTTCATAAATCTTTGAGTAAAGCCGCTACTGGTTTTGGATATTCCATGGAGGGAGGTTTCCCCCGTTTGGCACAGCTGGCGGCCCATATTTTCATGTGCTCCAATGGCCAGTCCCGAGCGAAGCGAGGGGGGAGGCGCAGGGAAGCGCCGAATAAGTCCCCCCTGCTCGGCCTCCATCAGGAGGCCTTTGCGTATGCCGTTTCTACTGCCTTTTTGGGAAGTGGGGATTGAGGCATAGTGTTCCTTGCACAAGCCGTCTGCTCGAACTCGGCCAGATCAATCTTCAGAAGACGCTGAGCAGGTCGCTGTCGAACCTCAGCCCCTTCAATTCATTCCGCTCACACAACGCCTTGAACTCTTCACCGCAGAACAGGAACTGGCCGTGCTGCATCTTTGATTTAAAGACCAGCTTGGCCTCAACGTCCTGCTCGTCGAAAGCCAAATGCTCCAAGCCGACAGCCACACCGTCGATATATTCGGTGATGGTCTGGCTCAAGTCTTCTTTACCGAAGGTCAGGCAGTTAAACAACACCATTGGCTGACCGCCAGTAGTGGCATCAAGGAAC